>MNWS01000011.1:14609-24245 GCA_001872685.1 Fidelibacterota bacterium CG1_02_48_14
GATACGAATTGCTGGCATTTTTTGAATCCAGATGACATCGGATCCGAAAATATTCAAGCCCGTGTTAATGGCATGCTCCAGCGTCCGGATCGCGGTCATTACCGCGATAATGGCGAACACGCCGATGATGATTCCCAATAGTGTTAATATGGAACGCAGTAGATTGTCACGAATCGCTTCAATCGCCATGAAAAAGGAATCGGATGCGTTGCGTAGGATTTGAATGCTCATGATTTATTCGTACCGCAGGGATTCTATCGGGTCCAGGTTGGCTGCCTGACGCGCCGGCGTCCAACCAGCCAGCATTCCCACAAAGACACTCAGGGCGATGGCCATAAATCCCACGAAAAAGGACATACTGGCAGGGAAGACAAATTTGTTGATCGCCCAACTCAGACTGATGGAAACCAGCAGGCCAACCAATCCGGCAACACCGGTGATCACCACGGCTTCAATGAGAAATTGGCCTTTGATGTGGCGTTTTTTTGCGCCCATTGCCTTCCGAACGCCGATTTCACGCGTGCGCTCTTTCACCGAAACAAACATGATATTGGCGATCCCGATACCACCCACCAGCAGCGAAAGCGCCGTAATAACCAGTCCGGTACCACCGATGGCATACTTGATCATGTTATATTGTTCTTCAAAAGCCTGTTGCTGGTTGACCGCAAAATTGTCAGGTTCACTGGGCTTTTGCTGACGCAATATCCGCATCACACCTCGCAATTCCTCAATTGCCGGGTTGATATGATCGACGGGGACTTTAACGGTAATCCGAATCATGCCATGTCGGGATTGAAAATTTTTCTCGAATGTATTCAGGGGAATCACAACTCGGGTATCCATGTTTTGCAAGCCCATGAACTTCCCCATCTGCGCCAGAATCCCAATGACCCGATACCGGTGTCCGCCCATGGTAACCTCTTTATCAAGCGGATCGGTATTGGGGAAGAGCGATTTGGCAACTTCAAATCCCAATAAAATGACCTGGGCATAGGTTCGATCTTCCGGGTCCGTGAAAAATCGACCGAATTGAACCTCAACCGCACTCACCTCGAGGTAATTGGCGGTGACGCCATTCACAAAAATACCTTCGGACTTCATCTCTTTGTAGGTCAGGTCAGCGCCGCGTCCCCGTTCTTTTGCCACCACCAGTGCGTAATCCGAGCGCTTGGCAATTTCATCCGCCAGGTCCAGATCAATTTCCGGGCGATTCCGAATAGTCCACCACTCCTCACCACCTACCCAGGGCCATTTTTCAATGTAAACCACATCTTTGCCAATAAATGACATACTCTTTTCGAATAACCCGTCAACACCGGCAATGAGGGTTGACATCAATGTCACGGCGATAATGCCGATGACGATGCCTGTCGCGGTGAGGAGTGACCGCATTTTATTGGCCCAGAGTTCGGCCAGCGCGATGCGGAGATTCTCGAAAAAGAAGTAACGACGAATTTTCATAATTACCGGAAGGCGGATTACCCTCTTTTAGTGGTTACCCGTTTTTTCATCGCTGGCAATTTTGCCATCCAGAAGCCGGATGGTTCGGTGAGCGTGAAGGGCAATGTCCTCTTCGTGTGTGACGAGAATGATGGTATTCCCCGCTTGTTGAAGTTCATCAAACAGCGCCATGATCTCCTGCCCCGTTTTGGAATCAAGATTACCCGTGGGTTCGTCTGCCAGAATAATTGCCGGGTTGTTCACCAGAGCACGCGCTACGGCCACGCGCTGACGCTGCCCACCGGAAAGTTCGTTGGGCTTATGCAACATGCGCGATTCCAAACCGACTCTTTTCAGGGCCCCTTCGGCTAATGCTTTTCGCTGATTTTTTTGAATGCCACCATTGTAGATCAAGGGTAATTCGACGTTTCGCAAGGCAGTGGATTTTGGCAACAGATTGAATGTCTGAAAAACGAAACCAATTTTTCGATTCCGCACTGCCGCCAACTCGTCATCCGTCATGTGTGCGACATTAACACCATCCAGAAAATATTCACCCTGGCTTGGGGAGTCCAGACAGCCAATCAGATTCATCAGCGTCGATTTTCCCGAGCCGGATGGTCCCATGATGGAGACATACTCGTTTTTACGGATCGTCATGCTGACACCATTCAATGCCCGGACTTCCGTATGTCCCAACTCGTAGATTTTGGACAGGTCATTGACCTGAATCAGGACCTCATCGGAACTACTCGGGGCATTCGGTGTCTCGACAGGGATTGTGGTTTCACTCATAATATTGCTAACTATTTATTTTATTCATGCGTCAAATTGCGGGTTACTTCGACTCTTTTTGATTCGGGTTGAACCGTTTGCGTTTGGTGATTTTCACTTCGGTGCTGTCGTCCAATTCACGGCTGATGGCTTTGTAAGGTCCACTCACAACCATCTCTCCTTCGGAAACGCCGGCCAGAATCTCAAATTCCTTTTCGCCGGTAATACCCGTTTTCACAGCGCGTTTTTCCACCTTCTTGCCACCTTTGTTGTCATCGACCACGACAAAGACGACCTCAACCGGCTCGTTCTGGAAATCGTCATTGGCCAGAGAATCCGTCGGTGGTGCTTCGGTTGATTTTTTCTCGGCAATTTCGTGGGGTTTCCGCATCGTCACGCTCTGAATCGGAACAGATAGTACCCCTTGATTGATGTCCGTTCTTACATCCACCGCGGCTGACATGCCGGGACGAATTTCAGTGGGTACATCCAGCATTTTCACCTTTACCTTGAAGTTGGTGACCTGATCCATGCTACCGGTATTCAACAGATTGGCGCTGTGTGCGATTTCGGTCACGATGCCGTAAAAGGTGGTGTCCGGCAGGGCGTCAATTTCGATTTCGGCCGTATCGCCCAGGGCAACATCGACCACATCATTTTCGTTCACATCAATAAGAATTTCCATCTCCGAAAGGTCGGCGACACTCATGATAATGTCTCTTGAAAAGGCTGATCCCAGTGCGATTTCACCCTCCTCCTTGTTCAACCGCGTGATCGTTCCGGACATTGGCGCTACGATAATGGTTTTATTGAAATTATCCAGAGCCTGCGTAAGCGCAGCCCGGGATTGTTCAACGCCGGAAAGCGCTTGTTGGTACCGTGATTCAGTGGATTGATACACCAACTCGCTTACCAATTTTTTATTGAATAATTCATACTGTTGATTGCGTTCCAGCCGGGCAAATTTCATGGAAGCCTCGGCAGAAGCCAGCGCCTGTTTCGCGCGATCAACATTGGCTGCGTAAGCAGTGGAATCCAGTTGGGCCAGAAACTGACCTTTTCTCACAAAGTCGCCCTCTTCTACATCTAACTTGACCACACGCCCCGCCACATCGGCCGAGACATTCACCTCAACGATGGGTTGGACGCGACCCGAGGCGGTGACTTTATGAACAATATTCCCCCGTTTAACCGCTTCAGTCTGAACTTCGATAAGGTTTTTGTTCTCTTTTTTCAGCGCAAAAAACGCCATTACCGCAATCACCACCACAACCGCGATAATGATTATTAGCTTTTTTTTCGTCATAAGGTCCCTGTATTTCTGCTCTTCTTAAAAAATTTGCTCATGTCAGTTCTGTTTGCCCAAAAAGCGATCCAGTTTTGCTTCAGCTAATTTCAGGCTGTACTGTGCCTGAATGACGCCGGCTTTGGCGTCCTCGTAGTCGGCGGTGATTTTGATGACATCCAGGATTGAAGCTGAGCCCACGCGATATTGTTCCTGAATCAGGCGATAATCCTGGGCTGCCGCATCCAGAATAATCCGGGAAATTCGCAGCGATTCCTGCAGGTCTTTCATTTCCAGAAGCGTTTGGGCGATGTCTTTTTTCAGTTGATCAACCGTGTATTTCAAATTTTCGTCGGCCGATCGGGTTGCAATGTGTCTTTGCTCCACATTCCGTTTGGTGCGATAACCATTGAAAAGATTCCAGTTCAGACGCACACCGGCCGATAAACTGGTGTTGTCTTTGGCGACGATGTCCCCGGGCGAATTAGCGCTGTTGGTGTAACCCACGCTCAGTCCCACACTGGGGATGTAGTCACTTTTCGCAATTTTCAGGTTATAATCGGATAATTCCCGGTTTCGTTCAAGCTGACGAATTTCCGGACTTTGGCTCTGGGCTAATGCCCAAGCCTCATCATACCCCGGAATTTTTACTGCTGCCCAGGTCGCCTCTGCCAATGCCACCGGTGTATCATACGGCCGGGCGAGAATCAGATTAAGTTCCTTAGCCCGGGCAGAAAGGTCTTTGTTGCTGTTGATAATCTGCAAACGAGCGCGTTCTACACCGACCCGGGTGCGAAGCGTGTCATTCAATGATGCCGCCCCGACCTTGAATCTTTCCAATGCCAGATCGTGCTGGTACTGGGCGGATTTTAAAATTTCGGAATAAACCTCCCTCAATCGCGCTGTTCCCAAATAGGCATAGAAGGCTTGTTTCACCAGATAGACGGTGTTGACGCGACTTTGATCAAAAGTGACTTCAGCGAGGTCGGTAGAAACGGAGGCTGCTTTTAGTGTGTTCCACCAGCGGCCGCCGTCATAGACATTCTGACTGACGCTCAGGCTGAGGGAATAGCGGTCAGCCCAACTTAGATCGCCATAATTTCCGGTGAGTTGCGTGCTGGGATAATAGACTGTTCCGGCTGAAGTTACGACGGAATCGATCCCGGTGATGGTCTCTGGTGTAAATGCGCCGGCGTAATTTCCGGACAAGCTCAGGTCAACCGAGGGGAGAATAATGGCTTGAGCCGACTTGGCCTGACTGATACTCGTCTCCTTTTGAAGCTTGCTCAGACTCAGCGATTGATTGTGTTCCAGTGCTTGTTGGATACAATCATCAAGGGTTAGCTGTTCGGTCTGACCCCAAACAAAAACAAATGGGGTTACCATTAAAAAAGCAATCAGAAGGAGGCGTTTCAACAGCATAATCAATACCTTATCAAGCGGCGAATTTTCAATGTTCTATTTTAGTTTTATAGGTCATGCGCCCGGGAAGAGTCCCATTAATCCGGCACCCAGTGCAGTGAGCGCCAGCCATAATGCTCCCACTGTCCACACTCCGGTTGCGTAGGACCGTTTGTATAATGTGGCGAACCCAATTCCAAGAACGATGACGCTCCATAGGCGGAAAATATCAAATTGATTGATGAAGCGTCCCAGAAACGAGGCGGTACTATCCATGAACAAGCCCGGGCTGAAAAGTATCTGTGTACTCTCTTTCGCCATGATTAAGGGCGTCTTGATGATGAGTTCAAGTGATCCGATGCCTTCCGACATTTGCATGAGCATCCCGTTTCCACCGATGTAATAACTCAGCGCTACCACCGTAAACACCTGAAAAAAGGTTGATTTCCCACCCATCCCGAAATTGCCGATCACCAGTAACAATAAAGACCATACCGAAAAGAAGATAAACAGGTAAACGGGCAACAAAATGTAGCCCCATTGGTTTTTCAGTTTCCACGGGTTTTCCCGGGCTTCATTGATATTTGTCCGCCCGTCATCGAATCTTTCCTGAATGTCTGCTTTGCGATCATCGGGAATATTGGGATTATCCAGGAGGGCTTTTTCCTGACGGTTGATCATTCGCATCGTTTCGTCCAGCTTAATATCCTGGAAAAACCTGGGCGCAACAGCCAGTACCACGGATATAAAAACCAGCGGCCAAACCCAGTCGCGCCAGGTGACTGATTCCGTTAAATCCTTAAATGCTTCGGTGGGAGCCAGAAAAATATTCAGCATGCGTTGAAAAAAGGATTGATGTTCCATTTAAAAACTACCTCCCGGAATTAGGTTTGATGGGGCAGCCGGGCGCATGCAATTGACTATAGGTTTCGTACATATCGTCCGTTGGACACGCCTGACAGATAAAGGTTGTCTCCAATCTTGCTATTAGAATCCATCAGCAACATACGCGCCGAAAATAGAATCAAAATCGTAAAATGTGGTAATTATTCTGAAGTTATCGAGGTGCTTGTGACGGCATCGGTGAATCAGGAGATTTCACGCTGAGCAGAAATTTCATCCTGATATTTAACCAGCAGTTTATCGAAATAACCACGCGCAGCATCGTACTCGTTGGGGATCTCACCTTCCAGAATCGCTTCCTCAATTTCCTTCTTGATTCGGCCCACCAAAGGACCTGGCCGAATCGAGAGCAGGGTCATAATTTCGTCCCCGCGTAGTGGCGATTGAAACGCCCGCATCTGGTCTTTTTCATAAACTTCGAGAATCCGATCCATGACCTTGTCGAAATTTCCATAGTAACGCTTGACGCGTTTGGGGTCTTTGGAGGTGACATCTGCACGGCAAAGAATCATCAGGTCCTGAAGATTCTCACCAGCCTCCACAATGAGACGCCGAATCGCCGAGTCGGACACGTTTTCATTCGCCAGTGCAATGGGGCGTAGATGTAGTCGGGTCATCTTTTTGGCGTAGGCCACGAGACGCCGGGGTAATTTCATGCGCTGACCAATGAGATTCAGCATTTTCCGACCCAGTTCATCGTGCCCGTGATAGCTCCAGCCGGTGCCGTTGACGAACTTTTTCGTTTCGGGCTTCCCGATGTCATGAACCAGCGCGGCAAATCTAAGCCAAACATTGTCCGAGAGATCGGCCGTGTTGTCCACGACTTTGAGCGTGTGGTGAAAAACATCCTTGTGGCGTTGACCATCGCGCTCCTCGACACCGCCCAAAGTAGCGATTTCCGGAAAAACCAGCGTCAGCAATCCCGCTTCGTGCAGGACATAAAACCCAATACTGGGTTTTTTCGCGCCCAGTGTTTTCAAAAGTTCATCGCTGATGCGTTCCTGGGAGACAATCGAGATGCGTTCCCGCATTCGCTCCATAGCGCTTAATGCCGCAGGGTCCACGGTAAAGTCCAGTTGCGCTGCAAATCGCGCCGCTCTCAGCATTCGCAACGGATCTTCTGAGAAGGTGGTTTCGGGATCCAGGGGAGTTCTTATCAACCGTGCTGCCAGGTCGGCTTCACCGTTGTAGTAATCAACAAAGTCACCGAAATGGTCCTGGTTTAAAACCAACGCCATGGCATTTATGGTGAAATCACGACGCGACAAATCGCCCTTAAGATCGGTGTAAACAACGTCGGGTTTACGGGAGTCGGGTTGATAGGTCTCCTGGCGGGCGGAGGCCACCTCGATGACAAATTCGCCGTATGGAATCAGAGCGGTACCGAATTCGGCATACACAACGGTGCGGGAAATTTTGAGTTTCCGGGCGAGTAATTTGGCATAAGCGACACCATCGCCCACAACCATTAAATCCACATCTTTGTTGGGTCGGTTCAGTAAAAGATCACGAACAAACCCACCTACACCGTATAATTCCAGATGCTGTTCGTCGGCCAGTTCGCCAGCGATGCGAAAAACATTCAGTACATTTTCGGGAATTCGTTCGGTTAGGGTCATGGCACTAAATAAAACCTCATGCTCTTTGAAAAAAAAGCAATCTTGTGTTAAAATCCGGCCGCCTTATCTTTAGTTTACGCCATGCAATTCACAAAAATGATCTTACGACTTCTGGTTGGACTTGGTCTGATGGCCACGATCGTCCAGGCTCAGGTGATAAATGCTGACATCAAGGTTGACGCCACACGACTGGATGATACCCGGCAGCATATTGCCGAAGCTTTGCAGCGGGGCATTCAGTATTACATCGAGTCCTACAGTTGGGTGAATGATGCCTACGATTCACCCTTCAACATTCAAGCCAGTTTTTACCTGGATACCTATTCGGATAATGGCTATCAGCAGCTATACACCGGCAAGGTTTTTTGGAGCAATGGTACCGACCAAAAATATTATGATAAGCTGATCCTTTTCAATTATCGCTCCGGTGAACCGTTGATCCACTCGACGCGTTTTGATCCCTTGACAGGACTGATTGATTATTGGGTGAATATCCTGCTGGCCGGTGAATTGGATTCGTATGAACAATTTGGCGGTGCTCAGCTCTATACGCAGGCTCGCCGGATTGCAGAACAAGGGGCATTATCTTCCATGCCGAAGGGCTGGGATGACCGTTTGACGGATGTTGAAGAGATCACCAACAACCTGAATTTTCGTAAAATGAAATATGCCTATTACGATGCCATGTATGCCTGGGGCAGCAAGCAGGACGAGGAAGCTTTCAGACAGATCAAAACCTTTTTGGATAATCTTGAAGCCGGACTGGAAAGTGAAAAAGGTCGGCTCTATGCGAAACAATTTCTGGAGGCGAAATACCGGGAATTGGGAGACTTTTACTGGGAAGTTGGACAACGGGAATTTTTGGAGCGACTGACCAGTCTGGACGTTGATCACACGGACTATTTTCAGGAAATGCTCAAATCCTGGTAACTCAGACTGTTAATTTTGGGAACCCGGTGTTGTTTCAAATAACCAAATCAATCAGATGGATGACATAAATTGAATAGACCTGCGTTCACAAAAAAAAATATTTCCATCACGATCCTTATATCAATGTTGCTGCTGTTGCTTGCCTGTACCGGAAAAAAAGCCCCGACAGTTGATCCTTATATTTGGCTGGAGCAACAACCCAAACCCTGGAAAATGTCAACGGAACAGGTTAATGCATTTTTACCGGAGCTAGGGAAGCACTTCCCGGATTTTCAGGAGCGAATCAAGGCCATCGCCATTTGGCGCATTGGCACGCCTTACGAGATTTTTAAGTTGGGTGAGGAACAAGCTCCTGATACCGATCCCATCATTCGGCTGGATGTTTCCGATTGCACAGGGCATGTTTTAACCACACTGGCTTTTGGGCAGGCGGACACCTGGACACATGCCCGGCAAAACATGATTCAGATTCACTACAAACGCTCCACTGCCGGTGTCAAACAGCCAACTTATGAATCGCGCTGGCACTTCACCGCTGACCGGATTCGCAGCAACCCCTTTACGGTAGATATTTCTCAATCACTCATTCCCCACGAAAAACTGGATTCGGTGACGGTGATCCTGAATCACAAGAAAGATGGCAAGGAACTTTTGCCGCTGGACTGGGAGCGCAAATTACAGGTGTTTTTCATCCCCAATGATCAGATCAATGCTGAACTCATGTCAAAATTACCACCGGTTTGTGGCGTTGCCTTTGTGAAACCCTCCTTCTTTGATCAGGGCATTGTGATTGGACATGAAGGGATGATCATTGACCAGAGCGATTTGATTCACGCCTCACAATCGGCTGGTGAGACCGTACGAATCCCGTTCCTGGACTACTATTTTCCGAAGGATGGCAAACCCTTCTTCGGGGGTATCATGATTTACACATTCAAGCCTTTACCAAAAACAAATACAATTAAAAATACATCTGCAACAACGACCACCGGTATTACATCCTGAAAAAGGATGAGAGATACAAAACCAGTCAATTTCAGACTGTTCAAGGACAGGTTAATCCATGAGTAACCAGACCGATTTCATGCCGGATTCCTTTTATTCATACTACGCGGGAGTTGGGTTCCGCGAACCTGAAATTTTACGCGAACTGCGGGAAAGAACGGCGGAATTGCCCAATGCTCAAATGCAGATCGCGCCAGAGCAGGGACAATTCATGGCGCTTTTGGTAAAGCTGATGAGAGCACACAAGACGCTGGAAATCGGGACATTTACCGGCTA
>MNWS01000002.1 GCA_001872685.1 Fidelibacterota bacterium CG1_02_48_14
ATCGGTTTAGCCAAAATTAAAATTGTAAAAAAACCAAATACGGAGGCAATCGCGTAAAAGAGTTTTTGGAAAGATAGATGCATGGTTAATTAATTATAAATTTATGGGTATCATGCTTATCACCTTTAGTATTAAGAATACAATTTTTAAAAGATGATTCGTTGGCTATTCATAAATGAATATAGTTGTCTTCGATTACCTGTCAAAATGATTTGATCTTCCAGTGCTAAGATGGTCTAATCAATGGTGCCATTATCTTCGGGACTGAACACGATTGATTAGCAATGGATCAGGATTTTAAAACGGAATACCCTTTCGTTTTGCTCGCAAAAAAAATGATTAAGCCGCTTGACAGTTTTTTTAAGTGACCCTGTCAATTTGGAAATCGGTTAGCCAATTTGATTATACGGTAGAATAAAGTGCTTGAGCGGTGTCATCATTTGCCATCGTTGCTGAACCACTCTCGCCAAAGTACTGACATAAGATTGATGTTACCATGTAAACCAATTTGATCCTCGTTGCACTCGAGTGAAAATTGGTTAAGGTGTGAAAGACCGGTTTTCATCCCGTCCTTGAAATTTTTCCGGGATAGAGCCGCTAACGCGCGCGGCAAAGGCAGAAAGCCATTTTATCCACGAATGACATTAATACTAATAATGATTTCCTTCGTGGAGTTTCGTGTTTGCTCTGTGGAACTTCGTGTAAACTGCTTTTCTTTCTCAGTGGCTACATGACGGAACATCATGCAAGTACCGGCCGGATCAGCTATACCATCAAATCCGCAGCAATATCATCCGCCAATAACAAGCCATCCTGAGTCAAACGGTAATGGTCATCCTCAAGCACAATGTGTTTCGGCAGCCACTTTTCCAGTCTTTTACCGTGTAACGACACGAAATCACAACCAAATCGCTTGTGATAATCCCTTCGGGAAATGCCATCAGACAAGCGGAGACGCGTAAAAATGTACTCAGCCCGAGTTTGTTCGAGGGTCAATGTTTCCTCACTCTCCATAACCGGAATTTTCAATGCCATCCGTTTCAGATACTCGTCCAAACTACGGACATTCCACCAGCGACGGTTCTCAAAATAGGAATGGGCTGAGGGTCCAAAACTGAGGTACGGTACCTGAGTCCAGTAGTGAAGGTTGTGGCGACATTCAAATCCGGGTTTGGCATAATTCGATATTTCATAAGGTCTATATCCGTTGTCCGCCAGAAGATTTCGTCCTTCCAGATACATTCCTGCATCATCCAATTCCGGGAGCATTTTCACCTGTTGGTTCGAAACCCAACGATGCAACGCTGTCCCCTCTTCCACGGTGAGACTATAGGCCGAAATGTGTTCCGGATTCCATTCAATCACTGCAGTTAAATCACTGAGCCACACAGCTTTAGACTGTCCGGGAATAGCGAATATCAGATCGGTATTAATGTTGGTAAATCCGGCTTCCCGGGCGGCATCGAACGTAATTTTCGCCTGATCGACCGTATGAATTCGGCTCATGAACCGCAGCAATTCCGGTTGCAGACTCTGGACGCCCATGCTCAGGCGGTTCACACCCAAGTCATTAAAAGCACGAAGTTTTTCAAAAGGCGCTTCTCCCGGATTGGCTTCCATGGTGATCTCGACCTGATGATCAATTGTGAAAATCCGCTGAATTTCATTTAGCAACGATTCAACATGGCGGGGCATTAATAAACTGGGTGTGCCGCCCCCAATGAAAATGGTGGACAGTCTGAAATGGGTGGTATCCATTTTCTGCGCGAATTGCTGAAATTCAGCGATGAGGGCTTGCATGAATGCCGGTATCGCCTCATCCCGTTTAGGGATGGAATAGAAATCGCAATAGACACATTTCACTTTGCAAAACGGGATGTGGAAATAGAGTCCAACGGGTGTTTGGTTGACTGAATTCATATGTAAAGACAATCAAGGGTACCGGAAGAACTTTACCAAGCAAAACTTTCACTGGCATTGCGGCCAGGAAAAATGCAGCGCTAATCCCTTTACAATCTGGTTAAATGGAAAATACCCTACATGGACAGAAATCTGTTGCGATAATTGGCGATCCAGCCTTGTTTGGGATCGGTATTCGGACATTGCAATTCACACTTCTGTTCATGAGAACCCGACAGGCACCGTTATTTGATATATGTGATTATTTTTATAGGCTCTTAGATAAATTTATCTCTCTGAATATTTCTATTTTTTAACCCTGTATTTTGTTGTAGAATCGTCATAATAAACAGGGGCAAAATAGACATCAAAACAAGTATTAATTCCCGGCCAAATAGTTCAACAGTTCATTCTATATATTCTTCTAATCTGCTGTCTGTCAGTGCGTTTAGACTCTTAGCTCGCGTAAATATTCTGCAAAATATTTTCTACCGATTGTTCCTGCCGCCTGTTATTAATTTTAGCTAAACCAATTTTTTGCTCAGGGAAGGAATTTCCGTGATGCAAAGTATCCAAAAAAAGGATTCTCATGAAGCCGCCCACCCCGCTGGCACCCGTAAACCCGAGCCAATCTAATCCCAAACCCAAGGATCCACGCCCCCAACGGCGATTCCTTGGTCCCGTGCAAGATCTCGAAGCACATGTGAGACCTGATTGGTGGCGCAGTATTTTCAATTCGTTGTATTTAAAAACTGACGCGGATGTCGTTGAAGATCAGGCCATTACCAAAACAGAGATCGATAAGTTTCTTGACATTTTGAAACCATCCCATGACGCCCGTATTCTGGATTTGGCCTGTGGCCAGGGTCGCCACGCCTTAGAGTTGGCACGTCGTGGTTATTCTGGTATCGAAGGAATTGATCGTTCCCATTATCTCATTCAGCGTGGACGCTCGATTGCCAAAAAAGAAAATCTCAATGTCAAATTCCGTGAAGGTGATGTTCGGAAAATCGTTTTACCAACGGACACCTTAGATGTGGTACTCATCCTGGGAAATAGTTTTGGCTATTTTGAAAGTGCCAATGAAGATCAGAAGGTTTTACAGGAGGTTCGTCGGGTTTTAAAACCATTGGGACGCATTCTGGTTGATGTGACGAATGGTCAATTCCTGCGCGACAATTATCAACCCCGCTCCTGGGAGTGGATTGATAAAAATTATTTTGTATGTCGTGAACGCTCACTCTCCCACGATGGTGAACGACTGATCTCCCGAGAAGTCATTACCCATGTGGATAAGGGTGTCATCGAGGATCGGTTTTACGCTGAACGGCTGTATACTGAAGACAGCTTACCAGCACTATTTATTGAAGCCGGATTTTCTGATGTGATTTTCCATGGCCAGATCAGCCCCAATAGCCAACGAAACCAGGATTTGGGGATGATGGCTGCACGGCATATTGTCACTGCGGCTGTGCATAAAGAATGGACGCCCGTCAGCCGCAAACCCAAACTGGCTGTCAGAACATTGGTCACGCTTTTGGGCGATCCCGGAAAACCGGACATTATTAAGCCTGACGCTGTGTTTGATGAAGATGACATCTATACGGTTGATCAATTAAAAGCTGCCCTTAAAACACAACCTCAATATCAGGTTCAATATCTTCACAATCACGATTCTCTCATCCAGGACCTGGCGAAATTGAAGGGGAAAGCTGATTTCGTTTTCAATCTTTGCGATGAAGGTTTCGGGAATGATGCCCGACATGAACTCCATGTACCAGCGCTGTTGGAAATGCTCAAAATTCCTTATACCGGATCAGGTCCACAATGTCTGGCGTACTGCTACGACAAGTCCCTGGTGCGTGGTATCGCTCAGGAGATGAGCATCCCGGTCCCCGGGGCGTTTTTCATTAAACCCGAAGACACATCATTCGAACTACCCTTCAATTTCCCAGTCCTGGTGAAACCCAATTTTGGCGATTCGAGCCTTGGAATCACACAACACAGTTATGCGACAACTCTGGAAGAATTGGTGACTGCCATTTCCAATATTCGTGAAAATGTGGGGTACGACAAACCGATCCTTGTCGAAAAGTTCCTGCCGGGTAAGGACATCAGCGTCGGAATTATCGGTAATCCACCCGATGCCTACACGATTTTACCGATTATCGAGGAAGATTACAGCAGTCTGCCATCGGACTTGCCCCAGATCTGCGGATACGAAGCGAAGTGGCTGCCCAATTCACCCTATGGGAAAATCACCTCCATTCCGGCTGAATTATCCGATTCGACGAGGAAATTATTGGAAGAAAGTTCACTAAAATTGTTCGAACGACTGGAATGTCGCGATTACGCACGTTTCGATTGGCGGTTGGATGAAGTGGGTGAACCCAAACTACTTGAAGCCAATCCCAATCCGGGCTGGTGTTGGGATGGTCATTTGGCAAAAATGGCTGCCTTTGCTGGAATCTCTTACCAGGAAATGATTGCACTTATTCTGAAGGCCGCGGAGCAGCGCATTGGTTTAGGGCCGGCATAATAATCCAGCACACGAGGCGAAACTGATTCATCAGTTTTAATATTTGAGGATACACAAGCGCCCCAATTTTCCATGGGGCGCTTGATTAGTATGCTGTTTAGGAATGGTTGATTACATATTTTCGATCAACGCGGTTCCAAATTCAGAACATTTCACGACGGTAGGACCGTCCATCAATCGCGCAAAATCGTAAGTCACAACCTTACTTGCGATGGTTTTGGACATTGAATCGAGAATCAAGTCAGCGGCTTCTGTCCACCGCATGTGTTGTAACATGAGCACTCCGGAAAGAATCACCGACCCGGGATTCACTTTGTCTAAATTGGCATATTTAGGCGCTGTTCCGTGGGTTGCCTCGAAAATCGCGTGCCCGGTGGTATAATTGATATTAGCTCCCGGCGCGATACCGATACCGCCCACTTGTGCGGCCAGAGCGTCTGACAGGTAATCACCATTC
Organism: Fidelibacterota bacterium CG1_02_48_14; assembly: GCA_001872685.1. GTDB lineage: Bacteria > Fidelibacterota > UBA8477 > UBA8477 > UBA8477 > UBA8477. Next base: position 4,896 of record MNWS01000002.1, read on the forward strand.
AAATTCAAGGTCGCCACCACATCGAATTCCTTGGCGCGGGTCAGGACTTGTTGCAGTGTGATGTCGGCAATGCTGTCTTTGATCATGAGTTTGGTTTTCCACCGACCGTTGCCATGAGTCGGCATAAGTGTCAATGTTGCTTTCACTTCCGCACAAATTTCAGCTTGTTTGTCCGGAGACATCATGCTATAACCCGGCTCGATCTGGAGCGCATTTTCTTCGATAGTGAGGTTGGGACTGTTGTCCTGGTTCTCGATAATCCAAGCTTCGCGTTGGGTAACCACCTCGTTGCGATAATCGCTTACAGCAATTTCATATCCCCAGCTCTTAAAGGCACCTTCCGTGTATTTCATGATGTTGCCTTTGTGAACCAGATTGACCGATTTACGATGATGCTCCAATGCATATTCAATCGCGGCTTTAACCAGGCGTTGCGTTCCCTGTTTTGAAACGGGTTTAATGCCAATGCCACTGGTCTCGGGGAAACGGATTTTTTTAACACCCATCTCTTTTTGAAGAAATTCAATGACCTTTTTCACTTCGGGTGAGCCTTCAGCCCACTCGATACCGGCATAAATATCTTCCGTATTTTCACGGAAAATCACCATATCAACATCGCTGGGTTTGCAAACGGGTGAAGGCACACCTTCAAAGTAGCGCACGGGGCGCAGACAGACATACAAATCAAGCTTCTGGCGCAGCGCAACATTTAAAGAGGTAATCCCACCACCAATTGGCGTCGTCAGCGGACCTTTAATGCCAACCATATAATCCTTGAACGCGGTGATCGTATCTTCCGGCAACCATTCACCGAATTCTTTGAAGGCTTTCTCACCGGCGAATACTTCGAACCATTGAATTTTTCGTTTGCCCTGATAGGCTTTTTCAACGGCAGCATCCAGGACACGCTGAGAAGCACGCCAAATATCCGGTCCGGTTCCATCGCCCTCTATAAAGGGTAAAATGGGTTGGTCGGGCACATGAATCTGCCCATTTTCATACGTAATTTTTTCGCCTGTCGTGGGCGGTGTCAAGTTCTTGTACATTCGGATTCGCTCCCCTTTTAATAATTGATTAGGATTTAGTTATTTATTTATGATTTACCGGATTGACTGTTATCAGACTTTGTTCCGGATGCGACTGGCGCTTCTTTTTTGTTACTGACAGGCTCAGTACTGGTTTTCGATTCGGTTTTTTCACCGCCGGATGCGCCAGTATTTGAATTCGAATTGGCTGCGGCGGATGAATTCTTCTTGGCATAATCCGTGATATAAAAGCCGGAACCTTTGAAAATGAGGCCGGCACCACCACTCAACAATCGCCTTACATCACCTTGCCCCCATTCTTTTTCAAGACACATTCCTGCCGGACAGGTTTTGAGCGCTTCATCCGTCATTCTTTGAAAGACATCAAAACGATGACCGCATTTTTCACATTTATATTCGTAGGTGGGCATGCACCAATTCTCCTTAACGTGCTGACAATATTTATTTATGTTGCTGAAGCCTGAATACAGGCCACAGCAGCTACATTTACAATATCTGACGGGCTACACCCCCGGGACAAATCGTGCATAGGCTTGGCCAAGCCCTGGACAAATGGCCCCAAAGCTTCGAATCCACCGAGCCGTTGTGTCAGTTTATACCCAATATTCCCTGCATCCAAATCAGGAAAAATAAGGACATTCGCTTTTCCTGCGATGTCGCTTTTAGGCGCTTTTTTCTTACCGACACTGGCGATGATCGCTGCATCCAGTTGGAGCTCGCCATCAATAGCCAGATGCGGCATTTTTGATCTCACCAAATCCAATGCACTCAAAACTTTGTCAACATCGGGATGGCTCGCGCTACCCTTGGTTGAGAAACTAAGCAGCGCTACCCGGGGCTCCTGCCCAATTAACTTGCGAAAAGTATCCGCCGTTGCCATGGCAATATCCGCCAATTGCTCAGCAGTGGGCTGCGGAATGATTGCGCAATCACCAAAACCAAAAATATGGTCACCATCCGGACTAACCATGATGAACGAGCTTGAAACGGTTTTTATCCCCGGCTGGGTTCCCACATTCAGAATCGCAGCACGGATCACATGTGATGTGGCGTGGGTTGCACCCGTTACGCAACCATCTACTTTCCCATGGCGTAGCATCATTGATCCAAAATTTACGGGATCCCCGGTCTGCTCCAGAGCTTCTGATCGTTTCAGACCTTTATGTTGCCGCCGCTGGAAAAAATCCTCAGCCCAGGCTTCATACATTTCATGATCCACGGGGTTGATGATGTCAATATTATCCAAAGAAACGCCGGCGTCATTCGCGGTCTGGGCAATTTCAATTTTTCCGCCCAAAACCGTGACGGCACAAATGGATTTATCAACGAGTTCCCTGGCGGCCTTCAGCGTTCTGGGATCGTTTCCTTCGGGTAGGACAATGTGCTTGCCAAGTTGAGCTGCCTGAGCTTGAAATTTTTCGGTGAGCATCATGATTTCTTCTCGAACTTTTCTTTCAGTTTTTTAACGACAGCAGTGGACACAAAAGGTGAAATGTCACCTCCAAAGCTGGCAACTTCACGCACGACAGTGGAATTCAAATGCGTATAAGCTTCATGCGGCATGAGGAAAACCTGTACCATATCCGGATAGAGGGTGCGATTTACCAAAGCCATCTGAAATTCATACTCGAAATCGGACATGGCACGCAATCCTCGAATCATGGCCTGAGCACCTGTTGTTTTGGCGTAATCCACAATCAGACCGTTAAAATTGTCCACCTTAACTCCCGGCAAATGACGCACTGACTCACGAATCATCTCCATCCGTTCCTCAACCGTGAAAAGCGGATTTTTACCAATATTCCGAGCTACTGTGACCACGACTTCGTCAAAAAGAAAGGCTGCCCGTTCGATAATATCGATATGACCCAATGTGATCGGGTCAAAAGTACCGGGGTAAATCGCCCGCTTAACACTACTCATACATCGCCTCGTCTGTAAAAATTAAGCATACTATCTCCCATCTGTTTTGATTTGTAGAGAGAAAGGTTAATCCCAACCGCCATTTCAAAATTTGCACGTCGTGCACATTCGTAGACCAGCCAGCCCTGGTCATTCAAATGCTGGACCAAATGTTCCCAGAAGTCAGACTTAAATTGAAGATCGTAAGGCGGATCCATCAAAATGACATCGAAAAATTGATCGGTTTTCCCAATGAACTTTTCAACATCAATTGGAAAACCCTCGTACCGGTCATCAGCCTCGTGAGTCCTGATCCATTTTTTTTGACCGTGAATGTAATGGGCTTGTTTATCTACAGAAACCATCTTGGAAGCGCCCCGCGACAAAGCCTCAAAACCAAGACTGCCGGTACCACTAAACAAATCTAAAATGATGGCATTTTCTGGGAGTGCGAGTGTGTCAAACAAAACGGTACGCGTCCTACTGCTGGTTGGACGCACAGGTCCGCGGTTAAAAATCGGCAGCGCATGTCCTTTCCATTGCCCTGCTATAATCCTGCTCATTTATCCGCGTCGAATTGTATGAATTTTAAATCTGCAATCAATGTGATCGCATCGGATTGCTGCTGGAGCGACAGGTTTTCCAGAATATAATTGGAATGAAACTCAGCCCAATTTTGCAAAATGCTCCTGATGATAAACCGATTCCCTGCAAATACCATTTTCACCGGATTGTTATCGACATTGCGATTGACATCAATCGTTATCTTGGAGAGATAATGCTCGAATGACCCAACCAATCCGTCAAGATTATGGTAAACATCGCCAGCATTCACTCCGAACTGTAGCGGTAAGTCAGTTTTATTCTCGTAATTGCATGTGAGTATAAAACGACCAGCCTGAGCAGTACTGTTCAGATTGATTGTGGAGACATTTTTCAAGGTCACAAAAATGGCATCGCGAGAAATCTGGCTCGGATTTTTAGTCTCCAGTTCCAGCTTTTCCCTATTCAGTGAAAGTTTTGCATCGGAGTTGCCAATCCCAACAATTTCAAGCAGTTGAGACGCCAGTTTGAGCATGGTTGCGTTGGCAATGAACTCAAGTTCGGTTTTGGAGTATTCTTTCGCCTGAACCGGAGGGCTTTGAACGATTGTATCGCTCAAAGCCATTTGATCATTTTTTGTCGCAACTAGTGCCGGGACATCTGAATCAGTCGGTGTCTCAATTTCTTCAGTTGGGAATTCTGTAATGATCGCAACGCCGTCCCCGGTGGGTGAATCCTCAGCGTTCACCGAGTCATTATCCGTCAGCATTTCAGAATCAGGGAAAACATGGGTGCTGGCTAAAGGTAAAAATTGCTCAAAAATGTCCTGGGGCAGCACCGAATCGCCCAATAGTGCAGAGAGACTATCTTGAATTCGGGCAGCTTCGATTGAATCCAATTCGCGCAGCAGGGTGCTCAGGTTGTTCGTATCGGTGGCGATGGTATCGGTTTTTGTAGCAATTTTCGCGATAGTGGAAACGACTGGATCAAGAGTGCCCTTTTTAAACAGAAAACCAAGAATAATAATCACCGCCAAAATCCCCAGAACGATAAACAATCCTTTTGGAGATTGTTGAGCTTCTACCGAAAAAAGTGGTGTTGGTCGTGCGGGTTGAACCTGAGGCGCTTTGGGGACGGGTGTATGTTCACGAGCCGTTTTTTCAATGTCTGTCTCCGGCCGGATCGTTGGGGCAACACGTTCTGGAAACTCGTATGCATCCAGTAACCCCTTATCGTGAAGAAGATCAATCCTCATTGAATCGCATCCGGATAAGGTTACTGGTGGTTCCCAGCAGTTCAGTATACTGGCTGCTGTTCCGGACTTTGGGCTCGCGTAAATGAAAAGCCTGAGCCGGGTTAAACAGTGAAACTTCAGGTCCTTTTAAAAGGCGTTCCCAACGATCCAGTTCAAGTGGCCGACCATAAATGTAGGTATGATCAACCGGGCTGGTACGTCTTGGATTGCCTTTTAACAGTGTTTGCAGGAAGATAATAATTCGATCAATGTCGCTCCAGTCACCACGCAAAACATCAATTCCAATTTCACTGTTATGACCAATCGTAAAATCTGCGATCCCTACAATTTCACCTTTTTCAATGAGATTCATGTGGTATTCCACTGCCTCACAACCGATGAGTAAAATACGCTCAAGGTGTCGCATATTACCCGCGTATGACAACATATCAGCGGCAGCAAAAGCATCCAGTTCAATCCGGGTCAAGGTGAGCCCGGCTTTATCAAAACCAACCGAAAACGCCTGTCGAAATTCCTCAGGAATGGCGATAGAAAAGTAGTTTAATTGAGATCCGATGAAATGACCGGACAGACGCTGGTGAACAATGTGTGCTGAATCCGGCGCAAGATCGTACGTCTCCCTGAACTGCCAGTCTAAAAACTTTTCACGATCTTCAAGGGGCAACTCGCTATCGACTTTTTGAAACAGATGGGGAAACCATTTACCTTCAACGACAGCGACTGCCTGTCGGTCAGGGAAATCAACCTTCGATTTAATCGTTTCCACCATTTCCGTAATTTCATAACGGATGTTGGTGCGCATCCATCTACTGGGATTCATATCAATCGGAGTTTGAAAATTCCCCAGTGCCTCGATATACGGCAACCCCTGGTAATCAACCAGTTGCGCGTAACGCACTAAACCATCAGTAAATTGTGCGACTATCATTGGGAACAATTACCCAATCTGTTTTAATGTTTTTATTGAGTGGACCAGCTTAGTTCACCATCAATGATGCGACCGGCCGTGGTGTCTTTTTGCGTAAAGACAAGATAGCGCCGTGTTTTAATGGTTTTATTCTCATATGGAGCTTCGATCCGCAGATTGACCTGATTCCGTACAGTTACCCGGAAGGGCTGTCCTGTTACCGAGTCATACTTCATCTCATCCGTTAATTTGTATGGATAGTTCTTTTCAGTTTTTTTGAATTTTTGTGCAACGGTCGTGTCAACCCAAGTCGCAAATGAGTCTTTTTCCATGATGAACTGTTTTTCCTGGATACCCACAATAAACTTGGAAGAGACCACTGTGTAGGTGAGCGCTGTTGTGTCACTGCCTGTAGCATCAACCTGATAAACCGCCGTCAACGAACTGTCCGACTTGAACTGAACGACAAAAGAACCATCGTTCAGGTACGCTTTTTCGGTTCGATCTTCACTTTCAAGTTCAACCAGATGATATTCCCTCACCGAGTCAGCTTTCCCGGCATGATAAACCAGCAATCCCTGGGGATTTGTATCAATGAATGGTAACTCACTGGGGGATGTTATGATCGCCAGATTTGCTGTACCACGCGCCCAGACACCGATAAATGAACTGTCCGAAAATTCCACAACGGTATCAATCTTGTTCACAAAGATCGAGTCGTAAAATGCGATGTAGTCTGGCTTGACCGTGACGTTGACATTAACGGTGTCCAAAGGAATTATCTGACTGCCGGTGAAGTCAATGGTGTCAATCGCACTTTGATTGGCCACCTGACGGATGACGGTGTTCACCCGGGTGTTCACGTTGTCAAAATTCCCAGTCAGGTTCTGGAATAATTCCATATTCATGTTATCGTAGGCCCGCAGGAATTTAGCCGGAATTTTGACATTCAGGCGATCCTGAGGGATCTGATAAACCTGCCAATCAACCTGGTCGTTTCGTTTCCTTAATGTGTCCGCTACCAATTCCACCAAACTCGCGGCAGCGGCGTCCAGATCCATGTCGAACAATCTGGGTCGTAACTGAACATAAATATCCCGATTGAACTTGACCTGATTCAGGGGAATACTGGGGTTAATATTTACCGTAAATGCAACATCACTCAGATCCAGGACTGTGTTTTTGACACCCATGAAATTGGGATTCTGTTTAATTGAGTCCGCTACAATATCAATGATTAACTGGGCAAATTTGTAATTTGGCTCTTTGTAATTACCGGAAAGTTTCTTGTAGAGCGTATTGAGACGATCATTGATCCCCTTTTGCATGCCTTCAAAATCAATATTGGCTGTGAGAGCGGTATCGTTTTCAAGTGAGTCAAGAACATGAACCTCTATTGCAATTGGTATTTCAATGCCTGATAAAACCGTTTCCACGGCCTCAGCGTAAATCCGTTCACCGAAAGTAATGGAATCTGATTCTGAAAATTTTATGAACTTACGCAACTTAATTTTTGATTCTTCCAACAGCCCTGCAAACTCAGGGTCAACCGTATACTCAAATTGAATGGTGTTATACAGGTTATGGAAGGTCAATTCTCCCCGGAGGTTCTCATTTTTCCTGAGTGTATCCAAGACTGCATCCACCAATGGATTGGCAAATTTCTCATCTTTCGTTGCGGAGCCCGTCAGCACATTAAACATTCTGAACTTGGCATTCTGGTAAAGAATATCAAAACGCTCCGGCACGGTGAATTTCAGACTGTCAGTACCGATTTTCAAACTCTGTGTACCCGTATAATTCCCGTTTTTAAAATTTGACCGGATTGCCTCAATAAATTCACCAATTGACTCAGCAGGCAGGTAATGATTCGGTTCGAGTTTTTCGAATAGTTGTCGGTGAAGTTCGGCATAAAGCGCAGCGTATTCAGGTGTGACATTCACCGTGACGGGTGCTTGCGGAAAAATGAAGCTCTTCTCACCGACAAAGGTGTAATTTGTATCTGTCTCCGCCCGCCTGACACTGTCATACACACCATTAACCACGTCAAAAAGAACATCCAAATCGGGAGTGTAAGACTCAGAGAGCACATAAAATGCTTTCTCAGCCGTATTCACTGCGACCATACGAGATTGCGAAAGTTGGCGCATCCTGGCTTCATCATCCCAAATATTTTTTGGAATCCAGATGACTGCCACCAGCATCAACCCCAGAATAATAATGACAATCGTGTTGATCGTATGAATATTTGATTTATTCCCAGCCACAGAGCCTCCCTACCTAATCGGTGCTGATAGTCTTTGCAATTTTTTCAAACATCTTTGGGCCAATGCCCCTCACCAAAGTCAAATCCTCAACCTGGGTAAAAGGGCCATGTTCTGTACGATAAGCAATGATACGGTCTGCAAGTGTCGGACCGACACCCGGCAATTCCTGTAATGTTACTGAGGTTGCCTGATTGATATTTATTTTACCATTAACCTGATTCGATTCAGCTTGAACATCCGTTTTCACCAAATCAAGATCAGTCCCGGTTGCATTTAACTCATGACTGGCACGATCAAACGCTTGCATTTCCGCATTAACACTGCTGGTTTTGATTTGAAGCACTGGTGTATTTTGAAGTTTTGTCCATTTCACGATTCCGCCAACAACCAATGTCGTACTAAGAAAAAGAAGTACGAGCCGTTCCTGTGTCGTGAAATTTGCGAATGCCATTATAAAACTGATTTTATCTTTCTAAAGAGTCCTGAACCTTTGCTTCCGTGTCCGTGCAGTTGAGCCAACTGTTCAAAAAGCTCGCGCTCTTGTTTCGATAATTTTTCAGGCGTTTTTACCTGGATTTTAATGATCTGATCCCCGATGTAATGGCTATTCAACCGCGGAATCCCTTTATTCCTGAGTCTGAGCATCTTCCCGGATTGAATTCCACTGGGAATTTTCATATTGACTTTACCACTGAGCGTGGGGATTTCAACCTGATCACCCAGCACTGCTTGCGGTATACTGATTTCAACTTCCAACAAAATATCGTCACCATCACGGATGAAGATTTCATGCTCGGCTTCTTCGATTAAAACGATGAGATCGCCTTTATGTACACCTTGTTGTGGAGCGTTACCTTCGCCACGCATGGTAATATAATTGCCACTCGTCACACCGGGGGGAATATTTACATTAATATTGGCCGTGCCCTTAATACGACCCTCGCCATCACAGGCTTTGCACTTGACTCCGGGGATTCGTCCACTGCCTCCGCAGGAGGTACATGGGCGCACATTCACAAATTGACCCAGGATGGATCGTTGCACTTGCCGAATTTCTCCGGCACCCTGACAGGTCGGACATGTTCTTAGTTCACTGCCCCGCTCTGCTCCGCTTCCACTGCATGACTCACACGATTCCCAGCGCCGCACCTTTAACTTTTTGCTCGCGCCGCTGGCAATTTCTTCCAGAGTTAACTTGAGCTGAATTTTTAAATCGGAACCGCGATTTTGCTGACCGCCTCGTCGTCCACCGCCCCCGAAAATATCACCAAATCCGCCAAAATGACCACCAAAGATGTCCCCAAATTGACTGAAGATGTCCTCCATGGACATCCCTCCGCCCCCAAATCCGGAATATCCACCGCCACCGGCACCTTGCATCCCGGCATGACCAAACTGGTCATATTGGGTGCGTTTTGATTCATCATTCAAGACTGCGTATGCCTCAGCAGCTTCTTTGAAACTCGCCTCGGCTGTCGCGTCTCCCGGGTTTTTATCAGGATGATATTTTATCGCTAATTTTCGATATGCTTTTTTAATGTCGTCCTTGGTCGCATCCTTGGAGACGCCCAGAACTTCGTAATAATCTCTTTTGGCCATTTTACCTGTTTTCTTTATTCGCTGACAATGACTTTGGCGTGACGCAAAATTCGGTCGCCCAGTTTATAACCGGGTTGAAAGCATTCCAAAACGATGCCTGGCTTGGTGTTCTCCACTGCCCGCGTCAACATGGCATCATGAATATCCGGATTAAATGCCTCACCCGTCGGATCGAATCGTTCTACACCTGTCTCCTGCAAATATTTAAGGAAGCGTTCGTAAATCATACGAATTCCGGTTTGTTGGGTGTTTTTCACCTCCGGATCCGTATTTTTCTCTGAGTTGTTTGAGGATTCGTCAAATTGGGCTGATCGTTCCAGATCGTCGAGCAATGGCAATAGATCACGCACCAGATTCTCCCGGGCAAATGATAGTGTCCGGTTGAATTCGCGTTCTTTACGTTTGGTCATATTATCAAAATCAGCGGCAACGCGCTTCATTTTATCTTCTGCCATTAATTTGGCCTGAATCAGAATGGTGATTTCACCCTCCAGCGCCGCGATATTTTCTTCCAACTTTTGAATATGAGCTTCACTCGGTGTCTGTTTTTTTCGGGAGAATCGCTTCTCCTTTGGTTTGGTCTTTTCTTCGGCAGTTGATTCAACTGCATCCTTTATCTGATGGTCTATTTGATCATGGGTCTCTTTTTCAGAGGTCATCCGATTATTTCCACTCCTATATTTTTTGCAACTGCTTCGGCGGTGTATTCCACCAGCCCGCAGATTTTGTCATAAGCCATTCTTGTGGGGCCAAGTATATGGATACTCCCTTCGATGAAAGGGTTACGATATTTCCGTGAAATCAATGAAAAATGTGCCAATGCAGCCAAACCGATTTCGCCACCAATCATGATTCGCGGACTGCCGGTGATGCGTGTTGCCGGTAGTAATTGGTAAACGCGTCCCGCCTCAACAGCCTCCAACACCGGCTCGATCTCCCGGGCGTTTGCAAATTCCGGGTATTGAATAAGCTGGTGGGTACCGTATGACTTGTATTCGGTACTGTTTAAACCATTGAATATGTTGAACGCATTGGCCAGGATTTGTTGGACGAATTGAAATTCCGGACCCAGTTTGGGCATCTCCTGCAACTGTTGATCGACAATGTCCGCCAAGGTTCTTTCAACAAACAGGTCTCGTAAAATGGCTTCGGCGTCTTTCAGCAATTTTGGTGAAAGTTGGCTGTCAATCTGCAGTGCCGCAGTCTTGATTGGTCCGGCGGTCATCTCAACAACCAGTAAAATCCGCTGACTCCCAAGCTGAACCAGATTAATGTCCTTCACTTTGGCGTGGCGAAAATTCGGCAGGCTGATCAATACCAGGGCGGTTGACATTTCACCAAGGAAATGACTCGTCTTATCAATCAGAATTTCCAGATCCCGGGCAAATTGATGGACCAGCGTCTCCAGTTCAATCTGAAAATCTTTACCCGGCACCTTAAACGACATGAGATGGTCAACATAATAGCGATACCCCTCCTGCGTAGGAATGCGGCCGGCGGAGGTGTGTGGGTGTGTCAAAAGACCATAGGCTTCAAGTTGAAAAAGAATATTTCGGATTGTGGCACTGCTGACATTCAATTCGGGCATTTCTGCCAGATTACGTGATGCAACCGGCACCCCATCCTGGATGAATTTTTGTACGACGGAGCACAGAACCAAACTTTCACGCTCAGTCAACGATTTAGGTCGAATTTCCATTGATCCTTTCATGGCTCGCAAAAATAATTTTGGCCCTTCCGGAGGTCAAGGTATAAATCTGTAAATGGTTGATAGATTGGAGGTTATTCGGATTTAAACAACCATATAAATAAATCTGCGTACCGCCCGATAACTTCCCAATACTCCCAAAATAATACCAGTTGTGAAGAGTAAAATAATCACCTCAGGAAATTGCATGAGCCGGGAGTTTAAATCCAGATTCGTCAATTTCATAATACCGGCCTCTACCCCATGAACAGCTCCTAAAGTCAGGATAGCACCCAAAATCCCCTGAAAAGCGCCTTCGAGCAGGAAAGGAGACCGTATCGTAAAGTCGGACGCACCTATGAGTCGCATCGTCTCAATCCAATCAAACCTCGCCAGGATGATTAATTTTATCGTGTTGGAAGTCAACAGCACTGACGCAATAAACAGGAGCAGGACAAACGCTCCGCCAACCATGGTGAGAACCCGTAAAATGGCGGTTAATTTTAAAAACAAGGCTTTATGGAAAGTGACGGTCTCAATACCAGGCAACTGCTCCAGACTCGCTTTAAACCCTGAGATATAGCCGACATTCTGGTGGTAACGATCAAACCCAATGCGAACGGAAGCAGGAAATGGGTTATCCTTCAATATGTCAAAAATATTTTCGCCAAATTCTTCCTGAAATAAGGCCACAGCCTCGTTCCGAGAGATGTAAACCGTCGTCATGACACCAGGATAGGTGTTGCAATATTCCAAGGCAGCATGTTGTTCACTATTTGATGCCTGGGGGTTGTAAAACATTTGCACATCAAAATCCGACTGCACTTCCCGGAAATATCCGAAAATATTATCACCAATCATGATGCTTACACCAATCAGAGTCAGGCAAATAGAAAGCGTCACAACGGAGACGATGAAAGGGAATTTTGCCCGTTTGAATCCACTCAAACCCTCTTTAAAGATGAAGGATAGATTCACGGGAGCAACTCACCTTTGAATTCACCGTGACTAAGACGAAACGTGCGGGAGGGCCGATTTTTAATCAGTTCAATATTATGGGTCGCCATGATTACGGCGGTGCCTTTGGCATTCACACGCCAGAGAAGATTCAGGATTTCGAGTGCGACACCCATATCCAGATTCCCCGTCGGTTCATCAGCCAGGAGCACCAAAGGATCTTTGGCAATGGACCTTGCAATTGAGACTCGCTGCTGTTCACCTCCAGAAAGTTCAGAAGGATAGTAAAGTCGCCTGTGCGTCAACCCGACTTCCTCTAAAGTTTTGGTGACCCGTCTCTCAATTTCGCGGGTGCTGACGCCGATTACCTGTAGAGGCAGTGCGACATTACTAAAAACATCCCGATCATCCAGAAGTTTATAATCCTGAAAGATCATCCCAACTTTTTGCCGCAATTTGGGAATCTGCCTGCGTTTGATGGTATTGGAATCGAAATGATCCACCTGTACCGAACCCGTATTGGGGAAAATGTCCATGAATAACATTCGCAGCAGCGTTGATTTTCCTGCGCCGGATGGACCAATGAGATAAATGAATTCGCCACGCTGGACACTGAAGTTAATATTTTTAACTCCGGCGCCCCGGTCGTATCTCAGGCTTACATCTTTAAAGGTGATCATGTCTTCCGAAAGATAACATAAAAACGCTCCGAAGAAGCATTCGCCTCACTTAAATCTTCATCATCTAAAATTTTCCAGGCATTGAACGGGCTGTTCTCGCACATCTGCCGTACATCCGAAAGATCGTAAGCCTGCTGGCGGTGTTCTTCTACTAAATATTCCGTGGGTGAAACCTCAAAAATAAATTTGGTTAATGCCTCTCGCGATTGACTGTCGTAATTCGTCTCGCGCTCATAACCACCGGATTCATCCGTGAAAATTTCGCGATAGCCCTTGAAGTGCGTTTCACATAAAAGAGGTGTGACGACATCAACAACCAACCAACCATTGGGTCGTAATAGCTCATAGGCATGGGTTAAAAACTGGCCTGCTGATTCACTATTCGGGAGATAATTCATCCCATCATGAAGATTAATGATCACATCAAATGGTTCAGAGAATGCAATTTCACGCATATCTCCTACAGCCAGTGTAATGCTTTGTGTGAGATTGTCAGCATCAACTTTTTTTCGCGCCTGGTCAATCATTTCAGGACTAAGATCAACGGCGGTAACTTTCAATCCGGCCCGGGCAAATCGGACTGCCATGGAGCCGGTGCCACAGGATACATCCAAAAGGTTTTTCACCGTGGCGTCATCTTTAATAAACTCCAGGACATCTTCCACCCATAGATCGTAATCAATGTAATCCATGAGATCGTCGTAATACGGCGCTAACCGGGAATAAGGTTCAATGCTATGAAACTGAATTTCAGGATCTTTTTTCTTAGGCATAATCACTTTGGTTTTACATGTGTTGATAGAGGTAGACATAAAAATAAACATAGCATCCAAGGAATACGAAACCCGCCAGGCGACCGATCCGATTCCTCAATGCCAGCACGAGTAAGGCAACGGAAATTCCCAACATGAAGAGATACTCAAAATGCGGAAAATATTGTGTGATGCTACCATCGGCAGCGACACGCTTTTCAAAGACATACAGGGGTTTGATCACACTGACGCCACCCATGATGAACAGAATATTGAAAATATTACTGCCCACAATATTTCCCAGAGAGATTTCACTATGCTTCCGAAATGCCGCAACCATGGAGGTGGCTAGTTCGGGCAAGGAGGTTCCCAGGGCGACGATTGTCAAGCCGATGACAACTTCCGGCACGTGGTAGTACTGTGCCAGCCAAATGGCGCTGTCAACGAAGAGGCGTGCGCCAACTGTCAATGCCACAATCCCGAAAATCACCATGGCGATACTCCTGATAAAGTTTTCAGAAGTCAGCTCAATTTCTTCGATCTCAGCCTGTGAAGGGTTGTTATAGAGATAGTAGACATAACCGATAAGCAGGATAACCATTAGGATTCCCTGCCAGCGACTGATCACACCATTCAGTGCAAATACATAGAGTAAGACTGTCACAGCAATCATGATCAGCAGTTGCAGATAAACCGTTCTGAATGAAACAATGATGGGAAAGATGAGCGTACTCAGCCCTAATATCAGACCGATATTGGTAATATTGCTGCCAATGATGTTGCCGATGGCAATGGTGGACGAACCTTGCATAGCCGCGAAGAAACTCACGACAAACTCAGGCATACTCGTGCCAAAAGCAACGATGGTAAGCCCAACAACCAATGGTTTTATGCCAAATCGCCGGGCAATCTGACTACCCCCATGCACCAGCCATTCTGCCCCATAAAAAAGCAACCCGACACTGACCACAACCAGGAGGTAACTGCCCACCGTTCCGTAAGAATTCAATATTCCGGTCATTTTCGTTCGTATAATTTGTGTTGTTGGATGTAATCAAACACCGCGTCGTTGATGTAGAATCGTGTCATCTGGCCCATTTCGAATCTTTTCCGGATTTCAGTACTGGAAACCTCAATACGGGGCAGATTTAAAAAGAGCACCTGCTCTAATAAATCCGCATCAATCCCCTCTTTTTCAAATCGGGGTCGGCGAGCTACCACAATCTTGCATTCTTTCAAGATTTCCTGCCATTTATACCAGCTTTTAAATTCCACTAACGAATCGGAACCAATCAGGAAATAGAGATCGTCGCAACCCATTCCCAGGTTGTTTTTTACCTCGCGAATGGTTTCAATGGTATATGAAATCCCGCCTCGGCGAATTTCAATATCGTTGATTTCGAAGTGTTCATTGTACCGCGTGCAAATCTCCAGCATTGCCAGACGGTGTGCAATGGGAGTAACCTCTTTCTGACCGTATTTATGAGGCGGATTATAAGCGGGTATGAAGGCGATTTTGTTTAAATCAAGACTCTCGCGAATGGCTTCAGCAATGATAAAGTGTCCGTTATGTGGCGGATCAAAGGTACCGCCGAATAGGCACATTTTCATGGGGCTATTCCTAGTCCGTTGGCTGTTTCCGCAGCTTCGTCAATTCGGCATTTACGCGTGCTAATTGTTTCTTCTGATCGTTATCAAGTTCACCGGGGTTGATCTGCGCCAGGAGGCTTTCGGCTTCATCTGCTTTGTTTTCACCAACCAGAGCTTCGGCTTTGCCCATTAAGGCATTTTCCAAATACTCGGTATCATAATAATTCTCGAGTACCACATCAAAATACAGTTTTGCGGAATCCCACTCCCTCAGTTTCAAATAAAGCACGCCGGATCCATAAAGTTTGTGTGCCAATTTTGATCTGATTTCGACGATATATTTGGCCGCCTGTATGCGGTTTTCATCCTGGGGAAAAATGTCAACAAAGTTTTGCAGTTCCTTCAAAGCACGCTCGCTCAGCGTTTGATCAAGGCGATAATCCGGTGAAAGTAAATAATAACACTCAGCCTTACGCCAACTGGCCTGGGGAATTAGCGGTGAGTTCGGCATGCGTTGAATCAGACGGTCATATTCATCAATGGCAATGAGGTATTCTTCCCGGAAATACCAGGTTTCGGCCAATGAATACTGCGCGTCATCCGCATATTCTCCGGCTGGATCGTTATAAACAATGAAGGTGAATGTCTCTTCAGACTTGATCCAGTTTTTCTTCGCCATGAAGTCCAGACCTTTTTGGTACTCACCGGCAATATTTTTCACATCATGCTGCGGTTTTGAAGCAGCACAGCCTTGCCATAACATAATCATTAAAAGCCATATCCCGCCGAAACGGACCCATTTCTGCATAATCAATATTCCTTTTTGACTCAATTTCATTTCAGAAAGTAACCACGATTTGTAGTCCGCGCCTGTCGATGTGTGAATCCGGGAGAATGGCCGCATGCCAATTTTTTCCTGCATAGGCCGTAATATCGGTACCAATCGCCGCTTCGAAAGCGCTAATCAAATGGTTAAACATGATTATGGTGACTGCATACTTGGCTTTTTTGCCATAATCGTTAGCCTGACGCCGCATCAGACTGTACGCGTATTTGTGAGGTGTCAGCACCTCTCCAAGCGATGTTGATGTTGAATCGGCGATGTCATCCCAACCGCAGACGAATTCGTTGTACTTCCCGACATTTTCGTAATAATGACTATCCCTGTTGGGATAATAAACCCCATCTATCAATGCATAGTCCATATTGTGCGTCTGGATGAATCCGCAGTGTTCTGTACCCAACGCAGTAATTTCTTCCGTCACCACCCAGGTCTCAAATGACCAATGCAAATCGGCATAATTTTCATAATCCGTCGTTGCCAGCGCTTCTTGATTGAGATTGTAAAAATGGCCATAAATGGTCGCAGCCTCAATCAAAGCAAAGGCGGCTGCCCGTTTATAATTTCCCTCAGAATACTGTCCCCACCCTGGCAAAATCAGGGATTTGACAAAATTCTTTCTAACGGCAGCCGGAATCGGTTGCGGAGTTCCATCAGCCAAATTTGCATTGAATTGCCCGAATGCTACCGAAAGCGTCGCGAGACCAAAAATGATGATTCGTCTTAGGCTGTTTTTTTTTGTCGTCACTTTTATTCGAACCCAAATAATACCCGCCAATAGTAACGAACATCCTGTCCATACTGGTAGGTGGTTTCTGTTGTGGTGATGCTCAAAGGATCAAATCCATAATAACCGGCAAATTCGATTGCCGTGGGATAGCCGTAAAATGAAAATCCTGCCAGTCGCAGTTCGAGCCCAACATCCTTCAGCCATTTGGAATTATCCAGGTCATTCCAGACAGAATGATTAAAATCGCTTACCGAACTGAATGACGCATCTGAATTACCAATCCAGGCGCTGCCAATCTGACCGACGATTCCCAGGTAGACATCCTGTAAGGCATATTGTGCAATTGGTTTGTATAGATTTCGTAAAACCGGGAACCGCAATGTTCCGGTCATGACTGCTTTCCGAGTGCCACTCAATCCGTAAAACGGATAGCCGCGTAAACCCGGCAGACCTCCGGCAAAATCATAGAAGAAGTCATCCAGACCGTTATGGGGTATCACGGTCATTTCAGTATTCAAAGACACCACTGCTTTCGAATTCTCAGAGAGGCGCTTCCCGTAAAAATGTTTGATGTCCAGGCGTTGGTAATGAAATAGGCTATATATCTCACCCCAGGTTCCAGTGTCTTCCCGGTAACCAAAATTCGACATGAAATTGTGGTAGTTATCCCGG
The DNA here is from genome assembly GCA_001872685.1 of Fidelibacterota bacterium CG1_02_48_14. Taxonomy (GTDB): domain Bacteria; phylum Fidelibacterota; class UBA8477; order UBA8477; family UBA8477; genus UBA8477. Next base: position 22,324 of record MNWS01000002.1, read on the forward strand.
AATGAAACGTCCAACTGCGAGCCGGAAGGATTAATGCTTCTCTCCTGCCGAACCGCCAACCCGGCTAACTGATAATGCAATCCCCAGTCAATTCCCTTGAAATAATCATAATCAAGACCGGGTACACTAAGGGGGATATCGTTATGCCTTTGAATAATGTGATCGTTAATAAAAGTATTATAAATTCCAGTGGTAACATCGACATCCAGATGGTGGTTTTCCGGAATGATCACACTTGCCTTGAGCGTCGCTTGCGTTAATCTGAATTTTATGTTGGTTGAGGGGGAAGGGTAATTTTGGTAGTTCAATTCCTCTACTGTATTCCTCGCCATGTGATACACTTCCAGGGAGAGTGTCGGCAAAAAACCGCGATACTCGGCCAGTAGAAACAGATCCAGATCTTTGTTCAACCCAACATCTGCGCCACCCATGAGCAGGTAATTGTCCAATATTTCATTGGAGAAAAAGAAAAATCCAGGCTTCACGATGGTCTTGTGTTTCGACTGATCAATATCAATCTGAAGTCGCGGCAGAATGAACATGGGACCATACCGCGTGGCGTAAGGTTCACTCGCCAAACTGGTGGTGTGACTGCTCCAATCCCGACGTGGTAAATGCCGGGAAAAGAACTCGGGCAGAGAATCGTTGAAAAATTCATCCTGTCCAAGCTGCGCAATGTTAAAACCAAGGCTGTCGTACAAGGAATAGACTAAATCGTCTTTTTTTAATTCGGGTTGAAATGCACCACCCACAACATGGGACAATGCGACCTCAGCTCCGGTCTTGAGATTTCGCTGATAAATATTGAACACGCCGGTTTTATCGTGACTATACACCAATATCGAGTCATTGACCGGATACGGATCCCGTTCATCCCAACGATTTTCCAGCAATGATTTTGGTTTAATGGACTGTTCTGACCCTTCACCGGATTTTTTGGCAAGAATATCGATTATGCCAATATCGCGGTTGTAATCAGTGACATAGTCAAAAACGATGTGCGTTGAATCCACCCAGCGCGGTGAAAATACCTGGGTTCCTGGTGAAAAGTGGGTCAATATCTCGGTGCTATCCGGATATTGAGGATAAACCAACTTGAGATTATTGGTGCCATCGTGGAGCGTGACATAGACAATTTTATCTCCTGTCGGTGCCCAGGCAGGATTTTTGGCACGCTCACCAAATGTGATCTGCTTTTCCACACTGTCCGGATGAATGGAACGGATGAACAGGTCATTGAATCGGGACCCGGTGAGCGCGAACTGGCAACGCTCGCAGTTTTGCTGATGCTTTAGATTTTCCGGATCGTGTTGGATGGGCGAACCGGGTAAGGTGGACACACGCATTGCGGGCGGAGCAACCAATCCCCCATCGTAAAAATTCTTATGACTGATAACGACCCTTTTCCCGTCGGGTGACCAGTCAAAACCTTCCGCTCCGGGTGTTAACTCTTCAGGTTTGGCATCCCCGTGTTTGAGATAAAGACTGGTGAGGGACATGTAACTCTGTCCGGCATTCCCAATAAAACCCAGAATGCTGTCGCCGGCCGCCCACCGGGGTTGGGAATTCGTCGCCCCCTGCTTTTGAATAAAGTGAAGTGGAGTGACCGTAGAATCCGCCAATATTTTCCCGTACGCTTGTTCCAGACTATCACGCCAAATGGTGTGAAATTGATGCTTGGATAACCCGGTTTCCGCAGACACTGCCTGATAGAAGTTAAAAGTTGTCGGCGAGCGCAACCTGTCCGTGATGCGATTCAGAATTTCCTCGCCCCAGTTATCCGCCAAAAAATGGACCAGATTAAAACCCTGGTTATAGACGGCTTCGTTTCCAATACCTTC
>MNWS01000170.1:0-2040 GCA_001872685.1 Fidelibacterota bacterium CG1_02_48_14
CGTTCAATGCTTCCAGTCTGGACTTGGCTCGACGCAACATCCCCAGTGATCGGTCCAGTAATACCAGCGGACGATCTGTATGTTGAGCATAGACCTCAGCCGTAAATACCAACGACCCGCAACCGGCATCCAGAACATAACCTGTCGATCGAGAGGTTAATGCCTTCTCACAAAATCGACGATAATCAGCCAGGCGATTTCCCCAAATGAGCTTGTTGTAAATCGCAGAGCCGATGAGCGCATCGTAGCCTTTGGCTTTGTCGTCATATTCATGACCGCGCTGATCGGCCTCAAGCGTCGTAAATATCCCGTCTTCCACCGCTTCCAGTATTTGACCCTGTTTCAGTAGCTCTTGTATCAAATGGACCTCTTTTTAAGAATCTTCAATGATTAATCCTCAGAATCTCAGCCAGTTGGCAATTATTTACCAAAACCTTCCAACGAGCTCTGAGGCTGACTCGGACAGAATAATAGCTTTGCTCGTAATGATTAAAAAGAAAAACGGAGCGCAGACGAAGGATGTTTCGGATCGCTCGTCTGGGGAAATCTTAAAGCGTTAAACGGTGGTGATGAAAATGACCTCCCGGCTGCTTCATCACGAACATTTCATTTCATTTCATTTCAAGCGGTCTTTTTGAAAACGACTTCATCTTCATCTTCATGTTCATGCTCATGCTCATGCTCAATGATCGCATAAGGATAATCCGGTTGGCGATTCTGAAACGACAGAATATTGGGTTTCTGAATGATACCACGGTCAATATTGATGGCTTGCCGGATGGTTTCGTTAAGCGGCCACGCTTCACGGCCGGCTACCACCGTGGGTAAATGGACAATCAGAGCCGCTGAAATGGATCGTGAAGCACTCTCCCAGAGATAGGTGGGCGTGTGATCCACCGCGTAATAATCGACCGTTCCAATTTGAAACATGGGCGCTTTAAAAGTGGTCGGTTTGGCAAAATAGAAACCCATACCCTCGTCACAGCTCACATCAATGATCAGACTGTTCGGCTTTAAGAATTGTTTTTCACTCTCAATGACAAAATCAATTGGGTGATCCGGTTCCTGAAAGGTTCCATTCACAATAATATCTGTTTCACTGATCAGATCGGTCAGGGGTCGTTCACTGCCATCATGTTCCACCAGGATCATGCGCGCTTCGCCACCCTCGCCTTCACGAATTCTGAGATAATGACAATCCAGCACCTCTTCCCGTACTTCATGATCCGGTCGCTGAATACAGATGGTGATGTCTCGGAATCCCCGGGCCTTGAGTGCATAAATCGCCCCGCGACTCACAGCGCCAAAACTGAAAATGACGATTTTACGCTGATTACCATAATGCCCGTCGATACCCTTAAGCTGCAGGGCATGCAAGACTGCACAGTAACCCGCCAATTCGTTGTTTTTATAAAATGTGTGGCGACCAACCTGCCCGCTGGGACTCCAAACAAACATATCTTCGAAAGCAATGAGGGTCTGCTTGCGGTCAATGGCGGCCTGGGTGATGGCTGTTTGCTGCACGCAATGAGGATAACCCCACAGGATGCCACCCACCATTAGTTCGTTCAGGTCAGCCAGCACCGGCTTGGCGATAATCACATTACCAATTTTGGATAGAATGTCATGGCGCGTGGCAATACCACCGGTTTGAGCAGCGAGTTCAGCGTCGGACATATTAAATGGAGCGCCATAACCGGTCTCGAAGACGAGTTGGCGGCGAATGGTTTCGGGAAGACGCGGCAAATGTTCCGGATGAATGGGGATGCGGAGTTCATCCTCTTTTTTGGAAGTACCGATGACCCCAAATGTTAATTTGCTCATAGCGTTTTCCTCTTTTCTAATCCAAATAAATGAATCGTGTGGTGCAAGGTTCTCAACGCTTTCAATCTAACCGCTGGTCGTGAATAACCTACACTTCATAAAACAATGTTTTCAATTACTTAAGCTCAGGAAAAGATGCACGTAATTGGACACCGGAGACGGAATGAGCGACGATTATTGTGTTTGCAGAACAGGTACTCAGTGAATCGTTACGGA
>MNWS01000170.1:2068-4441 GCA_001872685.1 Fidelibacterota bacterium CG1_02_48_14
CGGACCGACTAATCCTCACCACTGGAACCGATGGAGGTATTCATTTTGGCAAAAATCACAAATCCCGTGGCAATCACCGCACAGGTGGCCACCGTCCGCCACAAAACATCCGGTTGGGCGAAATTCCAAATAGCCAGAATACTCGCCATGACACTCACGATGATACACAGGGTAATGACAAAAAATGCCGTGGCGCGGACTTTCCTGGCATTTAAAAATCCTTGGTGTCTGGTAACCGGTTCGGGATGAGGTTGAGGCTGAGGTTGAGATGGTACGTTGGTCGATTTTTGTTCATTCGTCATCATTCAGCTCCTACGGGATTGAATTCAGTCTTTCCTACCAAATATCGGCTTTAATGCGTAGGGTTGCATGATTTGATTGATTGATTGATTAGATCAGGTGTAATCAATCTTCGCACTTCACCAAATTCTGAAATTGCATCTTGAATTCGTTCCATATTTCTTGAACCGTTCCATTCAGAAGACCAGCAGCAGGCTCGGGTTAGGATGCACAAAATTATTTCAACGAGTTCACCACAAATAGCTGATAAATAACGAGCAAAGAAAAAATCAGAGACAATGATCCCGCTATTTTCTTGTAAAGGATGTTTTGCAAAATGCTGGTAGCCAGATGATTTGAGGCAAGCAGCAGACCGATCAGCAAAATGGTCGTTCTGTGGTCGGTTGAAACAACGAAATCGATCACCCCAAGAACTAAAAATATTATCGGAGGAACTACGAATGTGATTTTCCACCAGTTCCTCTTGGGAATGCCTTTTAATTCTTCTACCACGGTCCCACCCTGAGTCAGTTTCATACAATCTCCTTGATTTTTATGCTCAGCTTCCGACGTGTATTATGGCGCGTCCCATAACGGCAACTAACATTCCCACAAGGATTACTACTGGAAAGAGAATCAGCCACCAGAAATCGGAAGTGTGCTGGCTGACGACAAGCGCTGCAATGCCTCACAGTGTAGTGCCCAGTTGTTTTTGGTCTTGTTCGGTCATTTATGCCTTATTCGCTCACAAGGTCTGCCGAGTATTCCTCGGTAGTTGGGTTATCGTTTACTTGAATCTGAACTAACAAGTATTCCTTGTTAGTTGCCGCCATTGCCAGTCGTGTCATGCGCCCCCTCAATCAAACGCTTTTCCCGCTCTATCTCGGCAACCAACTCATCTTCGGTCGGGAGGATGCGGCGATACTTGGAGGCGAATAGTTGCTGACTTCCCTGAATGACCGAATATTTGACGACGGTTTCATCCTTGCTGTCGCAAAGGATGATGCCGATGGTGGGGTTGTCGTCCTCGCCGCGCTTAAGGTCATCGAACATGCGCACATACATGTCCATCTGGCCGATGTCCTGATGGCTGAGCGTGCCGGTTTTCAGGTCGATGATGACAAAGCACTTAAGCAGATAGTTGTAGAAAACCAGGTCCATGAAAAAATGGCTGGTTTCGGTACTGATACGCATTTGCCGGGCGACGAACGAAAAGCCTTTGCCCAGTTCCAGCAGGAACTTTTGCAACTCATCAATGATAGCCTGCTCCAGTCGGCTTTCTTTTAACTGGGTTGTCTCGGGCAGTTGTAGAAACTCCAACACATAGGGGTCTTTGATGAAATCGCCCAGTGTGTTGCCGTGGACTGTATTGCCCTCAGCTTCGCTGCCTTGTGAAGAGAGCAATCGCTGAAAGCTGTGGGTCTGAATGTTGCGCTCCAGTTGCCTGACGCTCCATTGCTGCGCTGCCCCCTCCGCCAGGTAATAGTCTCTGGCCTTGGGGTCATCCACGCGCATGATGAGCCGGTTATGGCTCCAGCTCAATTTGCTACACACTGTGTAGCAAATTGCCTGATCGGGATAGGTAAGATAGAACTGGCGGAAATTACGCAGATTGGCATAGGAAAAACCCTTGCCGAAGCTCTCAGAAAGTGCTTTGGACAGGTTTTCCAGCAAGCGTGCGCCGTATTCGGCCTTATGCTGCCCGCGCTGCTCTTCTTCAACAATCCGCTGGCCGACCAGCCAATAGGCTTCCACCATGGCGGAATTCACCGCCGAGCGGGCTTTGCTTCTCGCCTGTTCGAGGATGTTTTTGATGTCGGCGTGAAAAGGGGTCAATGCGCTCATTGGGTTACCTCGTCATTCACTTCACACCGACAGCCCTTGCCGCGGACGACCATTTTCATGACACCACGAAAATGGTCAGAAACCGTATGACCAGAGGCTTTGCAGGATTCCATGGCGCGCTGCACGTCGGCTTCGAGGTTGTCCTGCAAGGTTTGTAGCTGCTTATTCATGGCATGGCCTCAATTACTTTGGGTTTTGCGAACCGGTCGGAATTCCCGATATGTTGCCACCTCGACAAGCTCGCCCTCA
>MNWS01000170.1:4454-5634 GCA_001872685.1 Fidelibacterota bacterium CG1_02_48_14
GAATATGCTCCACCACATTAGTGCGGGAAGTTTGAAAAAGTTTGGCCATTTGCTGCTGGGTTAGCCACAAGGTCTCGCTCTCCACCCGCGCTTCCACTTTCCGGTCTAAGCTCGTTTGTGACTTCCGATTCTGTCTGGGATTCATCATTGCCCTGACTGTGTCATTTTACTCATGATATTTTCGTGAGAATGCGGCTCCGTTATGGACAGGTTTCTACGGTTTTTTTTAGACATTTCGGGCTTAACGCATGTGGCTTGTGCTGTTTTCGGAGACAGACTCGCTTTGAATATTCACTATTGTCTACCACATCTTCACTATTACCCACAACCTATTAATTGAGTCAGATTTAATCCTTACCTACACGGTGGGTTATTCAAAATATTGGATTATGTAAAAAACACCCGGAATAGCACGAGCTATCAACAAGAGCATAATCCCCAACAAGAATGCTCCTCTCTGGTAAGGGAGTCTACCATCAACTTTACTAGCAATTCTACGAACTTGTTTCTCTGCTTCAGAATGTACCTCTGAACTGGGATTAACTTGGTTCTCCTTAATGTCCTCTATATTGTACAATGTGGGAATCCAAAAAATACGAGATAATCCAATTAAGCCTGCAAGCAGCATAGAAATCCAGCTAATTAGCTCGATCATAGTCGAAATTAAATTACTGTCTAATTCTGCTGTTTGGATTGAAAGAGCTAAAATTGTAAACGTTAACCCCAGAAAATAAAATTCCACCTTTGACTGAAATTTAGTCCCGACCTGTGCTTGGGCAGACATTGTCATTCTATCACCATTTAACCTTTGTTTTGATAATTTTGCTGCCGCCAATGCCATGTGTTCCAACTGCAATTTACGCAGTCTGTACGATCTGAGTTTCCTTGACTTTCCTGGCTTCCCTTTGTCGTTTCAAAAACAAAACCATCTATCCAAATGACACCATAAACGATTTTCAACAATTTTTCCTTGAATTCCGCCCCGAATCTAATCCCAGTTTTTTTAACACCAAACCCTATATACACCAATATTTAGGATAATATTGAAGGTCAGGTATGAGGGTAGCAGGAATTTAGAGCCCCGGGTAAAAATCAGAGCTTGCGGGGTGAGTTTGACCCGTGCGGGGCGAAAATCAGTGCTTGCGGGGCGAGTTTGACTTGTGCGGGGCGAATATCAGTG
>MNWS01000099.1 GCA_001872685.1 Fidelibacterota bacterium CG1_02_48_14
TCGGCGCGCTGGAAATGCGCTCACAGGAAATTGGCGTCGGCGCGCTGGAAATGCGCTCACAGGAAATTGGCGAGGTGATACAGGTGATTGATGACATCGCCGACCAGACCAATCTCCTGGCGTTGAATGCCAATATCGAAGCCGTCGGCGCGCTGGAAATGCGCTCACAGGAAATTGGCGAGGTGATACAGGTGATTGATGACATCGCCGACCAGACCAATCTCCTGGCGTTGAATGCCAATATCGAAGCCGCTCGGGCTGGTGATGCCGGACGCGGTTTTGCCGTGGTGGCTGATGAAGTCCGGAAGTTGGCGGAACGCACCGTGAGCGCCACTGGTGAGATTGGCAAAAAAATCGGCCAAATCCAGAAAGATGTGGCGGAATCGGTGAAATCCATGGGCGAAACAGGCAAACAGGCGGATGAGAATCAGAAGTTGGCCGCCCAGAGTCAGGACGCTTTGGAAAAAATCGTCCGGGCAATTGCAGAGGTGAACTCAGCCATTACCCAGATCGCTGCCGCCACCGAACAACAGAGCAGTGGCGCGGAAGAGATTTCCAAGAATGTGGAAGGTGTCAGTTCCGTCTCGAAACAGGCTGCTGCCGCATCCCAGGAGATGGCTTCATCCGCAGAAGAACTGAGTCGGGAAGTCAAGGGCTTGAACAGTTTAATTGATCAATTCAAGGTCTAGGAAAAGAAGCCAAACAATGATCTTTGATTTCTATCCAATGGCAAATTTAGGGCAATCCTGGTCTGACCATAACATGGGGGGAAAAATGCCCCACAGCAAAAAAGTTAGTGAGGGACATTTGCGGGGCAGGGGTCAGACAGGATTACCCGCTAATTAAAAAGTTCAGTATCAACAGGAGTTTTAAAAAAATGGCTACTTCCACAAATAATTCACCGGTCAACGCACCTGAGACAGGCAGAAAATCTGGCGCAGACAACAGCCGGACTCAGGAAACAGGTTTGCTTCAGTTGGTCTGTTTCAGACTGTCACAGGAAGATTTTGGCGTGGACATTCACCATGTTCAGGAGATTAATCGTCGGGTGAAAGTTACGAAGATTCCTCAGTCTGCATCCTTCGTTGAGGGTGTCATCAATTTACGCGGCAAGATCGTGCCGGTGATTGATCTCCGTCGTCGTTTCGGTCTTGCCTCTGCATCTGACCAGACCAAAGAGAGTCGTATTGTCGTCGTGGAGACATCCGAGATGACCGTGGGGATGGTGGTTGACGAAGTGACAGAAGTATTGAGACTTTCCACGGACAGCATTAAACCAACACCGGTTATTGCCCAGTCCGAGGTTGAGCATCAATACATCCAGGGTGTGACCAATTTCCCGGTGCGCAAGGACGATGCTTCCGGAAAATCCGAACGCCTGCTCATCGTGCTGGATATGGATCGGGTTTTTTCCAGAGACGAAACCAAAGCTCTGCGCCAGATTGCGGAAGAGCATAAAAACAACGCCACCGCAACACTTCCGGCATGACAGTCACCATGAATACCGCTACTGTTTTTTTAAAGGGAAATAACGCCATGCGGGCGACGACCTTGTTTGGCTCAATATCGCAACCCACCGCTATCACGGTGGATTACCCAAAATTTTCACCAACGACGACTGTGTATCCATTAAAAGAGACCCTATCGAAAAGGTTGACTTCCGAACGGATTGTTCGGGCTGAAGGAAGAGCATAAAATGACTGAAGCAACATCATCGGCAGGGGCAACGGCGTCATCTGCATTGTCCAGCTCCGGAAACAACAGCATCATGCGGTCCTCATTGACTATCCGGCAGGTTATCTGCTTCGGATTGGGCGATGTGACCTTTGCAGTTGATATATCTCTGGTACAGGAAATCATCCATATCCCGGACATTACCCGGGTTCCCAACACCAAAAGTTTCGTGGAAGGTGCCATCAATCTCCGGGGAAAAATCGTTCCGGTGATTGATTTGCGTCGGCGCTTCAAGCTGGACACGCATCAGGATCGGACCCGTCGCAACCGTATCATTGTACTCACCGTCCGTTCCAATCCTGTGGGGTTAATCGTGGATTTTGTTAATCAGGTCCTGCAGATACCGGACGAGGCGCTTTCACCAGCGCCTGAAATGACGATTACTGACGAAAATGACAAGGTCATCGAGGCCGTGGCGACCCTGAATGAGGAGCTGATTATCCTGTTGAATGTGGACAATCTATACTCCTGGGAGCCAGAAGAATCCCGCAAACACAGCGCGATTCCGTCCAAAACAACAACATCGGCGGCAACAACAACCGCCACACCTGGTAAGGGTAATCTGCTGAATTGAAAAACATGACGAGAATACCAGACGAAGGTCTGCTGAAAAAGAACTTGAAAGCTATGCGAGCGCTCCAAAAAAAGGTTCGACGCTTGCCGATCAACCTGGAAGGTGAATGAATCCAATGGTGGAAATAATAACACAACCCCCGACTTTCGAAACCCTGGACAGTGTCATTCCATATCTCATGGACGAAGATACCGATCTGCGGCGGAAAGCGGTTTATGCGTTGGGAAATTTTGACAGCGAAAAGGTCCATGGTCATGCGCTGGCAAGGCTGGAAGATCCAAATCGAGGCGTTCGCGAGGCAGCGGCCGAGATCGTCGAACGGTTGCCACTACCCGCCAGCGGACCGAAGCTGGTGAGTTTGCTGGGCAGTCCACACATCGAAATCCGCAATCTTGCTGCAAAAATTCTTATGAAAATCGGTCACGGCGTCGTTGGTGATTTGCTGGCCGGATTAAAAACGGATAACCAGGATGTCCGGAAATTCATTGTAGATATTTTGGGATCAATCGGTTCAAATGAGGCGGTTCAGGCGTTGATTCCCCTGCTTTTTGCAGACAAGGATGACAATGTCGTGGTCAGCACCGTTGAGGCCTTGGGAAAGATCGCCGCACCGGAAGCGCTGGAACCGCTGATCAGGTTGTTTGATGAGCGTCCCGAAATGCAATTCGAAACCATTGAGGCTGTGGGCTTTATCGCTCAACCGGTGGGCCAGGTATTTTTACAAAAGTTGTTGGGGAAAACGGAAGATCCCCTGATGCTTTTAGCGCTGGTGGATGCGTTGGGAAACAGTGGTGATCCGGATGCGATTCCGGCGTTGGCGGGAATTTTTGGTCGGGTTGGCGAGGAACTGGATAAGCGCGTGGTGCAAGCCCTCTTCAGCGTGGGTTCCAAATCGGGTGTCAATGTCATGGTCAACTGCTCGGATGTTTACATGCACGCGGTGTTGTCCGAACTCAAATCAGAAAATCAGGAACTTTGCGACCTCGTGGGTGAGCAGATCGAACGCTACCCACAAACACCCTGCATTGCCCACCTGTTAAAACATGCTCAGGATTTGCCGGTACAATTACTGGAAAAAATTATCGCGGCATCCTATCAGAATGACGAGTTGGCGGGACAATTAATGCCACTGATCCACCATCCGGACGAACGCATTTCAATTCCGGCACTGGAGCTTTCCGGTATGCACACACCGGTGGAGGTTCTCCAGGGACCGCTGGGAGAATTTTTACTGGATCCGGCCACTGATCCGGACATGCTTTCCGCAGCCATTCAGGTCGCGGGTTACCGGAAAATGACCCGGCTCGCCGGGGTAATGGAAAAATTAATGAATCATCGGGAATATGAAGTCTGCAGCCTGGCGGATCAGGCTTACCAGTACCTCACCTCCCTTGCAGATGATGAAGATGGGACACAATTAACATGACACCACAAGAAACCGGCAGCATTGAAATTTACCGGCAACGGATTGAGGAGCTCCACAACCTCCCCACCGTCCCGGTCATTGCCACCCAATTACTGGAGATCATTTCTGAAGATCGGGCATCTGTCAAACAGTTGCTGCCCATCATCGAAAATGATCCATCCCTGGCGATAAAAATCTTACGCGTCGCAAATTCGGCTTACTATGGTCTGTTTAAAAATATCGATTCACTCCAGCAGGCGGTGGTGCTCATTGGCTTGAGCGATCTTTACAACCTGGTACTGGGATTTTCAGTCATCAAATCCTTCAGCCAGCACATGGAAAATTCCTATACCCTGGACTGGAATTATTTCTGGGGACATTGCGTCGCCGTGGGCTCCATCGCCCAATTGATTAAAACGGAGTACCGTCTGCCCATGATTGGTAACCCCTATGCGTTAGGGCTGCTGCATGACATCGGGAAGCTGGTGCTTTTTCAAATCGTTCGGCCGGAATTCATGGAGGCTTTGAAGATTCAGGAGGAGCGTAAGGTATCCGCAGTGGAAGCCGAAATGGAAACGATCGGGATGGATCATGCCCTGGCCGGAGCACTGCTGGCTGAGCGGTGGCATCTGCCGGATTCGGTCATCGTAACCATGTCCCATCACCATAAAATTGTTCCGGAAGAGTCCGAATATCGAGGCATCATCTCCCTCATCACCGTTGCTGATTATCTCAGTCACCGCATGAAAAAGGGATTTCTGAATCACTATGCAGAAGCCACGGATGTTATCACGGATGCCTGGAACCGGTTGCGCGCACATTATCCCCAGTTAGGCGCATTGACGCTGGAGCAATTGGAGCAGATTGTAATTGAAAAAATGCCGCCGACCGAAGAGCTATTGGCAGTAACACGGAGTTAACGATGACCCTGTTTGAAACCAGTGCGCCCTTTCAAATCGGATTCCAGACGGTTCGAAAGTTGTCAGCGGATCAGTTTAAATCAATCCGGGATATGCTTTATGAACACAGTGGGATATTCTTTACGGAGAACAAACAGTACCTTCTGGAAAGTCGCCTAAACCGCAGATTAAATGAACTAAAGCAAGATTCCATGGCCGAATATCTGGAGTACATCAAGCATCCGGTGAACCGGAAGGTAGAGCTCTCGTTTTTGTACAACCATGTCACCATCAACGAGACCTACTTCTTTCGGTATGCCAATCAGTTGAATGCGTTCGCAAACGGCATTATTCCGAATTTGCTGAAGGAGAAAAAAGCTACCGGGAATAGTCGGCTACGGATTTGGAGCGCCGCCTCCAGTTCCGGCGAAGAGCTTTACTCCATCGCGATTTACCTGCAGGAGACACTGGGAATCGGATTGAAACAGTGGTTCCTGGATCTGGTGGGCACGGATATTAGCCAGAAAATGCTGGAAAGAGCACGGGAGGCTATCTACACCACCAATTCCTTCCGGTCCATGGATGCGGAACATACCCGGTGGGTTGATAAGTATTTTGTTGCTCTCAACGGGAGCCAGTACCTGAATCACGCGATAAAAAATATGGTGAAATTTAACTACCTCAATTTGAATGATTCAATCGCGATTCGCCGGTTTCAGGGGACGGATGTCATCTTTTGTCGCAATGTCTTGATCTACTTCGATCAGGCGACAAAAATCAGGGTAATTAAAAATTTCTACGATGTCCTGAATCCCGGGGGTTATCTGTTGTTGGGCGAGGCTGAATCGCTCCACGAAATCAGTTCATCTTTCAAGGTTGAACACCACCCCGGCGCTTTTGTCTATAAAAAGGAATAGAGTCCCATGGCAATTACTGAAGAACAAGCATTGACCAGTGTGAAAAAGGTGATTTTGGTAGCGGACGATTCGTCAACGGTGCGGAAGTTCGTTTCTTTCAGCTTAGCGCTGGAAAATTTCCAGATCATCACCGCCGTGGATGGCATGGATGCACTGGAGAAGATCAGCAGGAATACCGTTGATCTGGCGATCGTGGATCTCAATATGCCAAACATGGATGGGTTCGAATTGATACGCGCCATTCGGAATTCACCCGACTTGAAAACGCTGCCGGTGATCATCCTGTCGTCGGAAACCAGCGAAAAAAGTAAGCAGCTTGGCAGAGATGCTGGCGCCGATGCCTATCTGGAAAAACCGTTCAATGCAAACAGAATTAAGTATCAGGTGAGCAAGTTTTTAAGCTTGCCATAACCGTCCGGGAGTAACCTCGTGGGTATTTACGATCAATTGGAAGGTATGGAGGAAATCCTTAGCGATTTCATTATTGAAACCAATGAACTGGTGGAGCAGCTCGATCAGGATTTGTTGGTACTGGAATCTGAAACGGCTGATCAGGAAGCGATCAACCGTGTTTTCCGGGCATTCCATACGATTAAGGGGACCAGTGGATTTCTCAATCTGGCAGATTTCACAACCGTGGCGCATGCTGCGGAAGATGTGTTGAATAAAATCAGAATGGGTGAACTCACCCCGTCACCCAAAGTGGTGGATGCGGTGTTCGTGTCGGTGGACTGGTTCAAAAATGCCACCCAGGCGGTGGAACGCCGGGATGAACTTTTCCAGCCGACCCAACCCGTTTTGGAAAAATTTCACGGAATTTTCGCCGATGATGAGGGGGTTGAAACAACGGCAGCAGCTCCGGTAAACACTGAAGACGAGTTCGACGCCCTGTTCGCCGCTGCCAATGCCGCCAACAAAGCGGCTGATGAAGCTGAACAAAAAGCAACGAATGCTGACGATTTGGAAGAGGAAGATTTCGACGCCCTGTTTGCCGCCGCAAATGCTGCCAATAAAGCGGCCGCCGCGGCTGAAGAATTAGAAAAAGCAAAAGCCATTGCAAATAAAGATGATGATGATCCGGAGGAAACACTGGACCTGGCAGCGGCTCCCGGGGAGCTGGTGAGTGAATACATCAGTGAAGCCATCGAAATTCTGGAAACCATCAGCGGGATTTTGATTAAGCTGGATGCCACTGAAGATCGTGAGGATGAATTCTCCATCTCGGATGATGTGGTGAATGATCTGTTCCGGGCGTTTCACACCTTAAAAGGAAACAGCTCCTTACTCGGCTTTATGCCCATCTCAAAAGTCGCCCACAAAGCGGAAGACTACATGGGTTTGCTTCAGGAGGGCGACTGTAAGCCCGATCCTGCCATGGTGGATGCTTTCCTGGATGTGAGTGATTGGATGTTGGCGGTGATCAAAGATCTGCAAAAAGGGACGCCCAAGCCTTTTCGCTCCGGGCGGGTGATTGCGCAACTGGAACGCTTGATTTGTCATAAAGAACAATCGCAAAAAATCATCGAACCCGAACCTGTTCCGGTCGTGAAGGCAACCAAACCTGCGGTCCAGCCCGAGCCAATTACCCGGAAACCGGTGGTCGTTCCCGGCAACGGCCGAGCGCCCGTGGAGACATTAAAGCCGGAACCTGTTCTGGCGCAACTTGCTGTAAAACAGGCTGTGGCTGATCTCCCCAAATCGGACCCCGCGAATGATTCATCGGCCAATTCCTCAGGAAACGGGAAGTCTAACGGTGACAAATCTGCCGCCGAAAAGACCATCCGGGTGGATGTGGATAAATTGGATCGTCTCATTGATCTGGCTGGTGAGCTGGTTTTGGAGAAGAACCGTCTGAATCAGGTGAGTAATGAGATCTCCACAGTGCTGGGTAAGGGCAAACGCACCAGCGATCTGGGAGCAGCCAATAATTCATTGCGGTATTTGACCAAAGAAATTCAGGAAGGGGTTATGCAACTGCGCATGCTGCCCATCGCACATGCATTCAAGCGGTTTCCCCGATTGGTGCGGGATTTAACCCGATCCGGCGAGAAAAAAATTGAGCTGACCATCACCGGTGAAGACACCAACCTGGATCGGTCCGTGATCGAAGCCATCGGTGATCCATTGGTCCATTTGGTTCGAAATTCGGTTGACCACGGCATTGAGACGGTTGCGGAGCGGCTTGCAAAAGGCAAGTCCGAGGCGGGTCATGTGCTTTTGGGAGCTTACCAGGAGGGCAACCACATCATCATCGAAATTAAGGATGATGGGGCCGGAATTAATGTCGCCAAGGTTCGGGCCAAGGCCATTTCCAAGGGATTTATCACCCAGGACGAATCGGATCGAATGAGTGACCAGGAGGTTGGTCGTCTGGTGTTTGCCCCAGGACTCAGCACCGCCGCCAAGGTGACGGATATTAGCGGACGCGGTGTGGGCATGGATGTGGTGGCTACCAATATTTCGAAATTAAACGGCTCCATTGATGTGAAGTGGGTGGAAAATCAAGGGACGACATTTACCATTAAACTACCCCTGACCCTCACGATCACGGCTGGAATGGTCATTCGAGTCGGACATGAATTGTATATTTTACCCCAAATCTCAGTAGCCGAGTCCATTCGACTGACACCGGGCATGCTGGACTCCATTCAGGGGAATGATGTCCTGCGACTACGGGAGTCGGTCATTCCGGTCATTCACATGAAAAAGCTTTTCTCGGTTCCCCCGGAGGAAGATTCCAACGATAGCAAAGGCCGGAAACGCAACGACGAATACATTGTGATTGTGAGTAATGCTGATAAAATGGTAGGGCTCGTGGTGAGTGAGCTGGTGGTCATTGAAGAGACCCTGGTGAAATCCATGGGGGATGTGTTGGGTAAAGTTCCCTTCATCGCCGGTGCGACGATACGGGGTGACGGGCGGGTTGTTTTGATTCTGGATGTGGGAGATTTGGTGACAAACGGATTGCAGGCATAAGGCGAATGACATGATAAAAGTTCTGATCGTTGATGATTCAGCCTTTATGCGCAAAGCATTATCCATCATGCTGGAAGCAGATAAGGATATTCAAATCATTGGGTTTGCCCATAATGGCGAAGAGGCGCTGGAAAAAACGCGTGATCTTCAACCGGATGTCATCACGCTTGATCTGGAAATGCCGCGGATGAACGGGATCGAAGCGCTCGAAATCATCATGCGGGAAATGCCGACCCCGGTTCTCATCGTTAGTTCACTCACGACCCGGGGCGCCAAGATTACCCTTGAAGCTCTGGAAAAAGGAGCCTTAGACTACATCCCCAAAACGCAGTCCTTCGTCGCTCTGGATATTGTCAACATCAAAGATGACCTGATTCAAAAGGTGAAAGCTGCAGGCGCTCAAAAATCGCGATTCGCCTGGCGAGCGCCATCCAAACGGAACCAACCTCCCACCGATGACAAAGTTGTTTATACCAAATCAGAGCCACCCACGGACCTTTCTCGTCGTACGATCCATTGTGTCGCGATTGGCGTTTCGACCGGCGGACCACCGGTCTTGCAAGCTATCATCACCAGTCTGTCCATGAATTTCCCTGCGCCGATTTTAATCGCACAGCACATGCCGGCGGCATTCACCAAAACATTTGCTGAACGGCTGGACAAGCTCTCCCGGGTGCGGGTGAAGGAGGCTGAAAGCGGCGATATATTAAAGGCGGGCTGGGTTTACATTGCCAAAGGCGGACTGCATCTGGTCGTTGACCGGCGAGGTCACAGCGTTCAGGCCCGGTTGACGCCTGATCCAACGGAATTGCTTTACCATCCCTCGGCGGACATGTTACTCTCTTCCGTTGCCACAACCTATTCCTCCAACACACTAGGGGTGATATTGACGGGAATGGGTCGCGATGGGTTGGAGGGTGCCCGGGAATTAAAACGCCGGGGTGGGTTTTTGCTCTCTCAGGATGAGAACACCAGCGCCATTTACGGTATGCCCCGAGCGGTGAATGATGCGCAACTCTCGGATGGCATTCATTCCATTCAGGGCATCACCGATTCACTGAAGACAATGGAAAAACCTGGTTTCGATGCATCCACGCAGAACAAGGCGTTTAATTAACGGATTTTTGTAAAAACAGGTGGATGAAACAGCAGG
Organism: Fidelibacterota bacterium CG1_02_48_14; assembly: GCA_001872685.1. Classification (GTDB taxonomy): domain Bacteria; phylum Fidelibacterota; class UBA8477; order UBA8477; family UBA8477; genus UBA8477. Next base: position 9,659 of record MNWS01000099.1, read on the forward strand.
AATGCGAACGATATTTTTCAAAACCAAAATAGCTGCCAATAAGAAGGATGTAAAAAGCCATGATTGATAAGACCGTCTTATACGTGGATGATTCTCCCACCATGCGCCGAATCATTCAAAATGCGCTGAACCGCATCGGAATTACCAACACTGTGGAGGCGGAAAACGGGAAAGACGCCCTGGAAAAGCTGGCTGGAATTGATCCGGGAATGATTATCACGGATTGGAACATGCCAGAAATGAATGGTGAGGAATTTGTCCGTACGGTCCGCGAAAACGAGCAGTATAAAAAGGTTCCGATTCTGATGGTAACCACCCGTGGGATGAAAGATGATGTGATGACCGCGATTAAACTGGGTGTTAATGGATATGTTGTCAAACCCTTCACTGTTGATGTACTGAAAGCTAAAATCTCGGATATAATTTCCTGAAAGGATGCCAAAAATGCCGGAATTATTCAAGACACCCTTTGAAAAATCATCTGAAGGAGATGAATTTGGGAACATGGTGAGCACGATTTCACAGATTCGTGAATTTTTCAAAATGGGCGATGAAATCACACCATTTCTGACGGAGCTCTTCGCATTTTTAAAGGATCTGATGCCATTAATGACAGAGGTGAACCAATCCTTGCATCTCAGCACCGATAAACTTCCGGCTGCCTCAACGAGTATCTCAAAAGCGACCACCACCACCGAAGCTGCAACATTTCAGGTGATGGACAAACTGGAAGATATTACCGGCAAACTGACCCGCCTGATGGACAAGCAGGGTGACCAGGAGATGGATCTGATTCAGAGCATTCAGGACGATATCATGGAAACCATGGATACGCTTCAATTTCAGGATATTGCAGCACAGCAACTGGAACACGCCAATCGGATTTTGGAAGCCATTTTCAACCGTTTTTCAAGTTTGTTTGAATCGTTGGACCGGGTTCGAATGACCAGCAAATTCGGCCAGGCAATCCTGGAAGCGCTCAGGGAGGAAAACGCCGGGGAAAATTTTGAAAAGCATTCGGCGGATTTTCACGAAGTAACGAAAGACATTATCCGGAACGACAATGTGAGTCAGGATGACATTGACCAGCTTTTCAATAGCTAACAAAGGCATACCGCCAAAAACGAAGAACCTCGAAATCCAGACGGAAGAGTTGATGTGAGCAATGGCAAATATTGAAAATCAGGATTTACGCGAATTTTTAAATCAATCTGAAACCACGAAAAGTGGTACGCTCAGCAGCGGAAAATCTTCGGTGATCAAAAATATCCGTACCCGGCAAAGTGAACGTGATCCCATAAAAATTCCGGTTCATCGGGTAGGGGGAGCGGATCAACCACAAATAGAACCCATCCTCGAAAAGGGAATAATCGTCGGAATTCAGTTCACCTGCACCTGCCACCGGACGACGGAAATTCGATTTGAATATGATGAACAAGGTCCGAAGCGTCAGGCTGGTCATGGAAATAAGTAAAGAGGATTTCGCTTGAGTCAGAACAGAAATATGAACGCAACAAAAACATGGGTCAGGTCGGCATGAGCCGCGTCAAAATCTATCTGGGTCCGGATAAAATGGAGGCGCGTCTGTCCGTGTTGGACTCCGAGGAGCGTTTTCCCGCCCGGGAAGAGATTGTGCGACTCCTGAACGAAGCGGGCGTGACATTTGGGATTGACTCAAACGCATTGGAAACCATCGTCAGTCAACGCCAACCCATTGAAAACCGGGTCATTGCCCGTGGTATCCCGGCACCGGTCTCCTCCGAGACGAAAATTATCTGGTACGTCCCGCATCCCGGCAGTCGCGTTGCCGAACCTGAGGACAACCAACGCATTGATTACAAAATGCAGGAAGAGTTTTATTTTGTAAAAAAAGGCGCGGAACTGGCTTCGTTACTACCACCGGAAAATGCGGTTTGGGGCAAAAATGTAAAGGGTGAACCGGTGCCACCCCCACCGCCATCCCTTAAGACTCTGGTGGGAGAGAACATTGAGATTGCCCCGGATGGTCTGTCCATTTTAGCCACCAAGGATGGGTACGTCCTGTGGCGATCCGGGCAAATGTCCGTTAACGATATTTATACCGTGGACGGTGATGTGGATTTCCATACCGGTAACATCCGGTTTAATGGTTCGATTCAAATCAATGGCGATGTGAAATCCGGTTTCAGAGTCGAGGCTACCGGCGATATTCATATCAAAGGTTCGGTTGACGCCGCCACGATTTACAGCAGCGAGGGTGACATTGTGATTGCCCATGGTGTGCTGGGGAAGCAGCGTGCGAAACTTCTGGCCGAGCGCTCAATCTTCTGTGGATTTATCCAGGATGCAACAGTGGTTGCCCGGAAGGATGTGACCGTTCAGGGGTATGTCATTAATAGTCAGATTTCAGCAGGTGGTCGGGTTCATCTCACCGGCAACCCGGCACTGATTCGTGGTGGTGAAGTCTTCGCTGAGGAGGGCATTGAAGCGGATGAAATTGGGGCGGAACGGGTGATTGCCACCCGAATTGGATTAACCAATTCTGAACTCCGGCAGGCCGGGCAGGAACACGATGCGCTCAAAGAGCAGCTTGAATTGTCCCGGCAGGAAGCCTATCTGGTGGAAAAGAAAATTGACTTTCTCCTGCTCCTGCAAAAACGATTGGGCACACTGACACCAGCCAAACAGACAGAACTGGAAAGCGTTCGAGCGAAAAAAATAGAGCTGGCAGAGCAAACCACGAATCTGGAAAATGAGATGGCAACCCAGCTCGCGAAGGCTCAGACGGTTGGTCCCCGGAAAGTGATTCGGGTTCATCAAAATCTCTATCGGGGTGTTTCCATCACCATCGGAAATCAAGCCGCTGACGCTGCCAGTAATTTGAAGAATGTCAATATTTACCTGAAAAATAACGCGATTCATATCGAACCCGCTCAGAACGGGGAGGATCAAGATGAAGTATAATCCCGCTGAACCTGTCAGCGTTCTCGTCGTCGATGACGAAATCTATATTGTCGATATGCTCACCAGTTATCTGGTGGAGCACGGCTACATCGTTGAGGGTTACACCAATCCCCTGGAGGCGCTGGAACGGTATCGTCAAAAGACATTCGATCTGATTGTCACCGATTTAAAAATGGATGAAATGTCCGGTACAGAGCTGGTGGATCAGATTCGCCAGAAAAATGCAGACACCCTGATCATCATCATGACCGGTTTCGCTTCGATCCAATCGGCGATTCGCGCCATTCAGCAGGAGGTATATGATTATCTGCAGAAACCGTTTAAGCTGGCGGAGATTAATGCTGTGATCGGACGCGCAGCAGAAAAATTATTGCTGCAACGGGAAAACGAAGCGCTGCATCGCCGGATAGATCAAATGTTGGCGGATATTACCCTGCTGTACGATGTGAGCAACATTCTCTATCAGGTTCCGGCGTACGAAACGGCAATGGACATGGTGCTGGATACGCTTTCCGAAGGGATTGACATCACCTCTGCGGCTATTTTCAAATATGACGAATCGGAACAACGCTTTGTCATGACTCACCATCGGGGTGTTTGGGATGTTTTGGAGGATGGGTTTGGTTTCAGGTCCGATTCAGAGGTCTGCGGTAAAAAGCTCAGCCTGGAAGATGCCACTGTCATCTCAAGTCCAGCCTCCGGTTGGTGGTTCGATGGCACTCAGTTGGAGATCGAGACGGAGCTGGAACATTGCATTATGATCCCGGTTCAGTTTCAGAACAGAACCGTTGGTTATCTGGGAATTTTTAATGCGGGTCACCTGATTTATGAAGAGGACGAAACCGTAAAGCTTTTCAGCGTGCTGGCAACACAAATAGCGCCACTCTTCAATGGGCACAATACAGGCACAAGATCTGAAAAAGTTTCCACGGACCGATTGACCGTAAGCGGTCACCATCTGATTCAGGACACCGTCAAATCCTTGGCATCATTTGAAAATTATTCGTTTCTCCTGATGAAACTGGTGTCACCCAATACGACTGGCGAAGAGGATTCCGGTCTGCCGGAAATTGACATTGATAAGGTTTTTGAATCTGTCAGGACCGTATTTTCCGGGGAAGGTGTGACCCAAAGACAATATTTTGACACCCTGTTTGTGGGGGTACGGAATTGGAACCTGGTTTCCCTGGAGCTCGCTCAGGAAAAAGCCCGCAGCCGGATTGAGGCAAGCCTGATAGAGCATACCGGCGAAGGCAGTGGCTATTCCGTGGTCATGGCGACGGTCAATTTCCCACGAGATGGCGTGAGTAGCGCGGACTTGTATCAGCTTTTAGTGAACCGCTTAATGATGGCTAATAACAGCATGATCATTAGCTAGGGATTTTACGGCATGACAACCCAGGCATCACCCAATCCAGCCACTCGCATTACCGTGCTGTTAATGGAGCCGGATCGGATGGTGGGGGAATATGCCTCAGCGGGTCTTTCCCAACATGGCTATCGCATCCTACGCGGTTCGACACCGGATGACATTCAAAAGCTGAAAAAAGAGACCAGAAATCCGGATATTCTCATTGTCAACCACAACCTCCTGAAACTCGCCGAAACATTTTTTAGTCGAACACCAGGCGGTGCTGAAAGTGTTGTACCGATTGTCCTTTTGGTGGGATTGCCGGATGTGCAGAATTATCTGGCCCGGGTGGGTGAGGGAATTGATGACATCGTGGTGAAACCCTTCAATACAGATCAATTGGCACTGGTTGTGGAGCGCGTCATTTTGGATCGCCGCGTTCAGGATACACTTGAAGATTTCAAACAACTGGCTATACGGCTCCAGGATGAAAATCAACGTCTGCGCGCAGTTCTCAATCAGCGGATCCCGGGTGGCGCTGATAAAGTTCTCCAAACCACCAGTCCTGTGGAGACCAAAGAAAATGCCCGTCAGGATGTTTTACAGTCTTACGCGGAGCAAACGCACCTGGTACAACCCACCACAACGACTAAAACTGATCCGCCCCAATCAAACAGAAATTAAGCTCAAAATAGTTTCCGTATTTGATATGGATTTTTCTATACTTCCCCACTACACAAAAAGAGCGCTGCCGGCCAGGTAAACCTCCGTCTAACATGGTCATGAAAATGCTATTGGGAGCAAATAGATGAGCAAACGAATTCTGTTGGTGGAAGATGAAAATCAGATGCGCGCCATTCTGAGTGAATCTCTTCAGGCGATGGGATACGACACTCAGGAAGCCAAAGATGGTGTTCACGCCACAGAAATCCTGGAAACCCAAACGTTTGATTTGGTCATTACAGATTTAAAGATGCCCCGGATGGACGGACTGGCGCTCATGTCAACCACATTAAAAAAATTCCCCAACATGGGTTTTTTAATTATCACCGCCTATGGCACCATCGAATCCGCCGTTGATGCTCTCCGATCAGGCGCGTTTGATTTTCTCACCAAACCATTCTCCATCTCTCAACTGGGGACACGGGTTCAAAGATTTTTCGAATTTACCGACCTGAAACAGGCCAATCAGGGACTGCGCAGGAAAATCACCAGCCTCCAGCGTTCCCGGAAAATCGTTGGTCAGAGTCCCAATCTGGTGCATGTGCTGGAACAAATTGACATGGTTGCCAAGAGTGATGCACCGGTGTTGGTTCAGGGTGAAAGTGGGACTGGCAAAGAGCTTGTTGCAAATTCCATCCACGAATCCAGCGACCGGGCAGACAAACCCTATTTAAAAATCAATTGTTCGGCCATACCCGAAACATTGGTGGAAAGCATTCTGTTTGGTCACGAAAAGGGCGCGTTTACAAATGCTGTGACCACCCGGCAGGGATTGTTCGAAGAGGCCAATAACGGCACCTTGCTGCTGGATGAAATCAGTGAAATGCCCATTCAACTCCAGGCCAAACTTTTACGCGTTTTGCAGGAGCACACCCTCACCCGGGTAGGCAGCAGCAAAGAGATTTCAGTGGATGTTCGCATTATCACCACCACCAACCGCAATATCGAAACCCTGATTGCTGAGGGTGGATTTCGGTCTGACCTTTACTACCGGTTGAATGTCTTTCCCATTACCATTCCACCCATCCGGGAGCGCCGGGAAGATATTCAACTTTTGGTGAAACACTTTCTGGGCACTTTCCGCAAGAAGTATGGCTTTGAGGAAAAGGAAATTTCACCTGAAGCCTGGGAAGCCATCCTGAAGTATGACTGGCCCGGCAATGTCCGGGAAATTGAAAACCTCCTTGAGCGGGCAATTCTATATTCCGGCAGTGAGACGCAGTTGAAAACCAGCCACTTTCATTTCCAGCCCAGACATTCTGATCCAAAATCCAACGGTGTTCTGGAAGTTGGTTCGGTTTCCATGGAAGAGGTGGAAAAACACGTGATTTTTAAAACGCTGGAACAATGTGATAACAATCGGACCCGGGCGGCGGAAATTCTTGGCATCACCTCCAGAACACTCCGGAATAAATTGAGTCAGTACAAAATGGATGCTTAAACTGGTGACCGCCTGACGATTCCTAAATCCTGCAAACGAAACACCCACACCCTTTTTAAAATTCATTACCGCACTCTGCGGCTTTTTTTAAAAAAACCGGAAACTCCCACCCGGTTGACGCATCTGTATCTTCTGAAAAATTGATCCCCTGTTGGGGAAAAAACCGCCCGAATCGATCTCCGTTTTTTACCTCAGTCCCCTCGATTTTATCATCCGCCAGTTTTTTCCGGCTCAAGGAAATATTTTCCGTTCAAACCGGCTGAGGGTACCCTCCTTTCCTGGTTTTATTAGCAGGAAAACACTTTATAAAAATCAACCTAATGCTTTAATAATTAAAGAGATATAATGATTTCAATTCCTGACTCGCTACGCATCTGAATCTTCCCCGGAATGCTGGCACGGCTCTTGTGTAAATCGGGCGTAACATGAAGATAAATCTGTTTAATACGGTACGAGCGCAAGAGCTGAAGCAAACGCTTCAGAACTATGAACTTCAGTACAAAGCCATATCCGGCAACATCGCTAACATCAACAATCCCGACTACAAGCGTGTTAAAACGGATTTTCACGAAATGCTCACCAGCCGCATTAATCAGTCAGGTTTAAGGGCAACACAGCCGGGACATATTCAAGCCGGTTCAAACAGCCCCACCGGTAGTCTTACCGTGGATAATCAAAACCCACAGGTGGATATGAGTCGTGAAATGGCTGACCTGGCGGAAAATCAAATCCGCTACGAGTTCGTCTCCCGTGCCCTGAAACAGTATTACGCCGGTCTTTCATCGGCCATTCTGGGTCGCACGAGCTAAAAGGAATTGAGGAGATAGATAATGGCTTCTGACGGAATTTTTTCAAGCATGCAGACAACAGTCACGGGACTATCCAGCCAATTAAAACGGCTGGAAACCATCGCAGAAAATATCTCCAATGCCCAGAGCGGACCAGACGCATCAGGTCGCATTTACCACAAAAAACGGGTCATAGATGCACCCCTGAACGGTGCCCAACCCGGTTCATTTCAGCATCAAATGTCGATCAGTCTGAAGCGCGCCAACCCCAGCCATTTTTCATCCATCACATCCATACAGGGCAAAGCCTTGGGCAGCCCCGCACCGCAATTCCGGGTCGAGGAGGTGGGCGGCGAAGTCATCGAACATGATCCCACCAATCCACTGGCCGATGAAAATGGGTATGTGCGTAAACCGGACATTAATGTGGTGGAAGAGATGAGCGGGATGATCTCAGCCAGTCGGGCATACGAAGCGAATATCAGTGTTTTACAAGCAGCCAAAGCCATAGCCAAACTCACCATGGAAATCTAACACTGTGAACACTCCCTTGAAGGTTGATCAACAAGCTAACCAAGCCTACCTGCAAAGTCGGCACCTCCAAACGGAGCCCGTCGCACCACGCCGGTATCAACCGGAAATCGGCGGCGAAATTCGTGGTGTTCAGACATCCAGAGCAACGCCCTCACTTTCCAAAGTCCGGGCAGCAACACCAGTGAATGTCTTGTCACCCATTGAACAATCAACTCTGGAAGCACTATTTGGTCCCAGAGAAAGAACAACCCCCCAGTTTTATGGAAATGCGAAAATTGCCACGATTAGCAAGGGCAGTTTCCTGGATATAAAAGGATAATAATCATGGTAGATCTTAACGCAATCCAATCCATCATCGGACAGCTTCCCGGTCAAAATCGCATTACGGATGGTCCGGGCTCAGTTAAGAATCCGATTAAAGGGTCTGATGAACCCGGATTTGCTGAGGTCATTTCTGATTTTCTCAGTTCAGTCAACGAAAAACAGGCAGCAGCAGTGGAAAAATCCAATGAATTGATGAGCGGTGAATCTCAGGACCTGCTGGGTGCTATGACCTCCATGGAAGAGTCTCGTCTTAGTTTTCAATTGTTACTGGAAATTCGTAACAATTTGCTGGAGTCCTACAAAGAGATCCAGCGGATGCAGATTTAATAATTGAAACCCTGTAACTCAACGGACTCAACTACCAGCACATTATGAACTCAATTTTTCAATTTCTCAGATCAGTTTTAGAGCGTTACTCAAGTGGTCAGCGCATCGTGATCGTGACCTTGATCCTTGGTCTTCTTTCCGCTTCTATCGCCTTGCTCATGTGGGCCAATCGGCCGGAATTTGACACACTTTACAGCGATATGGATGCCGCGACAGCCGGTAAAGTGATCAGTGAGTTACGGGGCGCGAAAGTCGAATACGAACTCAGGGATAACGGCCGGACTATCCTTGTTCCGGTTGATCAGGTCGCCGAGATGCGGTTGAAATTTGCTGAATCCGGTGTGGTGACCAACATCATTAATGGCTACGAGATATTTGATCAATCCAGCATCGGGATGACCACCTTCATGCAGCAGTTGAATCTGCGACGCGCCTTGGAAGGTGAACTCACCAAAACCATCAATGAATTTCCGGTGGTGAAACACAGTCGGGTTCACCTGGTACTGCCGGAAAGCAAACTTTTCGGGAAGGAACAAAAGGGCTCTGCATCGGTGGTTTTGTATCTCCAACCGGGCAAACAGATTGATCGTGATCAGGTTCAGAGTATCGCTGCTTTGGTTGCAAATAGCGTCCAGCATATTGATCAGGATGCCGTGGTGGTGGTGGATGCCGAAGGCAAATTACTGACGGATAATCGTTCTTCTGATTCGGAAATGGGCAATGCCGGCAATCGCTTCGATTTTCAGCATACCGTTGAAACACGGCTTCAGAATAAGGTCATGGATATTCTGGCCGGAATCGTTGGTTATGAAAATGCGGTGGTACAGATTGCCGTGGATCTCAATTTCGAGCAGATCTCCCGCACACAGGAATTATACGATCCGGATAATGTGGTCATAATTGGTGAAGAGCGCCACACCGCCTCAACCGTTGATACAGATTCCTCCAGTCAACAGAAGAAAAATCAGACCAATGAAGATGTAATCACCAATTATGAGCTCAACAAAACGGTGGAGCATTATGTCGCTGATTCCGGAACTATCCAGAAACTTTCTGTCGCCGTCCTGGTCAATGGTGAATATGAAACCGTCAAAGATGCCAATGGTGTTGATGTCAAAACATTCAAACCCCGTTCAAGTCAACAATTGGCGCAAATCGATGCTTTGGTCCGCAGCGCTGTGGGTTATAACGCCGATCGCAATGATGTGGTTACGGTAAACAGCATTCAGTTCAACACCCGGGACAACACCGAAGACCTGAAGTATTTCCAGGAAGTTGAAACCCGGGAAATGTGGGCAGGCATTATAAACAAAGGTCTTTTGGGTGCTGGAATTATCGTCGCCTTTTTCCTGATCCGCATGATGTTGGTATCAACTGGCAGGTCCTTAACGGAAGCATCAGAACAATTACCATCCGGCGGTGGCGGTTCTTCACACCGGTTGGAAAGTGGCGGTGGCGGTGGTCAGAGAGGCAACCATCAGCCGGAAGAGCGAGAAATTTCTGAAGATGTATTCATGAAAAAACTCAGTCCGGAAGCACGGGCACAGATCAAAGCCAAAGACAAGATGACCGAAGAGGTTTTCAGTCTGGCGAAAGAACAACCCGAAGACGCCGCCCGTCTGATCCGCACCTGGCTAACCCAAATTAATCAGCCGATCCGTAACCCGTAAAAAAAAGACCATGGAAACCATACAAGCACCCCAGACAAAAATTTCACCGGTTCAGAAAGCGGCCGTGCTGATCATTGCCATGGGAGCAGAAAACGCCTCCAAAGTGATGAAAAACCTCCATGAGTCCGAGGTAGAAAAAATCACGCTCGAAATCGCCAAGATGAAAGAGATTCCGGCGCAGATTCTCCATTCAATCATTGAAGAATTCTACGAACTCCTCCAGGCCAATCAATACATCCTGGAAGGAGGCATTAATTACGCCCGGGAAGTTTTGGATAGCGCCTGGGGACAGAAACGCGCAGATGATGTGATTAAACGCGTGGAAGCGGCCACGGAGATGAGTGCGTTTTATCTGATCCAGACCGTGGATGACAATCAACTCCAAAACTTTTTACAGAAAGAACATCCGCAAACTGCGGCGCTGATCCTGGCGAATCTGAAACCACCCCAGGCAGCCGCCATTATCTCCAATTTGCCGGAAGATCAGCAGTCGGAAATCGCTTTCCGGCTCGCGCGTATGGAAAAGACCTCACCGGAATTAATTGACGACGTGGAAGCGGTGTTGCGTGAACAAATGGGTTCTGTCCTGGGCACCGGATTAAGCGCTGCCGGTGGAGCGGGCGCTGTCGCGGAAATTTTGAACTTCAGCAGTCGCGCGGCTGAGAAAAACATCCTGGATCATTTGCGGGATCGTGATGCACAATTGGCGGACGAAATCACCGGACTCATGTTCCTGTTCGAAGACATCATTGCCCTGCCTGATCACGCCATCCAGATGATTCTGAAAGATATTGACTCCAAGACATTGGCGCTGGCCCTCAAGGCCACCAGTGAAGAGCTGCGGGAAAAAGTGTATCAGAATATGTCTGAACGCGCTGCGGAAATGCTGAAGGACGAGCTGCAATATCTTGGACCCGTCCGGGTTCGCGATGTTGAAGATGCCCAGAAGAAAGTGCTGGATGTCGTCCACGCTCTTGAAGACAGTGGAGAGATCACTTTGGGACACAGTGAAGAGGAGGTCATCGATTGAGTTTGATCAGCATACCTCTGCCGCGCCCCGTGGTGCATGTTCAGATTTCAAAAAGTCAGCGTCTGGCGGGCGACTCTTCCCCGGGGCAACTAAATCCCTTGTGGGGCGACGATTCCTACGCGGATCACCCAATGCCTCACGAATCCCTCAATATTGACACGTCGCATTCCATTCACACGGATGATGAAGGCGATTTTTCCGGCAAGCCGGGTAGTGGCGACGAAATCCGGCTAAAAGCATTGAAACACCGGATTTTATACCTGGAGCAAAGTCTCCAGGGTGCTCGCGACGAGGCGTTTAAAGCCGGATTTTCGGAAGCAGAACGCATTTACCTCGACCGGCAAGAGCAGGAAATAGCGTTGCTACAAGGCGATTTTCACCAGCTCCGCACCAATTTGCACAAAGAATATGAAGCCCTGCCGGATCAACTTGGACCGGTGGTGACCGAAATCGTCTTTCGCTCGGTACGCATCATGGTAGGCGAATTATTAATGGATGAAGAACGCGCTCGCGAGGTCGTGTCTCATCAGATAAACAGTTGCCTGAACCGCCTCGTTGATCAGACCGAAATTCGAATAACCGTCTCTCAAGATCAATATCATTGGCTTAAATCAAGTCCGGATTTAGACAGGTTTAAGCAGTCCACCGCCTCCCGGGTCGTGGTGAGCAGCGATCCCACGCTGAATGCAGGTGAATGTCGCGTCGAATCGGATGATTTTGTGCTGGATGGTACGCTTGAGCGCCAACTGGCGAACCTGCGGTTTGATCTGAATAACGCACAAGCAGCTCCCGTTAACACCCAAGCACCGGATGTTCCAAGTGGAAATGAATAACCTTACCACCCGACTTGCCCATTACAGCAAATCGCTTTCGGCAATGGATTCCATCCAGGTCGATGGCCGGGTTACACAGGTTATCGGAATGGTCATTGAAGCCTCTCTGCCCAAGGGTACGCTGGGCGACATTTGCAACATCATGCGGCGATCCGGCGCGTCAATTCGAGCCGAAATCGTTGGGTTTAAGCGTGGAAAAGTATTGTTAATGCCCCTGGCGGACACGCTGGGAATATTTCCCGGAAGTCGCGTCACCCTGAGTCCCACACCCTTGACCGTTGCCACGGGTGATGGTTTGCTGGGTCGCATCCTTGATGGTTTGGGAAACCCCATTGACGGCAAAGGTCCACTGAAAACGACACATCAGACACCGGTTCACAACACACCGCCCAACCCATTGCACAGACGCAGAATTAAGGAACCACTGGCCACCGGCGTTCGCGCCGTGGATGGTCTGTTGACACTGGGAAAAGGTCAGCGCGTGGGCATTTTTGCCGGTAGCGGTGTTGGGAAAAGCGTCCTCATGGGGATGATGGCGCGGTACACCACGGCCGACATTAATGTCATCGCCCTAATCGGTGAGCGCGGTCGTGAAGTTCGTGATTTTATTGAAACCAATCTCAAGGAAGATGGTTTAGCACGGTCCATCGTGATCGTTGCCACGTCCGACCAGGCTGCCATGGTGCGGATTAAAGGGGCGTTGATTGCCACTGCACTGGCGGAATCCTTCCGTTCCCAGGGCAAAGATGTCCTGCTCCTGATGGATTCTCTGACTCGCGTCGCCATGGCCCAACGGGAAATCGGTCTCGCCGTCGGTGAACCGCCAACGGCCAAAGGATACACACCGTCCGTATTTTCGTTGTTACCCCAGTTACTGGAACGGGCCGGGACTGACCAGGCTGGTAGTATTACCGGATTGTACACCGTCCTGGTAGAAGGTGACGATATGGACGAACCCATCAGTGACGCCAGTCGTGCGATCCTTGACGGCCACATCGTTCTGACCCGGAAACTGGCTACAAGAAACCATTATCCGGCCATTGATGTCCTGGAAAGTGTCAGTCGTCTCAAGAATGAAATTATTACACCCGAGCATAAAAAACGAGCGGGTGAGGTCCTCGAATTATTGGCCAGTCACCGCGATTCGGAAGACCTCATCAATATTGGCGCCTACAACAAAGGCAGCAATCCCACCGTGGATCGCGCCATCAAATTTATGGGTCAGATGCAGGGTTTCCTCCGTCAGGATATGGATGAAAATACAGCCTTTAGGGAAACTCAAACCCGACTCGGTTCCATTTTTGGTCGGGAAGGGATGGCTGCATCATGATGTCCCGGCGGTTCGCATTACAAAAAATCCTGGATCTCAAAGAACTGATTGTTGAATCCCGGGCGGTTGAATTGGAAAAATCAAAGCAGGATCTGAACGATAAGCAGTACGAACTCGAATCCATGCAGTACAACAAATCCCAGACACTGGTGAGCAATGGCGATATTCAACGTTCTGGCGCGGTGTTGAATCCGATGCAATTGCAGCTTTCCAGGGATTATGTGGTTCAGCTTACCGCACACATTGAAAAGCAGGTGAAAACGGTCGCCGAATCATCTTCCCGCGTTTCAGATCAGCATCAGGCCTTGATCAAAGTGAATCAGGAGAAGCGTGCTCTGGAAATTCTCCGAAGTAAACATCTGGATGAGTATAAAAAAGAGGTTCAGAAAAAAGAGCGTTCGGAAGAGTCGGAAGTAGCGTTGCGTCTCCAGGGAAGTCACAAGTTGAGCGAGGAAGACCCATCATGAAAAAAATCCTCATCATGGCTGTCGCCGGCATCAGTATTTTCATCGTCCTGGTGGGCGTCATTTTTTTTGTATTGTCCTCCTTTAATACGCCTGAACCCGAACCCGTATTAGAAGAATCAAGGTATGCCAATACCCGCTCCGTCGCCTCACTCTTGCTGGAGGTGAGAGAGAAGGAATTGGACAGTCTGAAGACGATCATGAAGCTCCGGGAGAATGAGGTTTTTTTACGCGACACCAAAATCGACAGCCTGAATGAGGTCATAACCGGTCACACCCGAATGACCACCAGACTGGAACAGCAGATCGCCAACCTGACCCGTAAACTGGATGAAAATCAGAATCAGGAAGCCAATCTCAAAGACCTCGCCAAAACTTTTGAAACCATGAAATCAAATGAAATCGGTCCCATCCTGAACAGGGTGGACGACCCGACAGTCATTGCCATATACAGAAATATGGGGTCAAGATCGAAAAAAATGATCATGACAGCCCTTTCAACTGAACGTGCCGCGGAGATCACTAAACAACTGGTCGGTTTTCAAGCCGAAGGATGAGAGAAAACACCATGAGCCTAACCCGAATTTCAGCAGCCACGGAAAGTAACGTACCCCAAATCAAAGGGAAAAAGGATCAAACCGGTGAGGCTCAACTGGGTCTGTTCGGTAAAATATTCAGTAAACTTCATGCACAGTCAAAGGTCAATGCCAAACCAGAAAATGCCGAAATTCCTCAGTCCGAAAAAGAGGTCATCCACAGTACGGCTAACGGCACAAACGCGGGTGAGGATAAACCGCAGGTGAAAAACGAATCCGCCCCCGTCGCTGCGACCCAAGATGACCAGCATTCTGACGAAACCGGTACCATCAAAGAATCCGCCACACCGATTCAATCTCCGGCAGATACCAATGCCTCTGTTAAAACTGAAGCGACACCAAAACTTTCCGGAGGAAATCCGGGAATTGTCCCCACCGTTGATCCCGGGAATGGTTCTGACGCGGCAAATGTCGTTTCCGGCAATCCCAAGGTGGTGAATCCGACACTGATTCAAACCAATCTGAATCAGCAAGCACCAGCTTCAGTAGCCCCGCAGTTGAATCCCACTCCTGGTCAAACGCCAGTTCTCCAGATGCCGGGAATTGGACAGAATGGCTCGTTCGTAAATGGTGGATCAGCTTCGATTCAGCAAAATAATCCAGCTCAGGCGATACAGGAGAATTTGACAAGCTCTGGACCGACGCCCCCTGAAGCTGTTGCACCGAACCAATCTGGCTCGTCAAAACCGGGAGCTCCTGTCCCTGCGAACGATTCCCAAATCAGCCATTCTATTCCGCAACAATCCAGCGCAGCGAGACCACAAACAGTCGTGCCGGAAACACTTGATTCGTCAGTAAAACCAGCCATTGCACCCGAAATAAGTTCGATGAAAACATCATCGAACCCGGTTGTAGCAAGCAAAACTTTAGAATCCAACACACCGCAATCCCTGCAGAACAACAATCAACCCGGGAAGTTTTCCTCGATCAATCCGGAGCGAAATACCCTAGGTCAAAATTCTGATCAGGTCACCAATTCGAAAACAACCCCCGAACAAGTCAGAAATATTTCGCCCCCTGCAACAGCGATTCGTCAAACGGCAGCTCCAAATTCAACGCACAATGCGCAATCCACTTTGAAAGAGACACCCGAACCGCGTCACGCAAATATGGCGCCTGCACCTAATCAACAAGCAGAAGGTGTAAAAACCCCAGGGCCAAACGCCGTCGGAAATACGAAGACGAACATCCCGGCGCCATCGTCATCGCCAGGGGGGGCAGGTGTTCAAACTGTCACTGATCAGAATACTGTTCGCGTCCGTACAATAAGTGCAAAACCGATTGTGGAGTCGGCATCCTCGCCGGTTATCACGGATCGTTCTACGAACCCCAACGACGCCAATACACCAATCATTACTCCCAGAGTAAAAGCCGGTGTTGCTTTGCCAGATGTCGCGGCACCGGCTCCAAAAATTGCTCAGGCAAACGAACTGAGTACCACAAGCGGATTGAAAAATCCTATCGTCGGGCAAGTTCCGGAAGAATTACCAGTTGAAAACAGCACGCAGAAAAGTTTGAATCAAGATGCCGGAACCCTCACGCGGGTCAGTGTCATGCAAGGGAAACTGACGCCTGAATCAAGTGAACCCGATCGGAAAAAAACCGAAAAAGAAACGGAATCGAAATTGGGTGAAAAGACAATAACCCAAGGTGGAAAATCCGTCAGTGAAACCACCACCCGCTCAACCGCTCGGTCGGAGTTTGACCGTATTCAGGACTTCTTCGAGGGGAAAAAAGCCGGTGGCAAATTCATGGCTCAAGAATTACAGAGCAACCCACGGCAACCCCTCGATTCGAATCCCAGTGCGAATGAAAAAGGTCAGAATGGTGTCGAATCTGCACCGGCAACCCATGCCCGTTTCAACACGCCCAGTGTTAATAATTCAACGTCCGCCGCTGATTCGGGACTTTTGACGGATCGCGTTGAGGGTAGTAAAAATTCCAATGCTGCCGCCACCGCGCCGGTGAGCGCTGTCCCCAAAGATGTTCCTTCACTACCTGAGATGATCCACCGGGTACTCAATTTAATAGAAGTACGCATGCGGCAGAATCAGGGTGTGCAGCAAATGCAGGTGAAAACCGGATCATACGGCACACTGAATATCCAGTTGACCCGGGATGCCCAGACTCGCAGAGTGACCATTCTGGTGGAGACAGAATCGGCCAGGGACGCTGTGCGCATGAGTCTGCCGGCGATCACTGCTAATCTGGACCGCAAGGGAATCAATCTTAACTCGATTGACGTCCGTTTGCCCTGGGAGCAGCCGGCGGAAAAACAACAGACCTCATCACAGGATCAAAATTTCCAGAAAAACCTGGGCTCACAAACCGATTCAAATGACGGACGGGGAACCAGAGCACCTCGTGATTCCGGCAATCATGCCAACTCACCGACCCCGGTGAATCCGCAACCCAAATCAACCCGTCGTGATTTTGGTTATAACACCATGGAAATCGTGGCCTGACAGAGAAGGAGGAGATATCCTTATGGAAGTCACAGGTCTCAACACCAACAACAACAGCAGTTCTGCGTCCCAGGTTCAGGACGCGTCAGCGCTCCTCAGTCCTACGGGGATGGGCAGGGATGACTTTTTGAAACTGCTCATCGAACAGATGAAAAACCAGGATCCGTTGAATCCTATGGAGAACCAGGATTTTGCCAGTCAATTGGCGCAATTCTCTTCGTTGGAGGAGCTTCGTACCATCAACAATAACCTGGATCAGGGCGTACAGATTGACATGCTCCTCGCCCAGGCCGTCAATAACACCATGTCTGCCAATTTCGTTGGAAAGTCGCTGAAGGCGATTGGGAACACCATCGAATATTCCGGTGAAGGTCAGGCTACATTGGCCTTCCGACCGGAGTCTGATGTTGATCGCATCAAATTCACGATTAAAAATGAAGCGGGTACAGTGGTTCGGACCATTGAAGTGGAGAATTATTCTGCCACGGATTCCACCTTTCAGTGGGATGGGAAGAACAGTGACGGCGAGCAATTGGCCGCAGGTAAGTACACATTCGAGGCTGAAGGTTTTGACGACAAGAATAATCCCATCACGGTGAACACCTTTGTGGTGGGAACCATCACAGGTGTCCGTTACGAAAACGGGAATACCGTGTTGGTCTGTAATGGTGAGGAAATTTCATTTTCACGAATTATCGAAATCAGTCAGGGTGGGACGCAGTCCTAGTTGAAAGGAGGTCTGGATAATGAAAGTAGGTGATTTACAACTCCAACGCATGACCCAATCGCTACCCGGGTTGGATCAGGTGCGTTCCGTTCCGCGGACTGGCAGTCCAGGCGCGGTTACGGATACACGACCCGCGTCGGATGTAACACCATTTTCCGAGATTTTAGGAAATAAAATCAAGGAAAGCGATGGGTTGAAATTCTCCGCCCATGCGGTTCGCCGCCTGGATGACCGGGGAATTATGCTCAGTCAGAATGAACTGAGTCGTTTGGAATCAGGCGTCCAAAAAATGGTTGATAAGGGCGCTCAAAGCTCACTGCTATTGATGGATGACAACGCTTACATCGTGAGCGTAAAGAACCGGACGGTCATTACCGCAATGGATATGCAGGCTGCCCGGGAAAATGTATTCACCAATATTGACAGTGTCGCATTTCTGTAAACAAGTGAATAACAGAACAATGCAATCATTAAACAAAAAAACACAAGCAACACAAACAGGACTGGTCCCTAACGGGAAGTCCCAATTCCGCTGATTGATTGACGCGGAAAGAAGGAGAATATCATGTCGAGTATTCAGAAAAATGAAGGTTCAGGAGTCGGTGCAGCGTTTACATCCGTACTATCATGTCTTCAAAATCAACGCCGTCGGTTGGAGGTGATCAGTAATAACATCGCCAACATCAACACCATCGGTTTCAAAGCCAGCCGGATGACATTTCTGGAAACCCTGGGTCAGAC
The DNA here is from genome assembly GCA_001872685.1 of Fidelibacterota bacterium CG1_02_48_14. Classification (GTDB taxonomy): domain Bacteria; phylum Fidelibacterota; class UBA8477; order UBA8477; family UBA8477; genus UBA8477. The sequence goes on from MNWS01000099.1 coordinate 27,946, forward strand.
GCTTGGAATGGAATATACGCCATTCGAACAGGGAAAATTTTCAGCCACAGCCAATCCGACGGATTTGGCCATTGATGGCCGGGCATTTTTCGTGGTTCGTTCCGGAGAAGGAACACAATACACCCGTTCCGGTGCCTTCTATTTTGACGAAGGTGGTCAGTTCATCACCCAAAACCGTGCCGTTGTTCAGGGTTGGTTGATGGATCAGATCATAGATTCTGATACCAATTCTGTGTCCTCCTCTGATGCCAGCCCGGACCTGGGCACCATTGAAGATATCGTTCTCGATCCGCAAATGACCGTCAACGCCATTGCAACGCGAAACATCTGGGTGAGTGGTAACTTGAATGCCGGCTTAATGGCAATTCAAAATGTGACCGCAACAACAGATGCATTCCGGGTCAATGTCAGTGGCGAAGTCCAAAACGCTGAAGTTACCCATGAACTGAACGACATCATCTCAACGACCACGCCTATGGTGGATGGTGATACCATTGAGATAACGGGTACCGATAATGAAGGTAATGCCATCACGGCGACCTTTACCTATGGCGCTACGAATGACGGAACCACAGTGGGTGATTTGCTGACCTCCATCAATGCGGCTTTCCTTGGATCAGCCACCGCCACATTGGTTGAGGGTAAAATTGTATTAACAGATAACATCGGCGGTGACAGCCAGACGACCGTAAATCTGGAAGTGGGCGCTGCCAGTACCGGTAGTATCACCATCCCGGCTTTCGCCAATACGATTCTGGGATATACCCCCAAAGCGACGACCTCTATCGTTACGTACGATAGTTTTGGAACCGCGCATCAGCTTACGATTGAATTTACGAAAACCGCCAACAATCGCGAATGGGCATGGGCCATCACAACAGATGGTGCTGAGACTTTGACTGCCGGAGCATCAGGTACCATCAATTTTGGCACGGATGGTCAGTTTGTCAGCAACACGTTTGACGATGGGTCCGGGTTCCTGGAAATTGATCCGGGTAACGGCTCAACACCACTTTCAGTCATTATCAATTTTGATGGATCTGAGGGGTTATCCGCGTTGACTCAATATGATAATGTCACATCCGTGGCCGCCAAGAAACAGGATGGTCAGGCCAGTGGTAAACTGGATGGTATCCGCGTAGATGGTGAAGGCTATGTCATCGGTTCATTCACCAACGGTGTTGTGAAACGACTGGCATTGCTTGGAATGGCAACTTTTGACGACCCCACCAGTCTGGAGAAGGTCGGCGCGAGTTGTTTTATTCCAACGAATTTCAGCGGCAAAGTAACACTTGGAAGTGCTCTTAATCAGGATTCTGAGATTTTCTCAGGTAACCTGGAGGTTTCAAATGTGGATTTGGCCGATGAGTTTATCCAGATGATCGATGCCCAAAAAGGGTACCAGGCTGCCTCACGAATTGTGAGCACACTGGATGCGATTCTGGAAGAGACGACACGTTTCGGTCGTTAGTTAAGTTCATTGATATAACCTGAATGGGTAATCTGTAAGTCCTCTACCTGACATCTCTGCAGTGATGCAAAAGAAACGGGCAGGTAGGGGATTTACGGATTCCCGCTTGGGCTATGTAAGAACAAAATTGAAGTTGGACATGAACAGAGGTGAACATTTTGGGAGGGGCAAATCCAGATGTCAAATGTGTCATGCTGAGACACCGTGAGAATCGCAGGATGAATCTGGCGGCGTCTCGATCACACCAGAACCCAAGCGTTTGCAAGGGGTTTTTTCACGGCTCATGCAAACCTCATTTTACGGAGCGTGGTTGATCCATGGATCTGGCAACTATCTTAGGAATTATTTCCGGCCTGTTTTTGGTATGGAGTCCCATTGTCTCAGGTGGCAATCTGGAAACGTTTATCCACCTGCCTTCCATCATGATTGTTTTTGGTGGTGCCACAGCGGCGACGCTGGTCAATTTCACACTTCGTGAAGTTCTGGGCGTCCTGGGTGTTGTCAGGAAAGCCTTTGCCTGGCAAAAAACGGACGACAAGGAGGTGGTCATTAAATTTATCCGCCTCTCTCAGGTTGCCCGAAAAGAGGGCATTCTGGCGATTGACCGGGAATTGCTTTCCATCAAGGACAATTTCATGCGAATCGGATTGGAACTGGCAGTTGACGGTACTGAACCGGAGACCATTCGCGAGGTTTTGGAGACGGAACTGACATACCTCATGGCCCGCCATACCCGGGGGCAGCAGATTTTTCTCAGCCTCGGAACCTACGCACCGGCTTTTGGCCTGCTGGGGACCTTAATCGGTTTGATTGCCATGTTGAAAAATTTGGATGATCCTTCCAATATTGGGGAAGGCATGGCTACAGCACTCATCACAACCTTCTATGGCTCGTTTCTGGCGAACCTGATTTTCCTCCCCATTGGCGGAAAATTGAAGAATCGGACGAATGAAGAGCTTATCCGCAAGCAGATGATCATCGAAGGTGTGTTGGCCATTCAGAATGGTGAACATCCGAATACCATCGAGAAAAAATTGATGAATTACCTGCCGCCCAAAAATCGCTCTCCTATAACCAAACTCAAATAAAAGGTCCTCCCGGACAGAGACAACCAGGGTCGTATTATGAGTTCCAAATTCAACCTGATGAATCAGGAGGAGAAAAAAGATCCTCTGAATTCTGCCCCCAATTGGATGGTGACCTTTGGGGATATGGTGACACTCATATTGACATTTTTCGTCCTGCTGCTCTCTTTTGCCAATGTTGATGCCAAAAAATTTGAAATGGCCTCATCATCACTCCGGGGTGTTTTGGGTGCGCTGGATAATCAACGCACACCCTTTTTCAGGGAGGGCGACGGTCCTCAAACTTACGATCTGTTGAATCGGACAGCCGGGGCGGTACGCATCCGGGAGCTGAACCGGAAGCTCCAGGAGATGGGTATGCAAAACAAGGTCATCGTAACCGGTACTGCAGACGGGGTGATGATTCGGATGGGTGACCGCATTCTCTTTGATGAGGGTAAAGCTGACATTATCGCTGGCGCCAAGCCGATCTTGAACATCATCGCCGAAGCGGTCAAAGATGACGCGGGTCGAATTATGGTCGCTGGTCATACGGACATCATACCGATTCATACTGAAAAATTTCCATCGAATTGGGAGTTATCCAGCGCCCGTGCCGTGGAAGTTGTCCGCTATTTTATTGATAATGCGGGGATCGCCCCGCAGGTATTGGCTGCTGTTGGTTATAGTGAGTATGTACCCCTCGTCCCCAACAATACACCGGAAAATCGTCAGATCAACCGTCGGGTTGAATTTGAAGTGACCTGGAAATAGCCCTGCAGGGTTGTCTTCCAGCTTAACCCTTCTAACGAATTTTTATCATAAGTAATCCTTCGAAATTCTGTTTCATCGCGACAAAAAAAGCCCCTTCTGAACCGGGTTATTAAATTCCTGAGATGTGGGAATAT
>MNWS01000141.1:0-4227 GCA_001872685.1 Fidelibacterota bacterium CG1_02_48_14
TCCGCTCCATTGATGATGATTATTATGAGTATTTGGAAAACCAGTTCGCTCTGGTGGGCAGTCGTACACGCAAGCGATTCCAACTTGGTGATCCGGTGACAATCAGAGTCGCCTCGGTTTCCGTGGAGGAGCGCATGGCCGATTTTGAATTGCTTGAACACGCTGGATTGGAACACAAGTCTGCTCCGAAGGAACACAAGGTGTTTAAGAAACAAAGGCGCAGGCGGTGACGTTGGCGATGACGTTGATTTTGAAGGTGGGAGGAAGGAGTAAAATGCAATATTTACAGCATATTGGTATCGTGTGTTTATTCACCGTTTGGCTCGTTGGATGTGCTTCGCCGCAAAAACCGGCTGCGGGAGAAGACGATGTCATCATTGTTATTGCTGAAGAAAATAACTGGAATATTACTCAGAATTACCTGAATGAAACATTCGGCAAACCCATTTACACACCACAAGAAGAGTATTTATACACGCTGAAATGGGTTGATCCCAGCCAGTTCGAAACCTTCCGGATGTATAAAAATGTCATTCTCATCAGCCAGTTTGAAGTTAGCAGTAGCTTGACGGGTCTACTGAAATCCATGGTATCTGATTCCGCATTAACCCGGATCAGGAATACACCCGGCGCTTATTACAGTCGCCGCAATGCCTACGCCGATGGTCAGGAACTCATGATCGTCGTTGGGAAAAGCGATGGTGATGTCCAGTCGCGCATTCGATTGAATGAAACCGAGATGTTGGCAAAAATGGAATCCCAGACCGCCAAACGGTTGACCAGCTTTATTTATCGGATCGGTGAGCAGACAAAACTGGCAGAAGGGTACTTCCAGCAGTATGGGTGGTATATGCGTTTGATGCACGACTACCTTGAATTGAAAAATGACCCGTCACAGCAATTTGTATGGCTCGGGCGGGATTATCCCTATCGCTGGATCGTCATCAATTCAATTCCAGCACCAGATTCTTTCGATTTACCCAGCGTTGGGAAACAGATGCTGGAGGATGTCTACGGAAAGCTTATCCCCGAAGTCGCGTTGAGCATGACCTACTTCACCATGCAGGAATCCTGGATCAATAATCACGCCGCTTTGGAATTTCGAGGTTTATGGGAACACAAAACCGAAATCCAGGGCGGACCCTTCATCGCGTACTCTTTTTATGCACCGGAACAGGACAAGATATTTCTCCTCACCGGGATAGTTTGGGCGCCTGATCGTCAAAAACTGCCTTACATCCGCCAGATTGAAATGATGCTGAGGACATTTTCATTCACGGAACCAGCAGAATAGCTGTTTTTATTGCTTTCGCATTGGGAATCAATGGCCATTCCGGCTATAATAAATGCATTGAACAATGAGCTCTTTAACCTGACACAAAACCCCTGAGAAGTAGCTTTAATATAAATGGCTAAAATCCTTATTTTTGGTGCACATGGATTGTTGGGGCAGAATCTGGTGAATCAATTTTCACAAAATTATAATGTCGTTGGTGTGGGAATCGAACCGAAGGGCCAGTTCCAGGTTGATGAAATAATGGATTACAGACAGGGCGACATCACCAACGCGAGGCAAGTAGCTGAGATTATTGAAGATCGGGAATATGCTGCAATCATCAATACGGCTGCTTACACCAATGTGGATCGCGCGGAAGACGAGCCTGATAAAGCATTCCAATTAAATGTGGGCGCTATTCAGAATATTCTGGGTGTGCTGCCGGATACAACGCCATTGGTGCATATATCCACCGACTACATTTTTGATGGAAAATCAGGACCCTATCGTGAAAATGCAACGACAGCGCCCCAGGGGGTTTATGCCCAGACTAAATTTGCCGGTGAACAAATGGTAACCAGCTCTGGCAAACACACCATCATTGTTCGTCCAAATGTCCTTTATGGACATGGTGAGCGTCTTGCCAGCAGTTTTGTTGCATGGCTGGTTGGGGAGCTTACAGCGGGGAGATCCGTAAACATCGTGGACGATCAATTCAACAATCCCACATATGCCAAACGACTTGCGGAAGTGATTAACCTGTTGGTATCAAAACGAGCCCAGGGTGACTGGAATTTTGGCAGCCGGGAAGTTGTTAATCGGCTGACATTCGCTCTTAAAATCGCAGATGTATTTGGACTTAATGCGGATTTGATCCACCCCATTTCAACGGAATCGCTCGCGCAGCGGGCACCCAGACCGCTGAGAAGTGGATTGGTGTGCGATAAAATTGAAGCTGAGCTGAATTATGATATATTGCCCATACACGAAGAATTGGAACTATTGAAAAGGGAGATGTATGCCGGGTAATCTGACAATCATACCGACCTACAACGAAAAAGACAACATCCTGAATGTGATTGATCGCGTGCTGCATCTTCCGGTGAGTACGGACATTCTTATTATTGACGATAATTCGCCGGATGGCACCGCAGAGTTGGTAAAATCAGCTCAAGCACGGCATCCCGAAATCAAACTTCTACAGCGTACCGGGAAACTCGGTCTGGGGACGGCATACGTGGCTGGTTTCCACTACGCGATTCAGCACGGCTATGATACGGTCGTTCAGATGGATGGTGATTTTTCTCATGACCCCGGCGAGTTGGTGAATTTCTACCGTGAAATCGAGCGGTATGATTTGGTGATTGGCTCACGGTATGTGAATGGCATTAGTGTCGTTAACTGGCCCTTATCGCGACTCATGTTGAGCTACTTCGCAAGTCTCTACATTCGGATCATAACCCGGATGCCCGTGCGGGATGGCACCGGTGGGTTTAAGTGCTGGCGTGTTGAATTTCTGAAACAACTGAACTTGGATACCGTCAGAAGCAACGGTTACTCCTTTCAGGTTGAGATGAATTTCAGAGCCTGGCGTAAGCGACCCGACAAAATAAAAGAAATCCCGATCATTTTTATGGACCGAACCGTGGGTCAAAGTAAAATGTCGCGTGCCATCGTGTATGAAGCGATTTATCGTGTGTGGCAGCTTAGGCTTCAAGCGCTTTTCGGCAAACTATAATAGAATTTCAAGCCCTTACGGGCATCTATGCAACTTAGCATCATCATCGTCAATTATAATGTCAAGGCATTCCTGCAACAGGCATTGCAGAGTATTTCCACAGCACTTTTCGGCATTGACGCAGAGATTATCGTTGTTGATAATAATTCCGTTGATGGAAGTCTCCAGATGTTGAAGACGCATTTTCCTGAGGTTAATGTCATCGCTAATGATGAGAATGTGGGTTTCGCCAGAGCAAACAATCAGGCTCTGGAGATTGCTTCGGGAGAGTATGTCTGGCTACTGAATCCAGATACTTTGGTTCAGGAAGATACGATTTCCAAGCTACTGGAATACATGGACTTAAATCCATCAGTCGGATTATGCGGTTGTAAAATTCTGAACGCTGACGGCTCCCTCCAGCTTGCTTGTCGGCGGACATTTCCAACGCCCTGGGTCGCTTTCACAAAGCTAGCCGGTCTGGCAAGACTGTTTCCCAACTCGAAGTTGTTCGGGAAATATAATCTTACCTATCTTGATCCTGATCTTGAAACACCGGTAGACGCCATTAGCGGAAGCTGCATGTTCGCCCGGAGCGAGGCTGTGAAAACGGTGGGGCTGTTGGATGAATCCTTTTTCATGTACGGTGAAGATTTGGATTGGGCTTTCCGGTTCCATGTCGTGGGTTGGGATGTTCGGTACACGCCGGTGACAAGCATTGTGCATTACAAAGGTGAATCAAGCAAGTTCGCAGGTTGGGATGCACTGGGTAATTTTTATAAGGCGATGGACATATTTGCCCGGAAACATTTTAGGTCTGCCATCTGGTGGCCGCTGCATTGGATGCTGCGAATCGGTATTTTTATGCGCTTCATTGCCTCTATCATAGCTCGGTTTGGAAAAGATGCCTGGCCAATTCTGCTTGATGCTGGTGGGATATTAGCCGTAAGCGCCCTGTCCGTTTACGGAAAATTCCAGACGAGTGATGTTTTTGGTCCCTATGGCTTTATTACGATGGTTTACCTCGTAGTTTGGCTGTTGGCTTTTCAATCAGTAGGTTTATACAAACAATACCGGTTTTCCCTGAGTCGCGCGATTGTGGCTATCGGTTTTGGGTTTCTTTTAAATGTGACCCTCACGTTCTTTTTCAAACAATTCGGATTCTCGCGACAAGTCCTGATTCTGGCATTCATAGGTGTGCTTATTTGGGTTCCGGGTTGGCGAATTTTTGCCA
>MNWS01000141.1:4257-5372 GCA_001872685.1 Fidelibacterota bacterium CG1_02_48_14
CCCTGGATTTCCGGAAAACGATAATCGTTGGGGAGTACACCAAGGCGGTTGAGATATACGGCCGACTAAATACTCACATTGAATACAGGTACCATCCGGTGGGGATTGTGGTTGAAAAAAGTGACGAATTCATTCAGGACAGTAAAGTTTTAGGTGATCTGAGTGATCTGCCTGAATTGATATTAATACACAATATTGAGGAGGTTATTTTTGCCTCGGAGCAGGTCAATCTCAGACAACTTTTCGCCTACATACCGAAGTTAGGTCAAATGGGCGTTAACTTTAGGCTTGTGCCGGGCAATTTAACCTTTATCATAGGCAAATCTTCGGTAGAGGACATCCGGGATTTGCAGCTCGTTGATATGCGATTTGATTATTTCAAACCCTGGAACCGATTGGTCAAACGGGTGGGTGATTTGGTCTTTGTAATTCTGTTATCGCTGACGTGGTGGCCTATTACGACCGTTCAGGGAAAATTGAGAAAATACGCCCGGGCTGGAGAGCCGTTTCAGGCTTGGGATTCGAATCGTAAATGGGGTGTTGTTAAAGAACGCTTACCTTTATTGAGGCAGGTTTGGTCGGGAAAAATGACCTTGGTTGGAGCGCCCCTTGATTTGACATTAGACAAGCAGATTGTTAAGCCTGGACTGGTGTCCATGGAAGACATCCGATCTGCAAACCATTTGGATGAATCAGAGCGCATCAAATTGTTGAATTATTATCTACACAACCAATCATTTCTATTTGACTTGGAAATATTATTGAAAGCAATATCAGGGCATTAAAATGGCAAGAGCAGTTCTGGAATTTGAGAAACCACTCATTGAGTTGGAGCAGAAAATCAAGGAGATGGAAATTATGTCCACGCAGAGTGACGTGGATATGTCTCCGGAAATCAAGAAACTCAAAGAAAAGCTTACTGAGCTTGCCGGTAAAACGAACCGGGGGCTGACACGGTGGCAACGCGTTGAACTAGCCCGCCATCCAGATCGTCCGCACACGTCCGATTATATTGAGCGTATTACATCATTATGGACAGAAATTCATGGTGATCGGTTATTCCGGGATGACCATGCCATTCTCACCGGTCTTGCCATGATTGGCGATGAGCGTGT
>MNWS01000224.1 GCA_001872685.1 Fidelibacterota bacterium CG1_02_48_14
CCGCAAAAAAAAAATATTGGATGATGAAAAAAATGGCAGCTTATTCAGCCGCCATTTTTTCCGGAAGTGAATTGAATTTCCTATTCTGCGATAGTCTCGAATCCCCGGGAGCGCAAATCGAGATAGATTATCGCGGCGGCGATGGCGCCGATGAAAAGGTAGCTGAAAGCCGCCAAATATTCCGCGAAAAGCAGCTTCCTAATCCCGAAAAGGGAAGCATAAACCAGGACGACAATAAAAAAATATCGAAAAATTCAATTCTCGCATCTTTTCGTATGTGAAGGTAAACTTTCCCTGGTTTTTAACCAGGATACATACATAGAATAAATGGATCGCACATGCTGAAAAAAATGCCTCTATTTCAACTTTATCCGGGTTTACAGGTTCATCGGGTGGTTCACCTGCTTTTTCCAGTTATTCTGCTCCTGAGCCTGATGACGACCTGCCAAGATCCCCCGTCTGAAAAAGCACAGTGCGATCCCGGGTATCACCCCTGTGGACCCGATTCTCAGGATTGTTGCCTGGACACAACCAGCAGTGATTTCTACTGGGAAATTGATACATTGGGAGAGTATGGCTCTATCATTTATGATGCTGCAATAATCAATGAAAATAACATCTGGGCTGTAGGACAAATCTATTTCCCTGAGTACGACTCGCTTGCCGGTGGAATCGTAGATGTCCTATATAATGTGGCCCATTGGAACGGTTCTACTTGGGAGTATTCACGTGCACATGATGGCGAATGGCTTGCGCCACGCCTTGTTGGTATACATATCTTCGATGCCAATGATATATGGATGACTACTGGCGGCAAAATTCTCCACTATGTTGGAAATGAATACTCAATGATTTGGCAAGCTGATTATATCAATTTCGGAATCCAGCAAGTGAACCATATATGGGGAAGCTCACCAACAAATTTATACTTTGCGGGACTTAATGGGAATGTTGTGCATTATGATGGGAATGAATTCCAGCATATTAATACAGGTATCGACACTGATTTTCTAAGCATAAGTGGTACCCCGGATGGTAATCATGTTTTTATCGTTGGTAATCCCATCTCCAGGTACGGTGAGAAGGTAGTCCTTCATTTTCAGGATAAGACCATGAATTGGGAAGAACTATACTTACCATATAATCTGACCCTTGATCAGGACGAAAATGTTGAACTCCTAAGCTGTGGTGTTTACGGAGACAGTCTCATCGTCTCTGCAGTTGAAGGACTATATATTTATCACATTCATCCTGGTGTTTCTGAGCTTGTTCCTGCTGCATCGTTGCCGTATGGACGGGCAGTTTATCGTTTAACGGCTATTGCTTCATTGAATGATATGTTTTTTGGTGGGACTAATATGTTTTATCTGCATTACAATGGAATTCGTTATACCTATAAAGATGAAATCCGCTTTCAATATCCGGGCGCTGTCATGAAAGGAGGGGATTATAAAGACGGCATAGCAATAATGACCGGATATTATGGCTCATTCACCCACGGGCTGGTTGCTCGAGGGTATCGTTAAAATGGGCCACCTGACCCGGTGGGCACTAGCGCTCTCCCTCAAGTGGCACACTTTGATTTAAATTTAGTGCCGGACAACACTTCTTCTTACACAACCACATAACTGACAGCAGATAATACCCGGTGTCACACGTTACGGCTCACTATTCTGCGATAGTCTCAAATCCCCGCGACCGCAAATCGAGATAGATTATCGCGGCGGCGATGGCGCCGATGAAAAGGTAGCTGAAAGCTGCCAGATAGTCACCGAACAGTAGTTTACCAATCCCGAAGAGCGAAGCATAAACCAGGACGACGCCAGCGGCCCAGTCTAGGAAAAGCCGACCAAAACCGGTGTCGGAAATGATCTCCGGATGTTTTGCCGCCAGGGCGCGCCAACCCATTCCACCCGGATGGGTGCGTTCATAGAACTTCGTGAGTACCTTTTCATCCGTAGGTTTCGTTAAAAAGGTGACGATCAACCAAACAATGGTTGTTCCAATCACGATGGGGAATAATGTGATGGGTGATTCAAGATGAAACTGATAACGCGCGATGGGATAAATGACCAGGGGCGCCAGCATGGCAGAAATTTCTGACCAGGCATTAATGCGCCACCAGAACCACCGCAAAATGAGTACAGCGCCAATTCCGGCAGAGGCATTAATGATAAATTCCCAGGCTCCGGAGATGGTGGTCAAAAAATAGCGCGTGATGACGAGCGAAAATGCCGTCATGAGGAAAATGCCAACTTTTGAGGCAAAGACATAGTGACGCTCATCCGCGTTTCGCCTGAAAAACCGACGGTAAAAATCATTGATGAGATAGGATGTTCCCCAGTTGAGTTGCGATGAAATGGTTGACATGTAGGCTGCCAGAAATACGGCTATCAACAGACCGAGCAACCCGGTTGGCAGGTAGCGCAGCATCAATTTGGGATACATGACCCCGGGATCTACCGTGTTCTCATATTTTTCGTAGAACGCCTTGAATTCGGGATTTTGGTAGGCAGGATTATCAGACCGTAATAATGATTTGTCTCCATACACGGTCACAACCTGTTGGTACAGACCGGGATTTTCCTGCTGAAGTACAGCTTCATTTTTTGCTCGGGGGAGAATGACCAATGCAGCCAGGGCGACAATAATCCACGGCCAGGGACGCAGCGTATAATGGGCAATTGTGAACCACAATGTGGCGAACAAACTGTGCTTTTCATCCTTGGCGGACATCATTCGCTGGGCGACATATCCGCCACCACCGGGATCAGAACCAGGATACCAGGAACTCCACCATTGCAGTCCGATGTGGGCGATGAATGCACCTACGGAGAGCGATAAAACGCCGCCAGTTATGCCACTGGCTGAGGCTTGTCCCACTTTCGGAAAAAAGTCCAATACCTGCGGTGCGAGTTTTTCTTTCAGCGCGACCATCCCACCAACTTCCGGTAATTTTACAACAATGATAGCCAGTACAATGCAACCCACCATGGCAAAGACGAATTGGATGCTGTCTGTCCGGGCTGTACCGAGTAATCCCGATGCAGAGGCATAAATGGCAATGATGATCGCGACAAGCGTGACGAGTAAAAATGGTTCAATACCTGGAATTGTAACCTGAAATATCTTCTCCATGGCTTTATTGACCCAACCCATGACGATGGCATTGGCAAACAACCCCAAATAGATCGCCCGAAACCCGCGTAAAACGGCGGCGGGTTTCCCTGAATATCGCAATTCGATAAATTCAACATCGGTCATGACACCCGACCGACGCCAGAGTCGGGAGAAGAAAAACACGGTGAGCATGCCGCCAATCAGCATATTCCACCATAACCAGTTACCGGCGATGCCATTTTTTGCTACGAGCTCAGTGACCGCCAGCGGCGTGTCCGCGGCAAACGTCGTTGCCACCATGGCAGTGCCAGCAACCCACCAGGGTAAGTCCCGACCGGAGAGGAAAAAACTTTCCGTGGTCTGCCCGGCTCGTTTGGAGTAATACGCTGCTACCCCAAAAATGATGATGAAAAAAACAACAATGACGGTGATGTCAAGCCAATGAAATGCGTGCATACAACTCCTGCTCCCCTGAACATCGAAAAGAAATCAATCGATGTCGCTCAAATATGTTTTGGAAACGCTCAAGTTTACGACACAACCCGGCGCATTTGGAAATTAAACCTTGAGAAAACGAACCAGCGCTATTTGCCGTTTCGTTCCATGCAGAATGCAGCCGCACCCAATATGGCGATGTGCTCGATCGCGGAACATGTGATTTGCAGTCTGGCTAGGGTGCGGGGAAAAATAAGTGAATTCAGGGAATCCAGCATGGTGGTTTTAAAGTAGGGAATAGCCTTGCTGATGGAACCACCCAAAACGATCATCTCCGGGTCAACCGCATAAACAACGGTTTTCAGCGCGGCACCAAGATGCTTTCCGAACTCAAAAAACAGGGCTTGAGCGTGACTGTCACCCCGTCCCGCCCGGTCGGCAGCTTCCTTGCCCGTTATACCGGCGTGCTGGGTAAAAAATTTGCCGCTACAATAGTCCTCCAGTATACCCCCTTCGTAGGGTAACATCCCGAATTCCCCGGCGCCGCCATTTGCACCGGTGTAAAGCTGGCCATTCATGAGCATTCCGGAACCCATGCCCGTCCCCAGAATCAACCCCACGACATTATTGAAATCCCGAGCCTGGCCGAAATGTTTTTCACCAATGACAAATGCATTCGCATCATTATTAATCTCGGTATCAATCTTGAATTCATTTTCAAACAGTGTTTTCAGCGGCACTTCGATCCAACTGGGAATATTATTCAGGTTATAGACGACACCACGTTCATGATCAACGGCACCGGGTACGGCAACACCGATGCCGTTAATTTCCGGCGTCATTGATTCCCGGATAAGTTGCACCAGGGCATCGTAAACGATGCGGCTATCGTTTGTTTGCGGAACGGGACGGGTCTTGACGCCCAGTAATGCATTTTGCCTGACAACCCCAACACGCATATTGGTGCCCCCAAGATCTATCCCCAACCAGGTTTTCATGCCTTAACACTCCGCTTATTTCGATTTTTCTGAGTCAAGGCGATATATAACCCCATTTAGGGTAGCATCACAAGTATTGGTCAGTAGAAATTCGGTCATTTTTGAGAAGCAAATAGTTCTTGTTTTGGGTTAACGGATTACTTAGAATCTTTACGGATAAAGGGAATAATTTCAATAATCGTAAACCAACTCAATATGGCAACCAAACCCCCACCTACACCCCCTCCAAGCCTCCGTCCTGAAGTTTCCACCAAACATGATCAGCTCCTGGCTACAGCTTTTGAATTGATTGCTAAACATGGCGTTCGCAGAATCACCATCGAAGAGATCTGCCGTACAGCCGGTGTCAGTAAAGTGACCTTCTACAAGTATTACCCCAACAAGCAGGCAATTGTAAAGAAAATCCTGGACGATCTCGTCCAGCATGGTATCCGTAAGTTTAATGAAATCATTGAGAAAGATATTTCATTTAAGGAAAAATTACGACTGATCATCCAGGTGAAAATGGAGGAAAGCGCGAAGTTGAGTGAGGAATTTCTGGAGGAATTAATCCAGGCTGATCCGAAACTCATGGAGCATTTTTGGACACAAGCCGTGGATGCTCAACAATTGACGATGAATTTCTTCAGGCAAGCGCAAAAAACGGGTGAGCTACGACCTGACATGAATCTGGAATTCCTCCAATTCATGTTCAACCATGTTCAAGACTTGATCAAAGACCCCCGATTGCACAACATTATTCCCTCCAATCTGGAACTGATTCGTGAACTTATTAATTTCTGGTTTTACGGCATTCTGCCGGCATCAAAAGAGCCTG
>MNWS01000121.1:0-35278 GCA_001872685.1 Fidelibacterota bacterium CG1_02_48_14
GAGTTTACCTTTCTTGCTGAGCGAATTCAATCCTTCAACATTACGGCGCCGAGTCAACCTGTTGGGTTCACCATTTATGCTCATAATATTGCGACAGAATCACTACTGAATATCGAACTAACATGGTCGCTAAATACAGAGTCAGATTTTGACCATTATAATCTTTATCGGGCGACAACCGGTAGTTTTCAACTAATCGAATCGAATTTGCTGGATTCGCTTTCTGGAACAAGTTACACGGATCTCGCAGTCGAAGTCGGAATCCATTATTACTACCGCTTGGTTGCCGTAGATAAGGGCGGGTTACCGAGCTCACCATCTGTCATCGTGGATGATATCCCGCTGGCCGTACCTACATTACTGGGACCGATTGGTGGTGAGACTGCCACGAGTTCGAGACCGACGTTTACCTGGCAAAGATTAGAAGGTGCAGATGGTTATCAACTTTCCCTTCGCGAATCAGCTTACTCTGGAACAGTCTGGGAGACCAAAGTTGATCAACCCGCGACCGGCAATCCTCAAGTCACCTATCCCAGTTCAGCGCCGGCACTGAGTACCGGTGGGACCTATTACTGGCAGTTGGGAACCTACTCCCAATCTGATCAGACCGAGGTTAACTCTTACAGCACGATCGCAAATTTTAAGATTCCATGATAGTTCAATATTGTTCTGAATGATCATAAAATGCCTCTGACCGAAATCAGAGGCATTTTTTTTAATTCGATTGAAAAATCCGGGCGAATTCACTTGAATTAGCGATCAGCCAGCAGTACGCCAGCTTTAGCCCAATTCTCCCGGCTAACCTCTTCAATCACCACGGAGGTTGCTTCCGGAGGTTTGTTGGCGATGCGTTCAAGCAGGGCGGTTACTTCCCTGGCGATCTCGGCTTTTTGTTCTTTTGTAAGTGTTCCGGCTACTTTGATGTTTACAAATGGCATGAAACCATTCCTTCTGACTCTGGTTAGTTTTTAGATTTGAGACGGTCTGAAACCATTCTGTGAAATTCACCACTATCGAATAATCTTTGAATATCCCTGCCGGGACATACTGTTTCCGTTGGTACCCAATCTTTGTGAGTCCGGATATTCTCAGGTGGGACGGCATATTTACGCGCTTTCTTTGCCGTGAATTTAACGAGGGATTCCATCTGTGAATTGCTCATTATTTGTTCTTCGTAATTACCCAAAACACAGATTATCAAATGATGGTTAACATCGTAAGAGGTGTTGGTGTCACCAGGCAAACCCGGATTTCGACCGTCATATATATTTCCGTCTAAGTCCAGGATGTAATGGTAGGGGAGATCAATCCAGGTTTTCTCGGCGCGGGACCATTTTTGAAGATTTTGGAGGTAGGCTTTCGGGTCTTTGCCCTGCTCAAACACGACGCCGGAATGGTGTATCGTGATGTATTGAATGGTTTGACCTGAGTCCGTTGCGACGGGTGTGCCACCCCATTCAGCCTGAGATATTGAGCCGGTTGGCACCAGTGCACTGCAACTGTCCAACAGGACATTCACGACGATCAATAAACCGATATTCATTCTTAAAAACATGGGTACCTCAATTTCATTGTCTGGTCCGGAGATTCGTGGGGAATTTAGACGCCCGGACATGCTGGGTAAACGAGTAATTTCACGCACCGGGTTTCTCCTTGGAGCTAAACAGAGAGCCTGCTAGATTTGCCCGAATCACAAGCGATGAAAATAGCGGAGGCAGAAAGAATGGCGAAATCAGGCGCTCAAAAAAGCAATTTGATGAAGAGTATCGGACCTGGCCTTATCTGGGCGGGAGCGGCAATTGGTGTTTCGCATTTAGTCCAATCGACCCGAGCCGGAGCCATTTACGGTTTCGGGTTAATTTGGGTTTTAATCGTAGCAAATTTATTCAAGTATCCCGCTTTTGAATTTGGTCCACGGTATGCCGCAGCCACTGGCGAAAGTTTGCTGGAAGGATACCAAAAACTGGGGAAATGGGCGCTGGTCATTTTCATTGTGATGACATTTGGAACCATGTTTTCCATTCAGGCAGCCGTGACGGTTGTTGCCGCCGGACTGGCGGGCCAACTATTTGGCATTGCACTGACGCCCGCGATCTGGAGTGCCATTTTACTCGGCTTTTGCATGGTAGTGTTAATGGTTGGGCGCTACCCGCTGTTGGATATGCTCACCAAAATTATCATCGTGATTTTAGCAATTTCTACGATTGTGGCGGTTGTGGCAGCATTTTCACACGGAGCGACAGAACATCCAAACTTTCAGCGACCAGCAGTCTGGACAGTTTCGGGTGTCGCATTTTTGGTGGCGGTGATGGGGTGGATGCCATCTGCGATTGACATTAGTGTATGGAATTCACTATGGACGCTTGAGCGTAAGAGGCAAACCGGCCATGCTCCCACCATACGGGAATCCGGGATTGACTTTAACATCGGTTATATTGGTGCAGCGCTGCTGTCACTGGGCTTTTTGTCCCTGGGAGCTTTGGTGATGTATGGCTCCGGGGAGGTTTTCTCATCTGCCGGAATTGCATTTGCGGGTCAATTCGTAGGACTTTACACCCAAAGTTTGGGTGAATGGAGCCGGCCGCTGATTCTAATCGCCGGATTTACCACCATGTTTTCTACGGTCCTGGCAGTCACGGATGCCTTTCCCCGGGTTTTACGCCGTACCACCGAACTCGTATTTCCAACCGTGAAAACCACAATCACGGATGACAGATTATATTGGATATGGATGATCGTAGTTGCAGGGGGTGGCCTCATTCTCATCAGTTGGTTGTCCGGGAGTATGACCATGATGGTTGATATTGCGACGACTTTATCCTTTCTGACAGCGCCGGTTTTGGCCTTTATGAATCATCGCGTCATTACCAGCAGCCATGTTCCGCTGGAGGCGCAACCCCCACGCTGGCTGCGTTACCTCAGCATTGCCGGGATCACATTTTTAACGGGTTTTGGCTTGCTTTTTCTTGTGTGGAGATTTGTAATCTAAGAAAAACTCGAGTACGAGAACGAGCACGAGAATGAGTACGCGCGGACGGTTGAAGAATTGAGTAACCGTGAAGCGCTCTTTTAAAAAATCTTCAGTTTCTCGACAGATATTTTGAAAAAGACTACTTTTTCTTCTTGAAAATCATTGCCTTTTCAAAGCGGTTTTCCGTTCCGGCCATAATTCGCCCCACATTGCTGCGATGCGTGAAAATGATGAATATGGGTATGAAAACGGAAAAAATGAGCAGGGTTTGAGAAACGGGATGACCTGCAAATAGTTTCAGTAAAACCAGAATGATCGGCAACGATGTTGCCGCCAATATACTACCCAAAGACACCATCCCTGTGAAAAGCAAAGTTAAAATAAAGATGGCAATACAAATGGGGACCGCGATGGGAAATAATGCGATCAATAAACCAGCCGCGGTACCGACTCCTTTGCCACCTTTAAAATGTGCGAAAATCGTGTAGGTATGACCCAGGACAGCGGCAAATCCGGCCAGAATCATGAGTGCATCAATATTTCCTGATAATGCAATCCCCTTGATTACGTGATTCCCCACATACCAGGCTGGCAGCCACCCCTTGAACACATCGACCAGCATGACAAACAGAGCAGGCTTCCAGCCAAAGGTTCGAAATACATTGGTCGCCCCAGCGTTTTTTGAACCGTGCTCCCGAATATCGGACTTGTAAAATAGCCTGGAGACGATAATACTCGTCGGTGTGGAACCAATCACATAACTGATCAACAGGACTACCAATAGGGTGGTCATGATAACTCCTTAAACGCTAATTACAGTTGAAATTTCAATCACTAAACAAATTGTACGGCCACGCCCAGTGCCTTTCGGCCAGCATGCACACCGAGCGCCGGCCCCACCGTGCTCATGTAAATTTCCGCCTGAGGGAATCTCTGATTCAAGGTCATTTTTGCTGCTTCAGCGGCTTCAGGATTGACCGCATGCACGATCCCGATGCGTTTGACTTCCCGATTTCCGATTTTCTTGATGACCAGTTTGACAAATTTCTCAAATTTATGTCGTCGTCCAAATGTCACGCCTGCAGACCCGACGAAGCCGGTTTTATTCATGGTTAAAACGGGATTGAGATGGAGTGCTTCGATGAGTTTTTTCTTTTTATCTGTAACACGGCCACCACGGAGAATCGCATCCATGGAGTCCAGACCGACATAAACATCGGTTTTTTGCGTCGCCTCATTTGTCCGGCGTACCACATTTTCAAAGGATTCCCCAGCTTCAATCGCTTCCCCAGCTTCAATGACCACCAGACCCGTACCGATTGAGAGACTAAGGCCATCCACCGCAACCTTGTTCGCGACCTGAATCTCCTTGAATCCGGCTTCGATACCCTGAATGGTACCGGAAGAATTGCGAGGGACATTAATGGAAATGATGCTGCTGTAGTGGGAAGCTAAAAATTTCAGCAGCCGTTTAATGTCCCCCAGTGGTGGCTGGGATGTCTTGGGATGGAATTTGTCCGTCAGTAGTCGCTGGTAAAATTCTTCCTCAGAGATCGTTATTTTGTCGATGAATTCTTCATCCCCAAAATTGAGTCGCACCGGAATGATGTGGACATGGAACCGGTCAAATATTTCTGGCGGCAAGTCGCAGGTGGAATCTACAACCAGCGCAATTGTCTTCGGATCGGTAGCGGCACGGTGCTGGACACGCATGTCATCAACTTTCTGTTGGGACACCTGTCCCAAACTTTTCAGTCGCCCAAAAACTTGTCCGGGTTGGTTGGTATGAAGGTGAATTTTTATGTGTTGGGAGGAACCCGCGACGACGACACTATCCCCGTGCTGTTCCAGTTCATGCATGACCGTTTGCCGATTCAGATTCGCGCCGGTCATCACGCATTCCGTGCAAAATGGATAGTCGAGATTAAGCGTCTCCGGATGAAGGTCTTCATTTCCTGCCGGGTCAATTGGCAGCGATTCGAGTTTATGTGTCTCACGCAGGTTGCCGTGTTGCATGAAATGGAATATACCCTCTAAAATGTCTACGAAACCCTGTCCCGCGGCATCAACCACGCCTGCCTTTTTCAGTACCGGAAGTTGTTCGGGCGTGTATTTGAGGGCGGCTTTCGCCTCGTGTAATGCCGATTCCATCAGACTCAGATAATCGCGATAGTGACCTGCTTTTTCCCGGAGACAGGTTGACCAGGATTTGATTACGGAGAGAATCGTGCCTTCCCTGGGATGGGATAATGCCAGATAGGCACTTTGACTGGCCATGGCCGTCGCTTCGGCGAATTGGGTTGTTGACAGTTTGGCTTTTCCGGCGACCGCCTCAGCGAAACCCTGAAAAAATTGGGCTAGAATGGCACCGGAATTACCCCGGGCGTTGTCAATTGCAGCGTTGGCGACCTCCTGACTGAGCTCACCTAAGGGCAGGTACAAATGGGTCTGCATGCGTTCCGCAATACCCATAAGCGTGTAGGCCATGTTGGTGCCGGTATCGCCATCCGGAACCGGGAAAACATTGATTTTATTCAAATAATCCTGGTTGTCGAGAATATTCTGAATTCCAGCGTAAAGTACACGGTACAGTCTGCGTCCATCCAGATAAGCAATTTTCATCTATTTCTCCGATTGAGGGGGTAGTATACGATTAAATATCACTGCAACAAAACCGGATTCATGAGAGAATTTAACCTGAATAAATTTGGGAAAAGCATAGACCTCAAAAAATATATTTTCTATATTCGCCAGCGTTGCAGAACTCCGGTACGCTTTTTGAAGACAACCTTGCCGTCAGCTAATGTGCGCGGATGCTTTAGCTGTAGGATCGTTGAAATTCAAGGAATCCTGACCAGAGAAAAATATAACAGGAGGCAAAATGTCCTTAACCATTACTGAAGAATGCATCAACTGTGGTGCCTGTGAGCCCGAATGCCCGAATGAAGCAATTTATGAAGGCGAAGAGATTTACGAAATCGATCCGGAAAAATGTACTGAATGCAAAGGCCACTTCGACGAATCCCAATGCGTAGAGGTTTGTCCGGTTGATTGTATTCCTGTCGGCAAAGTAGAGTCTGAAGAAGTTTTAATGGAGCGTTACCATCGTTTGACTGGCAAATAAGCACCGCTTCAACAAATCTATTTAAAAGCCCTGGTAATTTTTTCTTACCGGGGCTTTTTTGCGTTCTCAAAGCTGAGGAAAGTTTTTCTACAATGACCATCCAGCCCCTCGACGCCATTTTTTTCAATCGGTTTTGAACTTCAATTCCCACGAGCCGTCGTCTATATTCGGGTCGAAAATGAAATACACATGCGAGGAGCAAAATTTTGAATAAAGAACAAGTCCTGAAGCTATTAGAGGATGTGAAATATCCCGGTTTCAGTCGAAATATTGTGTCATTCGGAATGATACGGAACCTATTTATTGATGACAACTCGGCCAAAGTGGAATTGAACATCACATCCGCTGATGACACCATTAAATCCCAAATTATGCAAAATGTTGAATCCAAATTGCGTGATGCTGGATTCCAGACGGTCAGCGTTTTGATCACTGGTGAAGAACTAACCGGACAGCCTGCTGCGGCGAGTTCGCAAATGGCTGAACAGGGATTATTGCCATCCGTGAAATACACAATCGCCGTTGCCAGCGGTAAAGGTGGTGTTGGGAAATCCACCGTCGCAGCAAATCTGGCGGCGGCATTGATGACCCAAGGGTATCATGTTGGATTGCTCGATTTGGATGTTTACGGTCCAAGTTTACCCATGACCATGGGTGTTTCAGAAGTTCCCAAAGTTTTACCGGGAAACAAACTCCTGCCCATTAAAAAGTATGGCATGGAGCTCATGTCCTTCGGGTTTATCCTGGGTGATGACTCCCCCGTAATTTGGCGTGGTCCCATGGTGGCAAAACTTGTCACGCAGTTTTTGAACGATGTACAGTGGGGTGATTTGGATTTTCTGATCATGGACCTGCCCCCCGGCACGGGCGATGTCCAATTGACCCTGGTTCAAAAATTAGCACTCACGGGTGCAATCATCGTCACCACCCCTCAGGACTTGGCCTTGTTAGATGTCCAGCGCGGTGCGAATATGTTCAGTAAGGTGAACACCCCCGTGCTGGGTATCATTGAGAACATGAGTTATTATGTCTGTGTGAATTGTGGGCACCATGCAGAAATATTTTCCAAGGGTGGTGGTGAACGCGAAAGTCAGCGGATGAATGTACCACTACTGGGGCGCATACCTTTGAATGAGATGGTCATGCAGGCTGGCGAAGATGGGGAGCCACTGGCGATTCACCATGGCGATTCTGAAATTGCTCAGGAATTTGGTCGAATTGCTGACCAGATAACGCAGATGGTTATTCGATAAGATGATTTTTCATACAACGTCCGCAAAATTAGTCGAGGTCAAATAATGGTATCTGAAATAATGGTAATGGAAGCATTAAAGCAATGTTTCGACCCTGAAATTCCTGTTAATGTGGTTGATCTGGGTTTGATCTATAGTGTCCAGATTGAGGGTAGTAACGTTGACATCCAAATGACGCTGACGGCTAAAGGTTGTCCCATGTCCTCCTATATCAGCGAAGACGCCCAATCGAAAGTTTTGGCCGTAGACGGAGTGGAACATGTTCAGGTGAATATCGTCTGGGAACCCCGTTGGTCTCCAGATATGATCACACTGGAAGGTCGCCGTAAACTGGGGATGGAATAAGCTGGATTTGAGGGGCAGACTCACCCCGCCAACTCGCTTGACAGGGGATGAGCCTGCGTCTATATTGCCGCGCTTTTGGGCACAGCTAAATAAGAACGAATGAATCAGACTATCGAATCATTAAAATCAGAAATTTTGGCCCAGGGCAACCTCCCGAATCACATCGCTATCATTATGGATGGGAATGGACGCTGGGCGAAACAGCGCGGTCTGCCGCGGGTGGCAGGACATTCTGAAGGCATTAAATCTGTACGCGTCGTGACGCGTTTATGCGGTGAAATGGGTGTGAAATACCTGACACTTTTCACCTTCTCAAGTGAAAACTGGCAGCGACCCCGCCTGGAAGTCTCAGCTCTGATGCAACTGTTGCTGGAGACCATCAACCATGAAGTTGAGGATTTAGATCGGAACAATGTTCGGCTCTCAGTCATTGGACGCTTAATGGATTTACCTGAAGCACCGCGACGCGGGATGGAGCAAGCCATCCAACGGCTCTCGAAGAACACGGGACTTGGATTGAACCTGGCATTGAGTTATGGTTCCAGACAGGAAATCCTGGATGCGGTGAATCAAATCAGCCAGGATGTTGCTGATGGAAAAATTAAGCCAGGTGAAATCACCGCGGACTTATTCAGCAAAAAACTTTATACGGCTAACCTGCCGGATCCGGATTTACTCATCCGTACCAGTGGTGAGGCGCGCATCAGCAATTTTTTACTATGGCAGATGGCCTATACAGAAATGTATATCACGCCTGATTATTGGCCAGCCTTCAGAGAGTATGAACTTCTGCTGGCGATCAAGGATTTTCAGAAGCGTGAACGACGATTTGGCAAGGTAAGCGAACAACTAATTCATTAAGCATTTAACGAAAAGCAACTAATCAATATGTGGCATTCCCCTAAGAAAATCCTTGTGCTTTTAATCAGTCTTATGGTCGTGTGCAATCTTTCCGGCCAGGCTGCGAAGGTTAAAATTTTCAATATTACCGTCGTGGGGAATAAAACCGCATCGCCAGATGTCATTATTCAGAATTCGGGTCTCAAAGTCGGTACTGACATTAACGCCGATGCCTTTGGAGATGCTGTCCGTCAATTGTGGAATTTGGGACTTTTTTCTGACATCAAGTTGGTGGCTGACAGGCAAACACCGGAGGGCATTTACCTGATCATTTCCGTGGAAGAATATCCGCGAATGGATGAACTTGTCCTGAAGGGCAATAAAAAAATAAAAAATGATGACATCGAGGAGGAGCTCAAACTCTATCCCGGACAGGTTCTTTCACCCAATGCCGTTTATGAAGCCCAAAATAAAATCAAAACAATGTATCTGGATAAGGGCTATTTGCTCGCTGAAATAACACCGGCAACATTTGAAGGCGAAAAAGAGAATACGCGGGGTATCCAGTTCGACATTGAAGA
The DNA here is from genome assembly GCA_001872685.1 of Fidelibacterota bacterium CG1_02_48_14. GTDB lineage: Bacteria > Fidelibacterota > UBA8477 > UBA8477 > UBA8477 > UBA8477. The sequence continues at coordinate 9,115 of MNWS01000121.1, forward strand.
AGGTAAAAAAGTCAAGGTTTACACCATTGATTTTGTGGGCAACACCCAGATGAGTGATCGCAAACTGCGTGGTAAAATGGAAAAAATCAAGCAGGAGCGATGGTGGAAATTTTGGGCAGAATCCGAATACAATCAGGATAACCTGAGCGCTGACGAATCCAGACTGGTGGATTATTACAAGTCCAAAGGTTACCGCGATGCCGAGGTAATTCGTGATAGCATCTATTACTCTGATAACAAGAAGCGCATGTTTATTGAGGTAGATGTGCACGAAGGTGCGCAATACAAATATGGCGATGTTTCCATTTCGGGGAACACCCTCTTTCCCACAGAAAATATGCTGAAAGCTTTGGGCATCCAGCGTGGTGATATTTACGATGCCGAAAAACTTGCTGAAAAAATTGAGACGAATTTGCGCGGTCCCTATATGGATCGTGGGTATTTGTATGTCCAGGTCAATCCCGTGGAGATTCCGGTTGCAGTGGATACGGTCAATTTGAAAATAGATGTGGTTGAGTATAGTCCTGTCAAGGTTCGTCAGATCAATATTGTTGGGAATGACAAAACCAAAGAAAATGTCATCCGGCGGGAATTACGCGTTTTCCCCGGTGACCAATTCAGTCGTACCGCGCTCATGCGTAGCCAGCGCGAAATCATGATTTTAAATTATTTTAATAATGTCGTCCCGGATGTTTTGCCTGTGGATGATGATGAAATTGATCTGGAGTTTTCAGTAGAAGAAAAACAGACGGGAATGGCGACCGCCAGTGCTGGTTACAGCGAACGCGATGGCTTGATTGGTACCCTTGGCATGCAGTTCCCGAACTTTCTGGGGAACGGTCAGCAGCTTTCATTTAACCTACAACGCGCCTACAGTTACCGCTCATTTTCCATTAGTTTCACCGAGCCCTGGCTATTTGACACACCAAACCTGCTGGGTGTATCGTTGTTTGACACAGACCGTAGCCGTGGGGATTTGAACAGCTATTTTGGGAGTACATCCTCAAGTTATTCCTATACACCCTACGATATGCATTCCACCGGTGGATCACTGACATTTGGCAGGCGATTCAGGTGGCCTGACAATTATTTCCGTGGTCGCTGGATATTCCAGGCGATGCGTAACACCTATGACCTGACGAAGGTCTACGATTGGTCCATATTCGACCAGGTCAACCCAGCCCACCTGGAAAAAACCTCAGGGATCAGTCTGCGGCAGGTGATCTCACGCGATTCACGGAATGCACCAGAATTTCCAACCGAAGGTTCAGTTTTGAATTTGACTTCGACGATCAGCGGTGGGTTCATGGGCGGGAATGAAAGTTTCGTCAAACAGGAGGCGAACCTGGAATGGTTCAGCCCCATGGGCAATGAGAACATTACCTGGCGAAATTTTGCTGAACTGGGATACTTAAGTGCCATTGACGACGATATTGCCCATATCATTCCCTACGATGAATACTTCTTCATGGGTGGTGCCGGTCTGATCTGGGGTTCGGCTTTGCGCGGTTATCCGGAACGATCGGTGGGGCCGTCCTCGACCTCGGGAATTTGGTATGGTGGTAAAAGTTTATTCAAGGTAACCAGCGAACTTCGGTTTAAACTATCGCCGAACCCGTTGTTATTCCTTCTGGTCTTTGCTGAAGCTGGAAATACCTGGCGGGATTGGAATGAGACGAACTTCTACGATCTGAAACGTTCGGCGGGAATTGGTGGTCGAATTATCATGCCACCGATTGGTTTATTGGGAATTGACCTGGGGTGGGGCTTTGATCGCCCATCATTGGGGTTATCACAGACAAGTTGGAAATCACCCGAAGTGCACTTCATCTTTGGGCAACAGTTTTAGAGATACTACACACAAGGAGGGACCGTGTTGGGTCGTAAATCAACAATATTGCTGGCACTTGGGTTGTTTTGGGTTAGTAGCGTTTCCGCACAGAAACTGGGCTACATCAACTCAGAGGTCATTCTGAACGAGTTTGAAGAGTTTCGTGAAGCGCAGAGCAAACTTGAAGTTGAGGGCAAGCGGATTCAGGATCAATACTATGCCATGGCAGGTCGTTTGGATAGTCTTCAACAAGAGTATGAACGCCAAAAATTTATCATGACGGAAGCGAACCGGAAGGCAAAAGAGACTGAGATCAAGTCATTAAGTGATCAACTGCGTCAGTTTCAGGTCGAGAAATTAGGTCCACAGGGTGAGATTTACCAAAAGCAGCAGCAAATCGCCGCACCTATTCTGGATAAAATCAATAAGGCGATCAAAAAAGTCGGCCTGGATTATGGATACGATTTTATTTTCGACACGGTTCAGGGTAACATTCTGTACGCCAAAGATTCCTACGATCTCACGAATGTCGTTTTGAATGAATTACGTAAAGGTGGAGCGAAATAAGTTTTGGCCATGAATCTCCTGGCCATAGCCCAAGCCTTAGAGGGTAATCTCGAGGGCGACGGGTCGCTCACAATCACGCGTGTTAGCGAAATTCATTCGGCACACACCGGTGAGATTTCGTTTATTGCCAACCCGAAGTATCGAAAATTTTCCGAGACCACAAAAGCATCCGCGCTGATTGTTTCGACAGATCTGGATATTGACTTTCCCAATCTGATTCGAATGGATGATCCTTACGCCGGCATGGTTAAAGCGCTCTATCTCCTGAATCACAAACCTCGGGTGCCGAAAGCTGGTGTTCACACAACGGCGGTAGTAGCATCATCAGCCAGGATCGCACCAACAGCCGAAATCGGACCTTATGTGGTCATTGGGCGTGAGGCTGTCATTGGAGATAGCACGATTATCGAAAGTCATACAACGATCGGTGATGGAACCAGAATTGGCAGCGATTGCTGGATTCACCCAAATGTTTCCGTCTATGACGGGATGTTGATGGGAAATCACGTGGAGATCCATAGTGGTGCTGTGATCGGTAGTGATGGCTTTGGTTTTGCGCCCACCCCGGAAGGCATTTTCAAAATCCCCCAGACGGGTCGTGTGGTGATCCATGATCATGTTGAAATTGGTGCCGGTTGTGCGATTGATCGGGGGACCATTGGTGACACCGAGATTGGTGAAAGTACCAAACTTGATAATCAGGTTCACATTGCTCATAATGTGAAGCTGGGTAAGGGCTGTCTCATTACCGCACAGGTTGCCATTGCCGGAAGCACAATTTTGGGTGATAATGTTCAAATGGGGGGACAAAGCGGGGTTATCGGTCACGTCCATGTGGGAAATCGTGTCTCCATCGCTACTCGTGGTGGTGTCACGCGGGATGTACCGGATGGTGAGATCGTGGGCGGATTTCCAGCCAGATCTCATAAAGAGTTCTTAAAGCGTGATGCTTATATTTCGAAAATCCCTGACCTCGTTAACCGGATAAAAAACTTGGAAATCCGATTAAAAGAACCAGAAAACGAATAGAGGATTAATGTCTCCCATGGAAAATCACAAACAGCGCACGATTGCTCGTCCCATTTCGATTTCAGGGGTCGGTTTACACACAGGTGTATTCACCACGATGACGTTCAAGCCTGCGCCGGAAAATACGGGGTATGTTTTTCAGAGAATCGATGTGGAAAATGCGCCCATGATCAAGGCTGATATTGATCATGTCGTGGATATTTCCCGGGGAACGACATTAGAACAAAATGGTGTTCGGATACACACAACCGAGCATGTTTTGGCCGCAGTAAGTGGACTCGAAATCGACAATATCATTATAGAACTGGATAACAAAGAGCCTCCGGTTGCCGACGGCAGCGCTATTATGTTCGTGGATAAATTATTGGAAGCAGGGATTGTGGAGCAGGATGCTGTTCGTGAATACCTGACGGTGGAGCGTACGGTGACATACACCGACCCTGAAAAGGGTGTCGATATTCACGTGCTGCCGTCGAATCAGTTCCGCGCGACCTTTATGATTGATTATAAGCTCCAGTCTCTGGGTACGCAGTACACCTCATTCTATTCCCTTGAGGAAGATTTTGTCGAACAATTCGCACCGGCGCGGACTTTTTGCTTCCTCCATGAGGTTGACGAATTGAAGAAGCAGGGACTCATCAAAGGCGGTTCCGTCGAAAATGCCCTGGTGATGATTGACCGTACCATTGACGATTCAGAACTGGATCGCCTGAAAAAGTTGTTTGACATTAAGGATGATGTGGTGCAGGGTAGTAATGGAATTTTGAACGGCAAGGAATTGCGTTTCCCCAATGAACCCGTGCGTCACAAAGTATTGGATTTAATTGGTGACCTGGCGCTGTTGGGGATGCCGATTCAGGGACACATCATCGCTGCCCGAAGCGGTCATGCCTCTAATGTTGAACTGGTACGCCGACTCAAAAAAGAATTTGAAAAACAGATATTATCCAAACGCTACCAGCGCCGATTGCGGAAACGCCCGATTTTTCTGGATACTGAGGCCATCAAACGCATTCTGCCGCACCGATACCCGTTTCTCCTGATTGATCGTATCATTGACATGGTCCCTCTGGAGAAAATTGTCGCGGTGAAAAATGTGACGGCCAATGAGCCATTTTTCGAAGGTCATTTCCCCGGAAAGCCGATTATGCCCGGCGTGTTAACACTCGAGGCCATGGCGCAGGCGGGTGGAGTATTATTATTGAATGCCATCGAAGACCACGAAAATAAATTGGTCTATTTCTCAGCCGCCGACAATGTCCGGTGGCGGAAGTTGGTGGAACCGGGTGATCAAATCATCTTTGAAGTGGATTTGGTCAAATACCGCATGGGGACCGCCAAAATCCATGGCAAGGCATTTGTGGATGGGGAACTGGTATTAGAAGCCGACCTGATGGCCGCCGTCGTCGAAAAGTGAGATACTATTAATGGCAAACATGATTCACCCAACCGCGATCATCTCGGACAAGAATGTCAAGATTGGTGACAATGTCACCATCGGACCATTTTCGATCGTGGAGGAAAATGTGGAGATCGGCGATGGCGTAACCATTGCCAGCCATGCCTTGATTGGCAGCGGCGCCCGCATTCATAACAATGTGAATGTGTTCATCGGAGCGGTGGTGAGTGGTCGTCCACAGGATTTGAAGTACAACGACGAAGAGACCACGACCATCATCGGCGAGAACACGATTATTCGGGAATATGTCACCATTCACCGGGGCACAGACGATAAATGGCAGACAGTTGTTGGTAAGGATTGTCTGATCATGGCTTATTGTCACATCGCTCACGATTGTACCATCGGTGATAATGTTATTCTCAGTAATTCCTGCAACATGGCTGGTCATGTCACCATTGAAGATTTCGCGGCTGTAGGTGGCATGGTGCCCATCCATCAGTTCGTTACGATTGGATGCCATAGCTTCATCGGCGGTGGATTTCGCGTGAGCAAGGATGTCCCGCCCTATATCCGCGCTTCAAACAGTCCCTTGACCTACAACGGCCTGAATTCCGTCGGCTTGCGTCGTCGTGGTTTTACATCTGAAATGGTTTCGGTGATTAAGGAAGCCTATCAACTGATCTATCGCTCCACACTCAATGTCTCTCAGGCGATACTGGAGATCAGAGAAAAATTGCCCCAAACCAAGGAAATACAGGTCATTCTGGACTTTATTGAAAAAAGTAAGCGCGGAATTATCTGAGTCGATTTTTAAAATCTTTTCCTTCAAGTCACAATTGGAATGTTGCGTTTCCCTCCACTGGTATTTGGTTTAACTTTGCCCCTTATGAAACGTCTGATCTTTATGATGGCGCTTGTCGCAACACAAACTCTGGCTGGTTCCTGGCTCGATTTGCAACAGCGTAATGACCCGGGGAATATATCGCAGGACATGCGAAATCTCGCAACCCTGGTCTCGGTCCCGTCAGCAACCTTTTTGCGGAATTTTGGTCAGGTGAGTTTTACGCAATCGTTTGTCAATACCCACTCGGGATTGATTGCTGGGAATCAACATATTGGATTTGCCATTCAACCCTTACCTGAATGGGTATTTTCAGCTCAGCTCTGGAATCTGACTGCACAATACCCGGTCTTTGGCCATTCACTTGGTGCGAAATACATTTGGTCCTGGAACAATCGGGTCGAATGGGGTACCGAAGTTCAGCTTAACCGAATTTCCGGTCAGGGGACATTCAGTCAGAAGAATTTGAGTTTGACCCAACATTTTCTGCGAATAAACCCGCTTTGGATGGTGGGTCTGGCAACAACTTACAATCTGGAACACACGCGTTTTACAAACATTCAGGGTGTTGGCAATCGCGATGGGAATTATTGGATATTGAGTGGAACGATGGGTAAAACATTTTGGAACAGAATGCAAATTTCATTGATTATGTCAGCTCAAAAATCCAGCACTGCCGGATCACTATCCGTTCAATGGGGCGTTGGAGATTGACAGATCAATTATGAAAAAACGACTCTCTATCCTGGGTAGTACCGGTTCGATTGGCGTAAATGCCCTGCTGGTAGTGGCAAATCTTCCGGATGATTTTGAAGTGGTATACCTTTCCACCAATCAAAATGCGGAAATTCTGATCCAACAGGCTTTGAAGTTCAAACCAAAAACCGTAGCGGTGGTGAATGAGGAGGCTGCTAACAAGGTTAAATCCGCGCTTCCTCATACCGAGGTTCTGTCCGGGCGCGATGGTCTTTTGGAATTAGCGGGTCGTGATGATGTTGATTTACTCCTGAATGGCCTGGTTGGAAGCGCCGGAATGGAGCCCACGGTTTGTGGCATTAAAGCCGGTGTCGATATTGCCCTTGCCAACAAAGAGAGCTTGGTGATGGCGGGTGATTACATCGAACGTCTGCTTGCCAAACATCATGTGAATTTATTTCCGGTAGACAGTGAACACAGTGCCGTTTGGCAATGCCTGGCAGGTGAAGAGCTCTCTGATGTTGAACGCTTGATCCTGACTGGCTCCGGCGGACCTTTCCGGACGCGCGACAAAACTAGTTTTGCTTCAATCACCGTGGAAGAGGCTTTGAATCATCCCAACTGGAAAATGGGGCGTAAGATTACTATCGATAGCGCGACGATGATGAACAAAGGGCTGGAGGTCATTGAGGCTCGGTGGTTGTTCCATCTCGGTCCGGATCAGCTACGGATCATCGTCCATCCCCAGAGCATCATCCATTCCATGGTAGAGTTCAAGGACAAATCGGTAAAAGCCCAATTGGGTGTGCCGGACATGAAAATTCCGATTCAATATGCCTTGACCTGGCCACGCCATAAATCCGCAAACTGGGAATCACTGGATTTGGTAAAATTGAAGCAATTGACATTTGAAGAACCGGATTTTGAAAAATTCCCCTGCATTAAATTGGCGTTTGATGCGCTGGCAACCGGTGGAACTGCCGCCGCCGTACTGAATGTTGCCAATGAAACGGCTGTTTACAGATTTCTGGATCATGCCATCAGTTTTACACAAATCCCACAATTAATCGAGTCTGCTTTATCAGCTCATGAGTTCATCGAACATCCCAATTTAGATGATATTCAAGCGCTGGAAAACTGGACCCAAACCTATGTTAATGAAGCATAAGAGAACCCTATGTTAGCAAGTATAAACACGACTTTGATTTCAATTCTGGCGGCAATTTTTACGCTTGGAATACTCATTTTAATTCACGAGTTGGGTCATTTTTTGGCCGCTCGTTCGGTTGGAATTCGGGTGGAACGATTCTCCATCGGTTTCCCGCCCCGGTTTTTAACCTTTCGCAATAAATTCGACGGATTGTGGATGACCATCTATGTCCCCTGGTTCCTGCAGCGGCTTTTCAATGCCGAGATGGTGGAGTACCGGTTCCGTCGCAGAAACCCCAAAGCTGGCGATACGGAATACAGTGTCTCCTGGACACCGCTCGGTGGCTATGTCAAAATGGCCGGCACTATTGACGAATCCCTCGACACCGCCATCCAGGGCAAACCATGGGAATTCACCAGTAAAAAGAAATGGCAACAATTGCTCGTCATTTCAGCCGGCGTCGTGATGAACACGATATTAGCCTGGTTCCTGTTTAGCACGATTTTCCTGTCCAGCGGTGTGGGCGAGATGACCAATTCCACAATCGTCGGGAGTTTGAGTGGCACGCAATCGCGCCCGGTTTATCCGGCTGAGGCAGCAGGGTTATTGCCGGGTGACAAGATTCTCACGGTGAATGACCAAAAAATAAATGAATGGGATGACCTGATTACGGTCATTCACGGTTTACCCGGGCAGGAAATTTCCATTGAATGGGAGCGTGCCGGTGAGACGAAAACAGCGACCTTAACAACCGTATCGGAAAAAGTCCCAACCGACGATGGGGTTGAGCAGTACGGCATGATTGGCATTGGTCCGGAAGTCATTCAGCGATCCGTTGGCGTTTGGGAGGCTGCCAAGTTGGGTGCTCAGAATACCTATAATTTTGGAACCTTGATGGTGCGTAGCCTGGGAATGCTTATCTCGGGGGATGCTTCTGTGAAGGAGCTGGGTGGACCTGTGGCAATTGCCAAAATGGCCGGGGATATGGCCCGACAGGGCTGGCTGGATGTTTTTTATTTTATGGCGATCCTCTCCGTGAACCTGGCTTTTATCAATATTCTGCCCATCCCTGGACTGGACGGTGGTCAATTTATCATTATCGCGATTGAAGGCATGATACGTCGGCCGCTACCGATCAAGGTGAAAGTGGTCATTCAGCAAGTGGGCATGGTGTTACTGCTTGGCCTGATCATTTTTGTAACGATCCAGGACATTGCAAAGTTATAGTCGCTGTTGATCCGGCAGTTTGATACGCCATGGCTTCAAAACCACCTGTAAAGCAACATAAAACCAGTGTAATTCGATGGTTACGATATACCATTGAATGCATCGCATTGGTGGTATTTACCATTCTGATGAAGTTGCTCCCCTGGGCATTTGTGTGGCGTTTTGGTCGCGGGTTGGGGTGGTTCATGGTGCGTTTTATTCCGATTCGCAAGGGTATCGTGAGGAAAAATCTGGAGCGAGCATTTCCGGATTGGGATACCAAAACAGTTGAAAAAGCAGTACGTGGCGTGTACGCCCATTGGGGTGAAAGTTTCATCTCCACGATGAAAGTGTGGACCATGTCCGATCGCAAAGTCATGTCGTTGGTCAGTTCGCCGGGATTTGCTGAATATGTACAGGCGAAACAGGCAGCGCACCAACCCTACATTCTGTTCACCGGACATTTTGGAAGTTGGGAGTTTGCGGGTCGTTATATGGGAATAATCGCTGGTGGGACATCCGCGATTTACAGAATTCAGCGCAATCCGTTGGCCGATAAATTCCTGTCCTGGCTGCGTAACCGGAAACAAATGGTGTTGGTAGATTCCTGGTCAAAAATGCCCGCCTTCGTAAAAGCACTACACGAGGTGGGGAATATGTGTGTTGTGGGTGACCAGTATAAAGGGAAGGATGGCGTGACGGTAGATTTTTTCAATCTAGCCTCCCCCAGTCCCAAGGGTGTCGCCGTTTTGGCTTACCGTGGCATGGCGGAAATCATTTATGTGGCCATGCATATTCACCGCGGCCGCTATGTTATGGATTGGGAACCGTTGCCGTTTAGTCGTCCAGACCGAATTGATGAAAATTATATTCATGATGTCGTCAGCACTGGCTTGAAAAAACTCGAAGCGACGATTCGGCAATTTCCTGAACAATATTTGTGGTTTCATAAACGTTGGCGAAATATTGATCGGGTGGAAGCAGCCGCTCGGAAACCTGCGTCGGTCTGACCCTAAGTAACTTGATCAAAACCTTTTGGAATCGTATCATTCCCCGATGCAAATCATTGCCGTAAATCAAACTGGCCAGGTTAGTGATAAGGATCTGCACCGCGCCATTGCCGTGTTGGAACGGGGAGGTGTCATTGGATACCCCACCGATACCCTGTATGGCTTGGGTGTGGATAGCACCAACGCCGCCGCGGTAAACCATTTGTTTCAAGTTAAAAACCGTCTCTCAGTACCGGTTTCCATCATGCTGGATTCGGTTGAATCCCTGCTGGCCGCACTTGTAAATCCGGATGCTGCTGTTGAAAAATTGGTGCGCGCCTTCTTGCCGGGTGAATTAACCATTGTTGGGAAATGCAATTTGGATTTGGCTGCGGGTATCCCCGCGAGGAGTGGTTTAACAGGTATGCGCGTTCCCAACCATGCATTGGATTTGGCTCTGGTGAAGACTCTGGGGCGTCCGATCACCAGCACTTCCGCCAATCTTTCCGGATTCCCCAGTGCGCTCAACATCGAAACGGTCATCGCCTATTTTAATGACCAGATCGAGTTATTATTCGATCAGGGCACGTTGCGCCATTCTCCCGGGAGCACAGTCCTTGACATTTCCCAAAGACCCTTTAAAATTTTACGGGAAGGTGCGATTAAAAGGACCCAATTAGAGCCCTACCTGGTCTGAAAAAAACAAATCATGTACTCACGCATTCTGAAATTAGCACGTCCCTTCTGGCCTCAAATCGGCGGGGGCATGATCTCGTCTATCATCAATGTCTTGTCGGGTGGGATCGCGATATGGTTCGCAGCGTCGTTCGTTTCAACGCTATTTGGCGCTACACCGCAAGTTGTGGAATCCGTCGCATTGAATTCAGATTGGTCAAATATCAACGAGTATCTCAAATGGGTGACCTACCATTTCATTACCGGAGGTGACAGGGTTGCAGCTTTACGCGCCGTGGTTCTGGTTGTTCTGGTCAGCTATTTAATCAAAAGTCTGACTTATTATACCACCTGGGTACTCAATGGCTGGGTGCAGGTGCGGGTGATTCGGAACTTGCGCAACATGATTTTCGACCATTTCCTGCATCAACCACTGGCCTTCTATAATACCCGCCGCACGGGTGATATGATTTCGTTGGCGATGAATGACGTGATGCAGGTGAATAATGCGTTAACCACGACCTTTCGTCCGCTCATCATCGAGCCACTGAATATCATTGTGTACATCAGTCTGCTGTTCGTCATTCAGTGGAAATTAGCGCTGATTTCACTCCTGGTAGCGCCGGTTACAGGCTTTTTCATCGTGAAAATCAGCCAAAGTCTACGGCGCAAAGCCAAACGAACGCAAGTCCAGCTCGGTGAAGTGACCTCACGGATGACTGAGACATTTTCCGGCATTCGCATTGTGAAAGCGTTCAATGCCGAACCGGTAGAATCAAAGCGGTTTCACGCTGAGACGCAAAAATTATTGAAGTTGATGTTCCGCCAGATCCGGCTCCAGGGAGTGAACCTTCCGATAACGGAGATGCTGGGAGTGACCATGGCGGTCTCCCTCCTTTATTACGGCGGGCTTCAAGTCCTGCAATATCATACGATTACCAGTGAAGATTTTATGCGGTTCATCGCCCTGCTCTTCGCACTATTCCAACCCATTCGAAATTTGGCTAATGTGAATGTACCGATTCAGACCGGTATCGCGGCTGGTGAACGGATTTTTGGTATGTTGGATGTCAAATCGGACATTCGGGATTTGCCGGATGCCATTGCATTGCCACCGTTTATCTCGAAAATCGAGTATCAGGATGTTCATTTTCAGTACGCCCAAAGTACGATTCCCGCTGTAACCGAAATCAATCTCACGATTAATAAGGGTGAAGTTGTGGCGCTGGTGGGGGCGAGCGGCGCGGGAAAAACCACCGTGGCTGACTTGTTACCGCGTTTTTATGATGTATCATCCGGCAGTATTACAATCGACGGGCTGGATATTCGCCATGTGACGCGATTTTCGCTCAGGGCTCAACTGGGCATCGTGAGCCAGGAGACGATTCTCTTTAATGACTCGATCCATAATAACATCGCCTATGGGATGGAAAAATCACGGCTGGAGGTTATTGAGGCTGCGAAACTGGCACACGCGCATCAATTCATCGAAGAGATGGATGATGGCTACGAAAGTGTGATCGGTGAACGCGGCACACGTCTGTCCGGTGGTCAGCGGCAACGTCTGGCCATCGCACGCGCCCTTTTGAAAAATCCGGCCATTTTGATTTTGGATGAAGCCACTTCGGCACTGGATACCGAATCCGAACGACTCGTACAACAGGCGATTGACCGACTCATGAAAAACCGCACAGCGATTGTCATTGCGCATCGCTTGACTACCATTTTGAATGCGGACAAGATCGTCGCGATGGATCGTGGGAAAATCATTGAGGTAGGCACGCATAAGGAGCTTTTGACCCAAGGTGGCTTGTACAAAAAACTCTATCAAATGCAGTTCGAAAATTAATTCAAAATGAGTTGGCTGGGATTGACCAAACAGGTTTGGCGTGCGCTGCTCGCCTTCACGCTCTTGCGAATAATATTAGCAATGGTGACGCCATTGACGCCGCAGGAAGCTTATTACTGGAGCTGGTCCCAGGCAATGGACTGGTCATTTTTTGACCATCCACCCATGGCAACCTACATGATCTGGTTGACCACGCACCTGTTTGGCCAAACCGAGTTGGGTATCAAATTCGCGGCGATCCTTTTTCTGTTCGGTACCTATATCATCTGGGCGAAGTTGGTGCAGGAAATATTCCAGAAAGATCACCTGACCTTTGTGGTTGTGTTTGCACTCAATTCCACCATCATTTACGAACTTTACGGCTTCGTTATTTCACCGGATTCACCTCTGCTGATGTTCTGGTCGCTGGCGATTTTCATGATTTGGCGACTGGCGAAAACACAGGATGCGAAATACTGGTACTGGGCTGGTTTGGCCATGGGGTTAAGTTGGCTGTCAAAGTACTCCGGAATATTTCTGGTACCGAGCGTGCTCCTGTTCCTGTTGTTGTCCAAAGAAAATCGTCGCTGGCTGGCAACTCCCCATCCTTATCTGGCCGGCTTGGTGGCAATAGTCATTTTCCTGCCGGTGTTGTATTGGAACAGTACCCATGATTGGGTCTCCTTTGCATTTCAGGGCAGCCGGCGGGTCGGTGGCCTACACGGCCTGGGATTGCGGTATTTTGGTGAATTAATCGGCTCGCAATTGTTCATGCTAACACCGTTTATTTTCGGTTTTTTTGTCTGGGGCTGTGTAAAAATTTTGCCCAAAGTGCTGAAAAAGCAACCTATGCCTGACGGTGAGCTGCTTCTCTTCTCAAGTGGCGCGATCCTGTTGCCATTCTTTACGCTGGTAAGTTTCAAATCGCTGGTGAAAATGAACTGGCTGGTTCCGGCTTATTGGTCATGGCTGATTCTGTTTCTGAATGGCTATCTGTCCGAAAACAGATCCCGAAAAGTGATGAAGGTTGGGCTGGTATCATCGCTTGTTTTCTATGCCCTGGGGTTAGCCGTGATTCTGATCCCGAATGTGCCGTTGGGTGATGGAAATACCTGGAGCGGCTGGCGAGAAACCGCTGCGAAGGTTGATTCAATCTCAAAAACGCTAAGTGTTACGGGTGAAAAATCATTCGTATTCAGCACCAATTACAAAGTGAGTTCACTCTTGCGATTTTATCTCAAGGGGCAGCCGGAAACATTTGCGCAAAATGTTTTTGGTGAAGGTGCGCTTCAGTTTGACTACTGGCGATCACCCCGGACACTACAGGGGAAAACGGGAATCCTGGTGGTGGATGACCGTCGTGAGTATCGATTTAAACGCAAAAAAATTGAACCCTGGTTTGAAAAAATTGAAAAAATTGACGAATTAAATTTTGCGAATTTTGGGCAACACACGCGGCGCATTCAAATATTTCGCTGTACAAATTATCGCGGTTTCGCGGTTAAAGATTAGTGAGAATCGACTGGCGGAATCGACCGGAAAGTCCATTTTTCGTTTAGTACAAAATTAAGTGCCGATGCGATTGCGATGGCCAAAAGGTTACCCCAGAGATAATAGAGTCCGAGTCCTTCAGTGAATGCTATCAGTAACAGCCAATTCATGCTTCCGGCGATCCAGCTAACCAGATTAAAACGCAGCAGGCCATACCAGATACTGTGTTGGCGGGCAGAGCGGCGTCCGTGCCAGGTGAATCGGTCATTCCAGATAAAATTGTTGATGATGGAAAGCTCAATGGCAATTGGCGAGGCGAGTGCGTAATGAATATTTGCATAATGCGTTATAATCCATAATATCCCCATATTGACAAATATGCCAGATATACCAACAATCCCAAAAGAAGCCAAGCGTTTGCCCAGGTTTGCATTCACGGTGAGAATTTAGTCGGGGAAGTTATGATCGCACGGAAATTGTATCGGTTGGTTGAGGGGGATCATTAAATGAGATCAATGAAATTTCTGAATTTGATGACGCTGTTTCTGATTGTTCTGTTTGCCGAAAGTTCAGCTCAAAGCCGATACATCTACAAAGTCAAATATGGATTTTTAACTGCAGGGAGTGCGCGACTCGAATTTAATACCGTCAGTGACACACTTTTAAGTCGGTTCAGTATCAAGTCCTCTCCCTGGCTTTCAAGATTATGGAAATTGAATGACTCGATTGAGTCTTCCTATGATCTATCCAGTGAGCGTCTGATCTCCCACCATAAACGCATTCGTGAAGGGAAATACCATCGCGAATATAACGCCGTATTTTCCTGGGAAGATAGTCTGGTCACGGTGAACACAAAACCAATGGCGCTGGTTTTCCCGAATCTCCTGGATATTCCGAGTTTGTTACACCGGCTGCGTCAGGTGGAGTTGACGGTTGGTGATACCCTTATTTACCATCTCTTCGATGGACAAGGGACTGGGAGATTATCCCTGCTCATTCAAAAAATGGAATCGGTTGAGGTGAATAACCGGAAAGTTTCAACATTTGTAATGATTCCGTTGGAACGCAATCAAAAGGCGGATGAAAATGACCTTTCCCTGTCGATTTGGTTATCTGCGAATGCACCGCACGATCCCGTTCGGCTTGCCATTGAAACGCGTTATGGCAGCGCGATCATGACACTTGAAGGTAATTAGGATGTCATCATTCACCGGCGTGAAGCCAGGCTTAGGGCTTGCAAAAAAATCTTCTGCCGTGTACCTTCAAACACACAAAAAGTGAGTTAGATTAATGAAACGGTTGATAGCTATATTTTTTTTCCTCCCGGTTCTCATGTTCGCCCAAGTTTATGTGATTGAGGTCCACGGCACCATTGATATGGGGCTTGGCCATTTTTTCGAACGGGCCATTCCAGAAATGAATAAGAAGGGCGGAGACGCCATTATTCTGGACATTGACACGTTTGGAGGCAGGGTTGATGCCGCCACCATGATGAAAACCGCGCTATTAAAATCCAAGATTATGACCGTCGCATTCGTGAATACAAAAGCCATCTCAGCAGGATCGTTGATCACCTTCGCCTGTGACACAATCATCATGCATTCGGGTGGCACGATGGGCGCAACCACAGTTGTAGATCAGCAAATGAATAAGGCGAGCGAAAAGGCTCAGTCCTATATGCGGGAAGAGATGGCCTCTACTGCTGAAGCCAAGGGACGAAATGGCAAAATTGCCATGGCCATGGTGGATGAATCACTTGATATAGATACCCTCGTGCTTGCTAGTGGCGATACGATGTTTATGGACGACGTGGAAGGCGCTCGTCCTGGGAAACTTCTGACGCTCAGGACATCAACGGCGATTAAATATGGCATTGCCGATTATGAGATGGAATCGCTCGAAGAAATTTATTCCCATTTCAATTTGAAGGATCGTGAGATTGAGATCGTAGCACCGACCTGGTCGGAGCAAATCGTTCGATTTCTTACCGATCCTATCGTGAGTTCATTGCTCATGACCATCGGCTTTCTCGGACTTATTTTTGAACTTCAGAGTCCCGGCTGGGGTGTGGGTGGGACAATCGCCGTGATTGCATTGTCACTCTTTTTCTCCACATCGATTATCGCCGAATTAGCCAGTATCACAGATTTGATTATCATTGTGATCGGATTGACCCTGCTTGGATTGGAGGTGTTCGTTATCCCGGGCTTCGGCGTTGCCGGTATCGCCGGAATTGCCATCCTCATGTATGGATTATTCCGTGCCATGATACCTGAAATACCGACGCAACTGGAGATAAATCGTGCACTGGTTGGCGTTTTGATTTCATTAATCGGCGCAATCGTCGGGAGCGTTCTGCTCATCAAGAACATTGGTAAAACCAAATTCTGGCACAAAGTTTCACTTCAGGCGGCCGAACTGAAAACGGAGGGGTATTCATCAACTTTGGGCTTGGAAGGATTGGTGGGGAGCACGGGTGTCGCATTAACGACATTAAGACCAGCCGGTACTGCGATTCTAAATGGTCAACGCCTTGATGTGGTAACTCTGGGTGATTACATCGAGAAAGACACCAAAATCGAGGTTGTGCGAGTTGATGGAAATCGGATTTTTGTTCGCGCGGCAACGAATTGATGCCAGAACTGAAAGTCAGAGATTTCTAAAAATCATGATTTTGAAAAGCTGAAATAACAGGAGTTTTTATGTCCATCACGTTGCTTTTAATCATCGTTGGCATCCTGGCGCTGCTCTTTTTGTTTACCTATTTCATCCCGGTTGGGTTGTGGGTAAGCGCAGCGGCGGCGCAGGTGTATGTCAGCCTGTTTTCATTGGTAGGTATGCGATTACGGCGGATTCCACCTCCGTTGATTGTGAACGAATTGATCAGTGGGCGGAAGGCCGGAATTGACATTAATACCGACCTGCTGGAGGCGCATTATCTATCAGGTGGAAATGTAAGCCGGGTTGTCCGGGCATTGATTGCCGCCGACAAAGCCAACATCCCACTGAGTTTTAAGACGGCCACAGCGATTGATTTGGCTGGTCGGGATGTGTTGGAAGCGGTAAAAATGTCGGTTAATCCCAAAGTCATTGAGACACCGCGTGTTTCCGCCATCGCCAAAGATGGTATTCAGTTGTTTGGCATTGCCCGTGTGACGGTTCGTGCCAATATCGAGCGATTGGTTGGTGGGGCCGGGGAAGAGACGGTACTAGCCCGAGTTGGTGAAGGTATCGTCAGTAGTATTGGTTCAGCGGATAGCCACAAAGCGGTGCTGGAAAATCCGGATATTATCTCCAAAAAAGTACTGGCCAAAGGGTTGGATGCCGGAACCGCATTCGAGATTCTGTCTATTGATATTGCCGATGTAGATGTTGGTAAGAATATTGGTGCACAGCTCCAAATGGATCAGGCCAACGCCGATAAAAACATCGCTCAGGCTAAGGCTGAGGAGCGCCGGGCTATGGCCGTCGCAACGGAACAGGAAATGAAAGCCAAGACACAGGAAATGCGGGCGCGTGTGGTGGAGGCTGAAGCTCAGGTACCACTTGCCATGGCCGAAGCCTTTAAGCAGGGCAATCTTGGTGTAATGGATTACTACCGGATGAAAAATATTCAGGCTGATACGGATATGCGTGAGAGTATTTCCGGGGGAGGCACCACAACAAGTGCGCCGTCCGGTAAAAAATAATCCGCAGCTATAATGGAAAATATTTATCCCATAATAGCCCTGGCTGTATACTTCTTCCTCACGTCCTTGGCGCGCAGGAAGAAGCAGGAACGAGCCAGATTGACTCAAAATCAGCCTCAACCTCAGCCTCAACCTCAGCCTCAGCCTCAACCTCAGCCTCAACCTAAACCGAAAGGTGTCCGTGCCTCGTCAGATGGCCAGATGAACCGAAGAGGGTCTTCCACAGGAATGGATAATCCCCCGAAGGAAGTGGCATCATCCGGAATGGAACAGTATTTCTCGCGTCTGAATGACCGCATTCAGAAGGAGAAGCGTGGATCATTATTGGATCACATCATCACATCGTTCGGTGAAGAGGTGGGATTAGCTCCTGAAAGATCCGAGTTTTACGAGGCTGAGGAGGATCCTGCGTCTGAATTCTCTGCGGCGAGTAAAAATGTTGAAGTGGTGGATCAACCACCAATTGATCTTTCGACTTCTGTTGAAACTACGACGATTCAGGAGGCAGAAACTGTATTTGACGAGGAGCTTAGTGAGATGCCCATAGGCGCTTATGCCGTGAGTTCAGGCTCCTATAAACTATTCAAGGGTGAGCTGACTGCTGCAGAATTCCTCCAACAGGAATTTGATAAGCGCACGATGCTGGAGCAGGGCATTCTCATGGCCGAAATATTGGGAAAACCTGTCGCGCTTAAACAGATAGAATCCTGAGTTTACCAGAAAATATAATGAGATTGAAGAGCTCCGTTTCCGGGGCTCTTCTGTTTTTTTTAAGTCCTTCTCTGGCAGAAAATGAACTGAAGTTAATATCTCTGTCAATTTAGCGGTTGTTGAAAAAATCAGTGACCGCTATAATCCGCCATGAATTTCAATGAAGAGACCATGTACCAGGCATTCTTACAGGGTGATTCAAGCATGGATGGTGCTTTTTTTGTCGCGGTAAAAACCACTGGGATATTTTGTCGCCCAACGTGTAAGGCACGCAAGCCACTCCGGAAGAATATCGAGTTTTACGAATCTGCCCACTTGGCCATGATACATGGTTTCAGACCGTGTAAGGTCTGCGTTCCGCTTGCACCACAACCATCAACACCCGACGGTATATCGCATTTAATCAGAGCGATTAGTTCTAATCCTGAAGTTAAAATCACCGATCAGATACTTCGGGAGAAAAAATTGGAACCGAATCGCGTGCGGCGGTGGTTCAAACAGCACCACGGCATAACATTTCACGCTTATCAAAGGATGGTGCGTATCAATACGGCATTCAAAAAAATCAAAAGTGGTGAATCCGTAACTCAAACCGCTTTTGATGCAGGATATGAATCACTGAGCGGTTTTAATGATTCTTTCAAAGCCATTTTTGGCGTGGCTCCTTCGAATAGTAAACACAAAAATATCATTGATTTAACCAGGATTGAGACACCCCTTGGTATCATGATCGCTGGTGCCTCCACCGATGGTATTTGTCTACTTGAGTTTTCGGATCGTCGCATGTTGGAGACGGAATTCAGAATTTTAGGAACCCGGCTAAATGCGACCTTGCTGCAGGGTGAGAATGATCATTTTGCCACACTTAGAATACAGTTACAAGAATACTTCGCCGGTAAGCGAAAGGAATTTTCCGTGCCGCTGGTCTTGGTGGGATCGCCCTTTCAGGAAAAAGTCTGGAGGGCTTTACTTGCAATTCCCTTTGGTGAAACCCGTTCGTATCAGGCACAGGCAAATGCTATTCAAAATCCAACAGCCGTGCGGGCGGTTGCGAATGCTAATGGCATGAATAAAATATCAATCATCGTACCTTGCCATCGCGTGATCGGAAGTAACGGAAAATTAATAGGCTACGGTGGGGGATTATGGCGCAAGGAATGGCTGCTTGCCCATGAAGGAAAATTCAGCGGTTAATGCTCGATATTGAATTTTAATCACCACCAACGATTAACGCGGATTGCCGCCAATATCAAATATTCATTCAGAAATCTGTTGGTCATTTCAAAATAGTGAATAGACTCTGTCTGTTGATAAATTTTCTACTCTAAAGGACGAACCATGAAAATATTTCCATTATTATTGTTGATTCCCATTATGATTTGGGCACAGGACCTACCGTTGAATCAAATGGAAAAATTTATCTCTGAGAAGGGACCCATTGTTCATTTTGAGAACTACTATCTTCAGGGACTTCAAGCAGCGAACGGAAAATTTATCTTTGCCAAAGTTCGAAAAGTGTCCGCCGGTGGTGAAACGCGCTTTTTCCTGATTCTGTCAGCCAATGATAAAACCTCATCCAATAGCGCAGTAATTTCCGAAACGGAGCTGACCCAGTTGTTGGATAACTTGTTGATTCTGCAAGCGGCAGTAAAAACTGGCGATAACCATGCTGATTACCGTGAATCAAAATTTATCACTCAGGATTGGTTTCAGATGGGCTGTGCTTATAATGCCCATGACCACAAGACGATTTGGTCAATTACACTAGAGCGACAGGGTGACGGCTCATTTTTCTTTTATAACCCGGGCGATATTGAGCTCAATCTCAGAGCAGCACTAAAAATGATCCAACAACTAAGCGGAAAATGAGTGTCATCAGAGTCGCCATAAAAGGTTTGAAAAAAAAGGCTCCCGATAAATTTGGGAGCCTTTTTTTGCAAGTCTGGGAATTATAAGCCGGGTTTATTCGTTTTTTGGAGCCGATTCATCCTCATCTGAGGCATCAACACCCGGCGAATCACTTTCATCTTCTGTATCATCACTGTCCGGGGAGTCTTCAGAAGTTTCGTCTTCGTCAGCTTCTTTTTCCTCTTCTTCTTTGCGTTCGTCTTCGTCCTTACGCTCAATCAGGTCGTCATCATCTTTGAATTTTGTCAGGACAATGAAGATCGTCGCAAATCCGCTCGCCAGTGTTGAGAGGGCATAGGAGGGCACCAAGAGCATTGCGATGAAACTGAAAATTCCAACAATTACACCGGTTATCGTGGTTGTAATGCCGCCTGTTACAGTGTGCATATCTCCAACCAGTAACTGTTGCAGACATACCATCCAATCACCATAGGCACAATTGGGATAACAGACCAGATGGTTGAACCCGAGGTTGGGAAAGAGTC
The DNA here is from genome assembly GCA_001872685.1 of Fidelibacterota bacterium CG1_02_48_14. Classification (GTDB taxonomy): domain Bacteria; phylum Fidelibacterota; class UBA8477; order UBA8477; family UBA8477; genus UBA8477. The sequence continues at coordinate 29,613 of MNWS01000121.1, forward strand.
CCAATACGGTTGCCTTAACGGCATAAAATGTATCACCCATCAGCCAGGATTGTCCGAAGACAAACTCCAGAAATTGGAAGCCGAGTACGAGAAACAACATGAGTATGTGAAAACTGATGAAGGTGAGTACCAGTAGCAGCGATGAGTACAGAATCAGACGCCAGGGCTGGTTCCACAGCAATGTAAATGAACCAAACATAGAGCCCATGGTGTCCTCTTCTGCACAGGCAACGATGCTCGGAGAGTACAGCAACCCGACACTAAAGGAGAATAGTGAGTAAACCAGAAATACTGCGGTAGGTAAAAATAGAATGAATAGCAGTCCATAGATTAAAATATCCAGGACCGGCCAATGAGCCAACCATCCGAACACACCAGCCAGGATCACAAAAAAGACAATAACCAAGAGAATGGAAACCGGTCCCATGAAAATCGGGAATGACTTTTTCAGGGAATATTTCCAACCATCATTCGATGAATAGAACAGATCACCTTTGAATTCCTTGATCGTAATTTTGGCAATTGCGCCGAAGCCGGTATAAATAAACATGAACCACACCAGACTGGCCAGGTATCCCAGTATTTTTGTAGAAATGCCTAAAGTCCAGAAAGGAACGAACGGCAGCAGGGCATTTTCCCCCCAAATCTGGTCAAAATTCAAACCATCCATCATTTGGCCGAGATAGATCAACACGAGAAAGATGAGATAACCAATCAGGTTTGCTTCAAGCATCACCAACATTCGTTTCCCAAGTCCCAGCCTTGGTGCCCGAAAAACATCTTTAAAATTCCAGTGTAAAGCAGTTTTAAGCAAAATCAACCCTCCTTAAAGAGTATTATCAATCCCGTTTGCAGTGCTTGGCTTATCTAAGTCGACGTTCATTTCACCAAGTCATTATAAAAGGTAACTCATGAGTTTAAAATGACAGGATACGGTTTGAAATAAAGGCTCGCCAACCCTTGTCAACATTACATCTCTTGGCGCACAAAATCGACCCAGACCGGAATATTGGTCGATTTTTTAAGGTCGGTCGCCGCTTTTTGTGCCTGGTTGTATGTTTTATAATTACCCACTCTCACCCGATAAAATACTTGATCAGAATCTTTGAAGAACACTCGCTGGACATACGCTTCCAATCCAAAGGTCTTGCGCAATTCTTTAATTGCCACCTGGGCTTCCTCAAGTGATTCCCAGGAAGAAATTTGAATTGTAAAACTCTTGTTGGCTCTTGGAACCATGTTGCCACGGTTTTTGGTTGTGGCTTTCGGTCTTTTGGCAACGACTTTTTGACCTGAAGGTCCCGTCTTCGCCGGTACTGCGGTAGCCCTTGTCACAACCTTTTCTGTGGAGGATGAGGCGGTGGTCGGTTTTTCGATTTTGTCGAGATAACTTCTGCGATTTTGATCTTGTGGGTCACCCGAATTCGCCTGATCAAGCGTATCTAAATGATCTTTCGTCTCGAGATAAGTCTTGAGGTGCTCAGGGATGTCCCCCATCGCTAATTCGCCTGTTTCGGCCAGTGCTACTTTGTAGAAATAATTTTTCGTTTTGGCCTTGCCGTTAACCGTCGCGGTCAATTGAATGTCATATTTGCCGGCGACATCTGGTTTGAAGGAGATCGTGCGGGACGTATCTGAAGGCAATATATCAATCGGTGTGAGCTGACTGCTGTCAGGGAAAGCGGTGAATGTCCATTGGACGTGATCCGATCCATTGTATTCGATTGTGATATAATCACCCAGTGCAAGACTGTCACGTCCCAGGTATTTATTCCAGAGATCACACCCACTTAGCACCATGATCGTCACAGCACCTAGTACAAGAATTTTTACTCTGGACATTCACAGCCTCCCAACTGATTTCATCTGAATTTTATCGGTTTAAAATAAGTTCAGCTTCACTAAAGAAAAATGCAATTTCTTTCTGCGCATTCTCGTCAGAGTCCGAGCCGTGAACGGCGTTACGACCTTTATTCTCTGCATATTTCGCCCGTATCGTCCCGGATTTGGCTTCAGCGGGATCGGTGGCACCAATGGTGTCTCTCCAGGATTGAACCGCATCAGTTTTCTCCAGTGCCAGCAAAATACTGGGACCCGAGGACATAAAATCAACCAATTCACAAAAGAATCCACGCTCACTATGAACGGCGTAAAACGCCTTGGCCTCAGTCAAAGACATTCGTTTCATCTTGGCTCCGAGTATTGTAAACCCGGCTGCGATAATGTCATTAATAATCAACCCCCATTTACCGCTTTCCACAGCATCGGGCTTGATCATTGCAAAAGTATATTTTCCCACTATGGTGTCTCCGTAATCTATTTTTTTAAGTTTGTTAATCCTGAGTTGAAGCACAAACAATTATCTTGTTCACGTCATCATCAACCACGAGTCTCCCTAATTCTTGAGCGCTTTTTCAATCAGTTCACCGATGGTAGCGGGACTATCTGAAACGATAATACCGGCATCACGCAGGGCTTTGATTTTATCTGCGGCGGTACCTTTCCCACCTGAGATAATTGCACCAGCATGACCCATGCGGCGTCCCGGAGGTGCCGTTTGGCCGGCAATAAAGGAGACAATCGGCTTTTTAAAATTAGCTTGTGCCCAGGCAGCCGCCTCCTCTTCAGCGTTACCACCAATCTCGCCAATCAAGACCACGGCATCCGTGTCCGGATCATCCTTGAAGAGCTTTAGCAAATCAATGAAGTTCGTCCCATTCACCGGGTCGCCGCCAATACCGATACATGTGGATTGCCCGATGCCACGTGTTGTCAACTGATGAACCGCTTCGTAGGTAAGCGTTCCTGAACGACTGATCACGCCAACATTGCCAGCCTGATGAATAAATCCGGGCATAATACCAATTTTGGCCATACCCGGGGAAATAACACCCGGGCAGTTTGGGCCGATCAGACGGGTTTTGCGACCACGCATATAAGTTTTAACCATGACCATATCCTTGACCGGAATTCCCTCGGTTATGCAAATAACCAGATCCAAATCTGCATCCACAGCCTCCATAATGGCGTCGGCGGCAAATGGGGGTGGTACAAAAATGACGGAAGTATTCGCATTCGTTCCGGCTTTTGCATCTGCGACGGTATTAAAAATCGGAATGCCCGCTTCAGTTTTTTGCCCGCCTTTACCCGGCGTCACACCTGCAACGACCTGGGTACCATATTCCACCATCTGCTGAGTGTGGAAAGATCCCTCACCTCCGGTGATTCCCTGAACAATCAATCGTGTATGATTATCAACTAAAATACTCATTTCCGTTTACTCCTTAATCGCCGCGGTGACTTTTTTTGCCGCATCTTCAAGACTGGTCGCGACCAGAAAATCCAGACCGGAGTTTTCGAGCAATTCTGCCGCTTCCTTTGCATTCGTGCCTTCTAGCCGGACAACCAGAGGTGCATCTACCAGCACCAACTTGAGTGCATCAATCACCCCCTGAGCCACACGATCACAGCGGACAATTCCACCAAAAATATTGATCAAAACCGCTTTCACATTGGGATCATTCATGATAATCCGAAACCCATTTGCCACGGTTTCCGCATTTGCAACGCCTCCGACATCCAGGAAATTAGCAGGTTCACCACCGTGCAATTTGATGATGTCCATTGTACCCATCGCCAGTCCCGCACCATTCACCATACAACCCACATTGCCATCAAGCTTGATGTAATTCAGGTTATATTTGGAGGCTTCAATCTCAGAGGGTTCTTCTTCGGACAGGTCTCTCAGCTCCATGATTTCTTTGTGCCGGAATAACGCATTATCATCGAAATTCATTTTTGCGTCTAATGCAATCACGTCACCGGCGCCCGTGACGACCAGGGGATTGATCTCGGTCAATGTTGAATCTGATGCGGTGAATGCGTTATACAGGGCGATGAAAAACTTGACCGCACTGCGAACCTGATTGCCTTCAAGCCCCAGAGCATACGCCATTTTTCGGGCTTGAAAAGGCTGTAAACCGATGCCTGGTTCAACCCATTCTTTAATGATTTTCTCAGGTGTTTCCGCGGCGACTTTCTCAATCTCCATACCACCTTCAGTGGAAATCATGAAGACGTCTTTGCCTAACTGCCGATCGAGAACGATGCCGACATAAAGTTCGCGCTTAATATCAACGCCCTCTTCCACCAAAAGTCGCTGAACCAGTTTACCCTCTGGTCCGGTCTGATGGGTTACCAACGTCATCCCCAAAATTTGATCGGCAATGGTTTTAACTTCCTCAAGCGATTTTGCGAGTTTGACACCACCGCCCTTGCCCCGTCCACCTGCGTGAATTTGTGCTTTCACGACATAAACATTCGAGGCGAGTGTCTTGGCGACCGCCACCGCTTCATCCGCCGTAAATGCGACATGGCCATTAGGAACCGGAACATTGTATTTCCGGAATATCTCCTTAGCCTGGTATTCATGAATTTTCATGATTTCCCCTTACTGTGTTTAACATAATAACTGAATTGAAATAAAGTTTGAGACACCTTGTTTTCGAGAACAATGACAGATTTCCTGCAACTTGTAAAATCAGGCACTGGTGATTACGGTTCCCAGATTCTCAGAAAATTGTTCACTCAGGGTCTCGATGTCCGTAATAATAACGCGCTGTCCGCCATTTTTTAAAAACTGAATCGCCGCCTGGATTTTTGGTCCCATACTCCCGCCGGGAAATTGACCTGCTGCCAGATAGTCTTCAGCCTCCGCAATGGTCATCTGATCCAACGAAATCTCGTCTGGCTTGCCGAAATTCAGCGCGACTTTCGGAACTGCGGTCAGAATGAACAGCGTTTCAGCGCCGATCTGATTAGCCATTAATGCAGAAGCTCGATCCTTATCAATGACGGCATCCATCCCTTCCAAATTCCCCTGATCGTCAAAATAAACCGGAACTCCACCACCTCCGGCCGCAATCACAATGTGCCCATGCTCCACCAGGTTTTTGATGGCTTCACTGTTGACAATGTCAATTGGTTCGGGTGATGGTACGACACGACGCCATTGGTCATTTCCATAAGGTTTGATCTGCCAGCCGAACCGTGCAGCACGGCTGTGAGCTTCTGCTTCATGCAATACAGGACCGATAAATTTGCTTGGATCTGAAATCGACGGATCGTCTTTTGAAACAACGACCTGGGTCACCAGCGTTACCACCGAGCGTTTAATGCCTTCAGATTTGAGACGATTCTGAAGACTCTGCTCTATCATATAGCCCATGCCGCCTTCGGTATCTGCAACGCAGATCCCGAGAGGGAGGTACATGAGTTTATCTGCAGTCATTTCGGTGCGAAGCAGAGCGCTGCCAACCTGGGGGCCATTGCCGTGGGAAATCACGGGTAAGATGCCATTTTTCAACAACTGAATAATGGCATTCAAACTCTTTCTAACCTGTGCAAATTGTTTGGAAATATTGTCAATTTCACCCACCGGTGAGATGGCATTTCCACCCAGCGCGACCACCGCTGTTTTCAAGATTCGACTCCTTCAGCTTCGCCTTTTAAATGAGCCGCGAAATGTATGCTTTGACCTATGAAAACCCAACTTGATTTCCATTGCAGGTAAGGAAAAAACCCGATTTTAATTGGATTTTTCCTCATCAAAATAGCTGTCTGGAATGCCTCGATTTAATTTGTACTTCGAAAAAATCAACTCAATA
>MNWS01000121.1:35376-68496 GCA_001872685.1 Fidelibacterota bacterium CG1_02_48_14
TTCGGGAGGTAATTTCAGGTCGATTTTGGTTACCACCGGCATATACGCAACCTGGTCAATTTTTTCGTATTGGGAGGTGAGTGTGAAAACATCAAGTCCGCCGATCGTGGCAACACCCTTTAGAATTGTCCCACTGGGGTCACCAATCCAGAGTTTGATCAAGGCATCTTCGTTGTAAAAAGTGTCCTGAAATGCAATAATCCAGACACTTTCACCTTCTACCTCAGTCTTTTCCAAAGTTTCGGCTTTGATATGCAGTGAATCGCCCATCAATTCAGAATAAAAAGGCAGTATGCCTTGGCGGGGGACCATAGCAAATCCGAAAGTTTCCAACTTGACTTTGTCAGGAGCTTTGAACGCATAATGCACCGATTTTCCGGGCATCCTAAAGCCGGGAACCGCGATTTTAATTTTCAGATCAACCTGATAATCCTCAAGTTTCCTCAGGTTATCCCGAACCAGATCAATGATTTCCACAGGTTGCTTGAGCGGCTGACACCACAGAAGGCTGGCAAACAGTAAAAGTGAGATCCGCTTCATCATGACAAAATATCCTTTCGCCTGAAAATGAAATAGGAGCCTCCTAATAACAGACCAATGTGAAGCAATGCAACCCAGGTGGCTTGCCACAGGATGTCCCAGGGAATGGGATCAAAAAATGCTTTGGCCCATGAATCGAAATAGGTCGTGAAAAAATAGGGTCGGATGGAGACGAAAAAATCCAGTGGCAAAGTGCTGACAGCTAAAAAGACAATGATGATCGCCATTGTACCGATCACCGGACCGATGGCGTTTTTAACCATGGACGAAAAAAATATCGCCAAACTGGCGACAACCGCCATGTTTAAAAAGGATAGACCATAGGCCAGCGAAAACCGGACGAATGCGGTACTGGCTGGCAGCACTAAAATGCCATCCTGAAAAACGATCAGATCGCCAAGACCCATCCACACAGCTCCGACGCCCAGACTCATGAAAGCCAGGCATAGAATGACCGTAAGCGTGTAAATGAGGGTCGCGATTGCTTTGGCATTGAATATTTTTAATCGGGATACAGGGCGCGTCAGATAAACCCGATACGTACCGGCTGCCTCTTCACCTGCCAGGACATCTCCGCCAACCAGGGCAATGAGAAAAGGGATGTGAACCCAAAGAAAGTTCATGACAAAATAGCTCACCGTGTAGGCATTCACCAATTTTCCCACCATAAGGAACTGGTCACCCATCGCATGTGTCAACTGGCGCTCAACGGTGCTGCCGCCAATGCTGAATCCCCAAAAAATCAAAGGCACCAACAGGACGATAAACAGGTAACTCAAATAGGTCCGGTAATAACTAAAAATCTTGAAAACTTCGTTTCGTATGAGTGACAACATCATCATTTCCGCTCGGCCTGTGCCATGAAAAAGGCCTCCAGTTGGTTTTTTTGAGACGCACTGAAAATATTGACCGGCTGTGCTGCCAGTTGCCGCAGGAGTTCCGGGACATTTTCATAGGCGATTTTTATTTTAAGCGTAGTTGTCATTTTCTCGCATGCAAGCACCAGATCGTTGTTAGCCAGAAATGTCTCCGCTACCCCCGAGGGTTCCACATCAAGATCCATCGTGATTTCGCCCAAATGTTGAAATAAATCGCGGATAGCGCCCTGGGCGGCGAGCTCACCATTAAAAATCAGAGCAATATCGGTACACATTTCTTCGACTTCGTGCAAAAGGTGTGATGAGAGAAAAATGGTGGTATCCCGCTCGGCCGCTATTTTGCGAATGAATTCTCTCATTTCTAACATACCGATGGGGTCAAGGCCGGTTGTAGGTTCATCCAAAATGAGCAATTTCGGGTCACCAATCAAAGCCTGTCCAAGTCCCAGTCGTTGTTTCATGCCCTGGCTATAGGTTTTTACTTTGTCGTGACGTCGATCATACAATCCAACCTGGCTTAAAATTTCGTTCAGGTGCGATTCGTTATCATGCCCGCTCATCCGCGCCAATAATTTCAGGTTGTTATACCCGGACAGTTGTTTGTAAAAATCTGCCCTGTCAACCAGCGCACCAATTTCCCGACGTAATTGGTAGTGATGTTTTGAGCGTTTTCCAAGGATTGCAAAATTTCCGGATGTCGCGTGAATCAGTCCGGTGAGGATGCGGATCAAGGTACTTTTTCCGGCGCCATTCGGACCCAGAAACCCAAAAATTGACCCCTTTCGCACAGATAGTGAAACATTCTGAAGGGCGCGGATGGTACCGAAAGTTTTATTTATTTTTTCGGTTTGAATGGCATTGTTGATGAGATCATTCATAATGTAAATATGGAGTATGGTTTAAAGATTATTGATGGTGTTGGCTGATTTCTCAGGGAATTTTGAGAGTGCATATTCGGCCAGTGCAGTGATTGTTAAGCTGGGATTGACCCCAAGATTGACCGGGACAATTGAGCCGTCAATGACATACAAATTATCGTAGCCATGAATTTTCCCGGCGAAATCAACCACACCATCTTCCGGTGTATCGCTCATCCGGCATCCACCCAGTATATGGGCGGTAGAGGTGACATCGAAAAGTACTTCAGGTAATACGCTTAGAGGCGTGCCATCCATTTTTTCGGCTAATTTTTCAGCCACCTGATTCGCAATGGGGATATAGCTTGGGATTTGGTTTTCTTTCGGCATGGTCGAATTCATGCTTCGTCCACCCAGACGCCACCAGCGGCGCTTGAATGTCATTCGCATATGATTATCGATGGTTTGCATCACCAGGATAATTGGGGTGCGCTGAGCCCAATCCAGCGGCCAAAGCGTTTGGAGGAATCTAATTGGATGGCGAACAATATTACCGAGGAATCGCAATGGCCGGGGCCACGGTTTTCCGCCGCCAACCAAAATCGTCGATAGCAGTGCCATGGCATCTGAGTGTTTGGGATAGCGAACGATTTCCATGTGTGTATTTGCATCCGGATAAACGCCGCTGGTTATGGCGATCTGTCCGCTATGATTAGCGTTTTTGTCTCGAGAATTAACGGCGAGTAGCGCTTCTGCATTGGTTCGGACAAAATTCCCAAGTTGTTCACTCAGATCAGGAAGTGATCCTGAATTTTTGCACTTGAGCAGAAGCTTGACGGAGCCCATGACACCACCGGAGAAAATAACGCCCCTGGCAGTGTATCTGGATTTATCACGGCGAAAGCCGGTTGATTTTTTCGTGAATATCGAGTAGGTGGAATCTCCGTTTGGCTGCACATCCTGAACTTCAGTTTCAGGAATGACGGTCACGCCTAATTTCTCAGCCAGAAAGAGATAATTCTTATCCAGCGTATTTTTCCCGCCATCTCTACAGCCCACCATGCAAGCACCGCAAAAAGTACATCCGGTCCGGTCTGGACCATCGCCGTTAAAAAATGGGTCAGCTACGGTTTTACCCGATTCTCCGAAATAAACGCCTACATCATTAACATGGAAAGTCTCTTCACCCCGGATGTCCAGACTGACCTCGGCCAGCAGCCTATCCGCCTCGCCGGTTCTTGCCGCGGGTGTTGCCCCCAACATCTTTTGGGCGGTTCGGTAATGGGGGAGCAACCGTTCCTTCCAATTTCCTGATCCCCAGCCGTGTTTCAAAAATACTTCGTCCGGCGGAACCAATAAATTATTGGCGTACACCAGACTACCGCCCCCGACACCGGCACCGTGCAGGATAAAGGCGTGGCGTAAAAGGGTGAGGCATTGAATACCATAAAAATGGAATTGCGGTAGCCAAAAATACTTTCGGAAATTCCAGTTGGTTTTGGCATAATCTTCAGGCCGGTAGCGTTTACCTTTTTCTAGAACGGCCACGGTGTAGCCCTTTTGAGCCAGTCTTAGCGCTGATACGGAACCACCGAAGCCACTACCTATGATGATGTAATCGAAATGCGTGTGAGAGTGATGGGTCATTTTTGAAATGTAATTTTCCCAACCGAATGGTAAACACAAAAGAATGGGTGGGACTGGGTATTAAACGTCAAGAAGCCTCGCTCGGAGGCTTCTTGAAAAATCTTATGTTAAACGAAACGACTTCAGCCGGCCAGAGAGATTAAGTCTTAGGCGGCTTTAACAATACGGTCGGATTTAATGCAAGTCGTACAAACCCGAATTCGCATGGGCGTGCCATCTATCATGACCCGAACCCGTTGCAAATTAGGGAGCCAGCGTCTCCGGCTCTTTTTGTGTGAGTGGCTCACATTGTTTCCGGTCTGGGGACCTTTACCGCATATTTTACACACTTGTGCCATCTTCAGCTCCTGTTATTAAAGCGGGGCAAATATATACGGCAAGACCAACCCTGTCAATATTTTGCTAGGCAATATTTTAATTTGTTGTTTCTACCGGAGCATCAGGCGTTGTTGTGGATTCCATATCCAATGTTTCGGCCTCCTGAACTGGCTCGGGCTCAACCGCTTTAGGCTCTGGTTCGGGAGTTGGTACGACCGTTTTACTTGAAGCTCTTAACTTCGCAGTGGGTGCCGGTGCCGGGATTTTCTCGGTTGGGGGAGCGGGTCTCGAAATTTGCAATGGTTGTGGTTTGTAAGTCGCCAGTGCTTTCTGAAGCGTCAGCAGGGTAACCATAGGAACATTTTCGATATTCTTAATCAATTCACCCTGCACCAAATTAATGTCGTTAATGAGTTTGTTGATCTCTGCCAAACGTTTCGTCTGACTGTCCAGAGTGGCGGTCTGATCGGACATCGCTGCCTGTAGTTCAGTCTGGAGTTGGCGATTCTCCTCAACCAGTGATTGGATCTCTCCCTGTGCGGCTAAAATACTATCAATGGATTCACTGATGAGTGTCTGGGTCTCCTGCCGGATTGAGTCAATCAGCGAGCTGGTTTGCTCAGACATTGCTAATTCAACTTGTGAATTTACATACTTTTCGCTGGCGAGTTTATACTCCTGTGGCAGCGGAATGGGTAGATAGGTACAATTCACAAGTACCAACGCAGTGAGTGCCAAAATCATTAACGTGAAGCGTTTCATCGTATTCCTCCTAACGCTGCAAAGGTATCAAAAATATTTGTCCATGAACCGGGGCTATTTTAGAAAATATTTCAAGGAGATGTAACTGGAATTCTGACCTTAAATCCTATTGTTACCCGGTCTTCTTAAGTTATTTTGCCCATATGATGAAGATCCAAAATATCACTATTACCAGTAAGGTTGTCCTCGCTCCGATGGCCGGAGTGACGGATCAAGCGTTCAGACTCCTCTGCCGGAGAATGGGCGCAGGCATTGTTTATACTGAATTTGTGAGCGCAAATGGGATCATTCGTGGAAATGACCGAACGCTGCAAATGATGCGATATGAGCCGGAGGAAAGACCCATCGGCGTCCAGATATTCGGTGAAACCGCAGACGTCCTGGCAAAAAGCGCTGAGTATATCCAACGCGTTGTGAATCCTGACCTCATTGATCTTAATTTTGGATGCCCTGTCCCCAAGATAACGAAAAAAGGGGCAGGTTCGGCAATTCTGAAAGACTTACCCCGAATGGAAGAGATCGCCCGGGCAGTCGTAGCGGCTGTTGATATTCCAGTGACTGCAAAAATTCGCGCCGGTTGGGATATTTCATGTATTAATGCGACTGAAACAGCGCTCTTGCTCGAAGCTGCGGGGATCAAGGCCGTGACGCTCCACCCACGCACGACAAAAATGCTCTACAAAGGGTCCGCAAAATGGGAGATGATTGCCGAAGTAAAGTCGTTATTGAAAATTCCTGTCATTGGTAACGGTGACATTACCTGTGCCCAGGATGCTCAGCGCATGATGGCAGAAACCGGGTGTGATGCGGTCATGATCGGACGCCGAAGTTTGGGGAATCCCTGGATTTTTCAGGAGATCAACCAATTCTTGGATACCGGCATTGAACCACTCCCGCCAACCGTTCTCGAGCGGGTGGAACTCTGTCGGTATCATTTAGAAATGGAAATGCGCAGTCGGGGTGACCGGTCTGGTGCCAATTACATGAAAAAACATTTGGGCTGGTATCTGAAAGGGTTTCCGAATGCCTCAGCCTACCGTCAACAACTCATCCGAATGCAGGAAGCCCAAGCTATGCATGACAGTATCAATGAGATGATCGACTATTTTTCTGAACATTCTGACGAAGGGCAAATCAGGCCGGTTTTAAATGATGCCTTAAGCTCAGAAGTCAGCTACGGTTAAGCCCACCCCGTGCAAGTGTTTATGAATATCTAAAATTGTTACTACTCACTTGGCTTATATTTTGCACCCCCGTCCGAACATCTTGAGCTAATCATAAATCAATAATACACAACACCAACATAATCCGGTGCCTTGATGCACCCGGGTTTTGAAAGAAAATGGGACTAACACTTACAAAGGAGAATTTTTATGAGTGATGAGCGCATTCAAGTGATTATTATGGGCGCTGCGGGTCGTGATTTTCACAATTTCAATGTCTATTACCGCGATAATCCTGATTACAATGTCGTCGCCTTCACTGCCACCCAAATTCCCGATATTGATGATCGAAAATATCCCGCTGAACTGGCGGGTGCGCTTTACCCGGACGGCATTCCGATTTATCCGGAGGAGGATTTGGAAGAACTCATCGACGAGTTTGATATTGACGATGTGGTCTTCGCATACAGCGATGTCTCCTACGACACCATCATGCACAAGGCGTCAATGGTCAATCAGGCTGGTGCGGATTTCAGAATTATGGGTGCCAAAAGCACGATGGTGCGATCGGAAAAACCGGTTATTGCCGTTTGCGCCGTGCGGACCGGTTGTGGTAAGAGCCAGACGACGCGTCGTGTTTGTGACATCCTGAAGGCACAGGGAAAAAAGGTGGTTGCCATTCGACATCCCATGCCCTACGGTGATTTGGTCAAACAAAAAGTCCAACGGTTTGCCACATTGGATGATCTGAAAAAACATAATTGTACCATTGAAGAGATGGAAGAGTACGAACCTCACATCATGAATGGAACCATTGTTTACGCTGGCGTCGATTACGAAGCTATCCTGCGGGAAGCCGAAAAAGAGGCGGATATTATCGTCTGGGATGGGGGTAATAATGATATGCCATTTTACATTCCGGACTTAATGATCACCGTCGTGGATCCCCACAGACCCGGTCATGAAATTTCATACTTTCCTGGCGAAACCAACCTGATGATGGCCGATGTAGTGGTGATTAACAAAATTGACACCGCCGACATGGATGGAATTCAGGAAGTGCGTGACAATATTGATCTGGTTAATCCGGATGCGATTGTGGTTGATGCCGCCTCACCGATTTTCGTGGATAATCCGGACATTATTCGCAATGCCAAAGTGCTCGTGGTAGAGGATGGTCCAACCCTGACACACGGTGAAATGGCCTATGGTGCCGGTGTGGTCGCGGCGGATAAATACGGTGCTGCTGAGCTGGTGGATCCACGGCCATGGACCGTCGGTAAGATCACCGAAACTTTTGAAAAATATGAAGATATTGGTGAATTGTTACCCGCCATGGGTTATGGTGATGAACAAATGAAGGACCTTGAAGCAACCATCGCCAAAGTCGAATGCGACGCTGTAATCATTGGTACACCCATTGATTTGCGTCGGGTTATCAAAATTGATAAACCCTCTACCCGCGTTTATTACAAACTGCAGGAGATTGGTGAACCAACCCTGGAGACCATTATCATGAATGCCTTCAAGGCTGGCTTAATGAGATAGGAAATAAGGTATTAAGTCGAATCTGGGACCGGGTCGATTTTTCGACCCGGTTTTAATTCCCCTCGAAAAGTTTTCATTCCATACCCGATTTGGTTATCATATCCAGCATGACACGCGCGAAAAAAATATCATCAGGACAAGGCTGGGCACTGATTCAAGCCTGCCCTAAATGCGGCCGATCACCCAGCCAATGTTTATGCGATGATCACACAGACACGAGTCATGCCGGTCCAAAAGTAGCCAAGCTGCGTATGGAAAAACGCAAGGGCAAACCGGTGACCATTATTTTTGATTTGAATGGAGTCGTGAGTCTGAAGGATTTGGGAAGACAGTTGAAAAATCTCGTTTCTGCAGGAGGAACTGCGAAAATGGATACCATTGAAATTCAGGGTGAGCATCGGGAACGCGTGCGGGCTTACCTCATCGAACAAGGATTCCAGGTTAAAGGGTGAACATTACTTTGGCCACCGCATATACAGGTTACTATGAAGGAAACGCACCATCATGACTGAATTATTGATAACGATTGTAATTTTTGGCAGTGCCATGGCCTTGATCGGCATTACATACCTTTTAACGGGTAAAAACAATATCCACACGGAATGTTCAGCAACGGCCAAACTGGATTCAAATGGCGAAAAGGTGACCTGCGATTTTTGCCCCAATGAATCCGTGGAAAAACAGGATCACTTTACAACATTGGCCAAAGTGGGCTATCCCAATCGTCAGGATATCATTTCTGAGGAGGCCTATAAAGGCAAGCCTCGCAATATTGCAGTGGAAAAACTCAGATATTGGGATCACCTGAAAGGCAAAAAGACGAAATAGATCCGTTTCGGCTGTTTATTTTTTTTCGAGGGGACTCCGTTTGTAGAGCCCCCTTTTTTCATGCAAAATTAGTGAACTAAAAATTGATTAAAGCCGCTGGTCAAAAACTCCCGGAAACTGCCATCTGACAATCGAACGATGAGAAGTCCTTCTATTTCCGGCGTCGCTTCCAACCATTTTAATCCCTCAACGTCGCCCATCACCATGACTGCAGTGGCGGTACCATCTGCCAGCATGCAGTTTTTGGCAAGGATGGAAACGCTCGCTAATTGATGACTAATGGGTTTGCCCGTACGAGGATCGATGGTGTGAGAAATTCGCGTACCATCCACATCCCGATAATTACGATAATCGCCGGATGTCGCAATGGCATAGTTACTTAAAGCGACTACGTGCTGCAATACTTCACCGGGTTTTTCACCGAAATAGGGGCGATCAATTCCGATTTGCCATGACTTTCCATTTTTATTATAACCACAGCAAACTACCTCACCACCAATCTCAACCATCGTGTTTTCAAACCCGGACGCCGCTAAAAAATCACTCACAGCGTCAACACCAAAACCCTTGGCAATTGCGCTCAGATCAAGACTTAATTCAGGTGTATCTTTGCTGATGGTGGAGTCCGTGAACATGAGATGCTGCATCCCAACGAATCGTTTCAAGGAATCCAATTCATGGGTGGTGGGGAGATGTGCGGCTGCTTTTTTGAAACCAAAACCGTAGAAATTTACCAACGGCATCACGGTAATATCAAACGCGCCCCCGGAGAGATGCCCAATATCCAAGCTCGACTTTAATACGACCGCGAATTGGGGTGAAATTTTCATCGGGCTGTTTATTTCGGTGGACTGATTAAAACGCGAAATTTCACTAGTGGGAATATAGGTAGACATGGATTGATTGATCGCCAGGAGCAAACTGTCTACTCGAAGCTGCGTAGCTCGTATCTGACTTTCAGAAATGAGCGTGTCCACCATTTTGATATGGTAGGTCGTGCCCATGGTTGAACCGGAAATGGAGGATTCAGGATAAGAAATTCCCGTCTGTTCTGAGCAACCCGCAAGGACACCCACGATAAAAATCAACAGACCCGGTATGACGCGGGTCTGTTGAATGGAAAACATTATATTTGAACAACTTACATTAAAATTCATCGTAGTAAATCGTCTCTTTATCTACCCCCAAATTGTAAAGCATGCGATTGACAGCCGCAATCATGGGCGGTGGTCCACACATGTAATACTCGATATCCTCCGGTGCTGGGTGATTTTTCAGATAATTCTCCAGAACCACCTGATGAATAAAGCCCACCGGACCTGTCCAATTATCCTCTGGAAGTGGATCCGAGAGCGCCACGTTGTAGGAAAAGTTGGGATGATCAGCAGCTAACTTTTTAAACTCATCATCATAAAACATTTCGCGAACAGACCGCGCGCCGTACCAGAATGAAACCTGTCGTTGTGTATTTTTTGAATAGAACAGATCGAAAATGTGGCTGCGCATGGGCGCCATACCAGCTCCACCACCGATATAAAGCATTTCACGTTCGGTGTTTTTTGCGAAAAACTCACCGTACGGTCCACTCACCATCACCTTATCACCGGGTTTCAGGTTGAAAATAAATGAAGATGCTTTTCCGGGTGGTACATCCATTCCCGGCGGGGGACTGGCAATTCTGACATTCAGCATAACGATGTTGCCTTCAGCCGGATGATTGGCCATGGAGTAGGCACGGAATATCTCCTCATCCAGCTTCGATTTGAAGCGCCACATGTTGTACTTGTCCCAGTCACCACGATACTCGGTTTCCACATCAAAGTCAGCATAAGTGAGTTCATAGGGTGGGATGTCAATCTGGATATACCCACCAGCTTTGAAATTCAAATTTTCACCGGCTGGTAGTCTTAGGATCAATTCCTTGATGAATGTCGCCACATTCTGGTTACTGACGACTTCACATTCCCATTTTTGAATGCTGAAAATTTCTTCCGGAACATGAATTTTCAGGTCATTCTTGACTTTAACCTGACAGGACAATCGGACATGATCTTTCATCTCCGCACGGGAAAGTTGTGTTTTTTCGGTGGGCAGGACTTCGCCGCCACCCTCCAGAATTTGACATTTACACATACCGCATGTGCCACCACCACCGCAAGCCGACGGTAAAAAGATTTTCTCGGCAGCCAGCGTGTTCAACAGGGTGCTTCCGGCTTCAACTTCCGGCGATTTTTCAGCATCGTCATTAATGAGGATTTTAACTTTCCCTCGGTTGACAAGGTTGGACCCGGCATAATTCAGCAACACGACCAGTATCTGAATCGTTCCGGTAAATACGACTGTGCTGAGGACAATCAACCCAAAGGTACTATTCACGCGTCGTCCCCTTTACTACAGATTGATACCGGAAAAACTCATGAAAGCAATCGCCATGAGTCCGGTGATTAACATGGTGATACCCAAACCGCGCAGACCCAAGGGAATATTGGAGTAGCGCAGTTTTTCACGAATCGCGGACATGGCAATAATTGCCAACGCCCAACCCGTCCCTGATCCCAGTCCGTAAACAAGGGATTCGCTGAAGTTGTACTCGCGTTCCACCATAAAGAGTGATCCACCGAGGATGGCGCAATTAACTGCGATCAATGGCAGAAAAATTCCCAGGGCGGCGTAGAGTGACGGGCTGTATTTATCCAGAATCATCTCAACCAATTGAACCATGGCAGCGATGACAGCGATGTATGAAATGAAGCCCAGGAAACTCAAATCCACACCAGGCAGGCCAGCCCATTCAAGCGCTCCGGGTGCCAGAAGAAAGTGGTGAATCGCCCAGTTCGTTGGAACGGTGATGGTCTGAACAAAAACAACTGCGAAACCTAGTCCGATGGCCGTTTCAACACGCTTGGACACCGCCAAAAACGAACACATCCCGAGGAAAAATGCCAGCAGGATATTTTCGACGAAGACGGCCTTCACAAATAAACTGATCAGATGTTCCATAATGATCTACCTCCGCCTATTCGCTAACCGTGCCGGTGACACTGCGTTGCACCCAGATGAGTAGACCCAACAGGATAAAAGCACCGGGTGCCAGAACCATTAAGCCCATGTTTTGATAGCCGGCAGCGTAAAAACTGTCCGGGATTATGCGGAAGCCCATCAGGGTTCCACTGCCTAATAATTCCCGTCCGAAGGAGACTGTCATCAAAAACATGCTGTAGCCCAAACCATTGCCAATACCATCCAAAAATGACGGCCAGGGCTTTTGCTGCAAAGCGAATGCTTCTGCCCGACCAAGGACGATACAGTTGGTGATGATCAGTCCGACAAAGACGCTGAGCTGCTTACTGATGTCGAACAAGTAGGCTTTCAGAATTTGGTCCACTAAAATCACCAGAGAGGCGATAATGGCCAACTCAACAATAATTCGAATCTGGGATGGGATTTTGTTACGGATCAGCGAGATGGCGAGACTTGAGAATGCCGTCACCAGCATCACCGCCAACGACATGACCAGAGCAGTTCGCATCTGGACCGTTACCGCCAAAGCGGAACAGATTCCCAGAACCTGAATGGAGATCGGGTTGTTGTCCATCAATGGATCTTTGACGAACTTTATATTTTTTGCACTGAGTATGTTCATGAGATGACCTCGTTATGAACTTTATTTCGAAGAATGGTGAAGTACGGATTGAAGCGTTCCAGATCACCCATGAGGAATTCGTTAATTCCTTTCCCGGTGAGTGTAGCGCCACTAATACCGTCAACCTTGTGCTCTTTTCCCTTTGTATCTGCTCTCAACTTACCTTTTTCGATGGTGATACCCACGAGGGAACCGTTTGTATCCAGGATTTTTTTACCCACGAAATTTTCAATGAACCAATCCTTGGAGATTTCGCCACCCAATCCCGGTGTTTCACCGTGGGAGTAGAAGGTGATTCCACGCACCGTATTCAGGTCGGAGTCAAGAGCCAGATAACCTTTAACGGTTGACCATAAACCTTTACCGGAGATGGGGAAGCAGTAAGCGGTTACAGCGCCGTTTGCATCCTTCAGCAAATAGATGGGTAACCGGTCTGTTTCATCAGCATTGACTTCATCTGCAGTGAGATTGGGTATGACTGTTCCTGCAGGATCAACCACGACGCTGGACATCCGCTTGGCGAACATATCCAGGATGTCCTTCTTGGCGTATTTTTGATCCGGTTCAATTAGTTGGACGGCTCTCAGGATATTTTTTTTAATATCTGTCTGAATATTCTCTTCCTGCGCCGGTTTTAAAAGTGTTGCTGCAGAAGCTAACAAAATGCTGCAAATGATGGTTACGGTGGCAGCGAATCGCAGAATATATCCATTACTATACACGGCGTAGTCTCCTCTTAATGTTGGCTTGTACGACGAAATGGTCGATGAGTGGCGAGAAGACATTGCCAAAGAGGATGGCCAACATCATACCTTCCGGGTAAGCAGGATTAAAGGTCCGGATCAGAATCGCCATGACGCCGATCAGAATGCCATAAATCCATTTTCCGGTGTTGGTACCAGCCGCAGAAACCGGATCGGTGGTCATAAAGACGGTTCCAAACATGAATCCACCCATGACCAATTGGTAAACCGGTGGTAATGAAAGCATGCCGGTGGCTGTGGGTCCGGCCAACCAATGAACCAGACTTGCCATGCCAAAACCACCCAAAGCAGTTGCCAGCATAATTCTCCAACTCCCGATACCCAGAATGATGAGAATGGCCGCACCAATCAGAATTGCCAGCGTGGATGTTTCACCCATACTGCCCGGGATGAACCCTGTAAACATGTTATTCAATGTATAATGCAAAGGACTGGCGTGTAAGGCATCAACAGCATTACCGGTTGCTGCAGCAGCAGTTGCCAGCGGTGTCGCGGTGGAAAATCCGTCAACCGCAGCCCAAACACTATCGCCGGACATGTTGCCTGGATAGGTGAAAAACAGGAATGCTCGCGCGGTGAGGGCCGGATTAAGAAGGTTCATTCCTGTTCCGCCGAAAACTTCCTTGCCAATTACGATTCCAAATGAAATACCAATGGCGACCTGCCAGAGTGGAATTGTCGGGGGTAGCGTCAGTGGAAACAAAATTCCGGTCACCAGCAATCCCTCATTGATCACATGTCCGCGAATTTTTGCGAAAATCGATTCCCAAAACGCGCCCACTGCATAGGAAACAATCACGACGGGCATCATCACCAGTGCGCCCTTCCAGATCGCCAACCAAAAATCAGAGATTCCAGTTTGGCGTCCGATATTGTACATACCCATAATGATAACGGGTAGGAGCGCTACGATGACCATAAACATATAGCGTTTTAGGTCAATATTATCACGCACATGCGGACCGCGCCGGGTCGCTTTCCCTGGTGTCAGGAGAAATGTATGGGTCGCTTCAACCAGTGGCTCAATAAGCTTGAAGGGGCTTTTGGATAGACTTTCTTCCAGCTTCGTAAAAATTTGATCCAAACTCATCGGTTAACCTTCCTTCTCAATCAGCGTTAAACCGTGTTCGATGATCTCGCCAAATTCAATCTTTGAAGGACAGACGTAGGTACACAGTGCGAAGTCTTCCGGAGCAACCTCCAGAATGCCGAGTTGCTCCATGAGTTCCACATCTTCAATCAAAACAGCTTTGGCAAGATTTACCGGGAGAATGTCCATTGGCATTACTTTTTCATAGTTACCTGTGGCAACGAAGGCGCGTTCATCACCATTCAAATCGGTGTTTTGCACAAACTTTTTGTTTTTGAACAGCGATGATAAAAAGGTGCTTCCATAGCTCGGCAGGTTGAAACCGGGATCCATCCAACCCAGGAATCGTTTTTTCAGCACCTCAGGAATGGCTGTCACTGTATGGTCGTAAAACCCAATAAATCCTTCAAGCGAGGCATGGGTCCCTGACAAAATGGTCCCGGAAAGTATACGATGAACGTTGTCGCTGAGATTCTGGGGAAGGAAGCTGGCCATCGGAGCACCAGCCAAAGTTTTGATGTAGTGTCGCTTTTCAATAGGCGCGCCAGTTATAGCAACGATGGTCTCATTTGGATAACGGCCGTTCTTTAACAGTTGGCCGATTCTTGCTGTATCAAATGGTGATATGTACCAAATCACCTCACCCGAATGCAACCGGTCTATGTAATAAACCTGCACGCTGATATTTCCAGCCGGATGGGGTCCGGTGATGGTGTGATGCTCAACGCCTGTAATTTCTTTAAAACTGTCATTATTGTCCGGGGCGGTAGTCAGGTGAACCTTCCCGCCGGTCAATCGCTGCAATGCCAGGACACCCGTCTGGAAGTCGGCTTTGAGTTCTTTCATGTAAAAATTTGGATCAGCGGCCAATGGTGCGGTATCCAAGCCGGAAATGAAAATAGCCTTTGGTGATTTATCCAGATCGGCGATGTTCGAAAAGGGACGCTGCCGAAGTGCTGGCCACATACCGCCTTCCACCAACGCATTAATCACCTGCGCCCGCTCAAGTGTCTTGATCTGTGTATCGGTATACCTCGGAAACTCAACGCTCTCATTGCTCGTCTCCACATCAATCACGACGCGTAAAATGCGTCGGCGGTCACCACGTACGACATCATTGACCTTCCCCGCAGCCGGTGCGAGAAATTTGACATCGGGTTGCTTTTTGTCGGTAAAGAGAACCGACCCGATTTTGACATGGTCACCGGGCTCTACTTTCATCTGAGGTCGCAGATTGCGAAAATCGGTTGCTTGCACAGCCACTTGTTTCGGCTGAGGAACGACCACAAGCTTGCCCTCCGGCGAACCTTCCAGGGGTAAATTGTAACCTCGTTTAACTTTGAATTGTCCCATACTCACATCCACTCCATTTATCCATTTTGCGGCCAAAATATAGAGTCAGTTTCAGCTTCTTCAAGAGTTAGTGTGGCTTTAATAAAACCAGTGTGAAAAATCATACTGCCCGTGTAAAACCTGCTCCGCATGAGCTGCTGTACCGGTGCAAACTATATGCCATGGACAACGATCTACACGCCTTCCTTGCCATGCAAACCAGTAAAAAAATCATCCGATACCCGCTTTTATTTTTAGGTGATCTGCAGGCATTTCTGAGGGGAAGAAATTCGATGCTATAGGTGTGATTTTGCACGGTTTTGCAAAGGTTAAATTCCTTGCGCTACCATGCATCCCCGTATACATTTCGCGGCTAAAAATGGAACGGATATGTTAGAGCAATTAAGTCAGAATTTGGAAGGTGTCCTCAAGAAATTGAGGGGACACGGCCGACTGACTGAAGCAAACATATCTGATGCTTTGCGCGAGGTTCGCCGGGCACTGCTCGAAGCCGATGTAAATTATCAGGTAGCCCGGGATTTTATTGCCGCTGTCAAGGAACGCGCCTTGGGCGATACCGTCCTGCGATCCATTACCCCCGGCCAGCAAATCGTCAAAATTATTCAGGATGAGCTAACACAACTTTTAGGTGGGGATGCCAAACCTCTCAACCTGTCTGGATCGCCTGCCATCATCATGGTGGTCGGTCTTCAGGGGAGCGGCAAGACGACATTTGTGGCCAAACTCGGGCGTCAGCTTGCCAAAGAAGGACGTCATCCACTTTTGGTTGCTTGTGACGTTTATCGTCCGGCGGCTGTGGAGCAATTACAGGTTCTTGGCAAGCAGATCAAAATTCCGGTCTACGCGGAAGAGAATAGCAAGGACGTGGTTGGGATTGCCCAGCGCGCGATTCGTGAATCGGTTCGTTACCCTGCGGATGTCGTCATCGTCGACACAGCCGGACGGCTACACATAGATACGCAGATGATGGAGGAGATCAGGGCGGTCAAAAAAGCGCTCGATCCTCGCGAAATTCTGTTTGTCGCGGACGGGATGACCGGCCAGGATGCCGTAAATGCCGCCAAAGCTTTCCAGGAAGCAGTTCAGTTTGACGGCGTGGTCCTGACCAAACTCGATGGTGATACGAGAGGTGGCGCTGCGCTTTCGATTCGCTCCGTCACCGGCAAACCGATTAAATATATCGGTGTGGGCGAACAGGTCACTGCGCTGGAGGTTTTCCATCCGGAGCGACTGGCAAGTCGAATTCTTGGGATGGGCGATGTTGTTTCACTGGTGGAACGGGCACAGGAGGTGTTCGATACCGACGAAGCTGAAAAACTTGAGAAAAAACTCCGGAAAAGTGATTTTGATCTTGACGATTTCAAGACGCAGTTGAAGCAAATGCGATCCATGGGAGGTCTATCCGGCCTGGTCGGATTAATCCCTGGAATGAATCGACTTAAAGATGTAAACTTGGACGAAAAAAGGTTGACTCGTATTGAGGCAATTATTAACTCAATGACCCCGATTGAGCGCCGTCGCCCGCAGGTTTTGAATGGTAGTCGGCGGAAACGCATCGCCAGGGGCTCCGGAACAGCAGTGACGGATGTGAATCAATTAATGAAGCAGTTTCAAATGATGCAAAAAATGATGAAACGCTTTGGGAAAATGAATAAACGGCAACTGTTGAAAAACTTGCCGTTAGGAATGTAATCTTATGGATGGAGGTTTTGTTTGGCTGTAAGAATTCGTCTGATGCGTGGTGGGAGAAAAAAACTTCCCATGTATCGCATTGTAGTTGCCGATTCAAGAGCGCCCCGTGATGGTCGCTATATCGAAGTCATTGGTCGGTACAACCCGCTGCCTGCTACAATGGAAGTCAGTGTGGATGAAAGTCGTCTGTTCAAGTGGTTGGATGATGGCGCCGCGATGTCCGATACAGTTAAAAATTTAATGCGGCATCAGGGTTTGACTCTGAAATATGAGCTGCGTAAACGGAATGCCGATGAGGCTACTGTTTCTAAAGAACTGCAAAAGTGGGAAATGGCTCACCAGGAACGTGATAAGAATACTGGGAATACGAAAAGTCAGAAAGCTGAAGTTGCCAAGACATTGGAAACCGAGGCTGCACCAGTAGCAGAAGCGCTGGCTGTTGAAGCCGAAGTCGCTCCGGAAACCCTTGCTGTAGAGCCTGAACAAGCTGCAGAAACCGAATCAAAGGCAGAATAATCATCGCCTTGATCTGGCCTCCTGGTAAATACCAGGTAGCATATTGGAAAGGGATTACTCATGAAGGATTTTGTAGAGTTCGTAGCCAAAAGTCTGGTAGATCGACCAGAAGAAGTGACGGTCAATCAGGTTGATAGCGAACGCGTAACCATTTTTGAGTTACACGTAGCCAAAGAAGATGTTGGTAAAGTCATCGGCCGGTCAGGCCGTACGGCAAAAGCCTTCAGGACACTACTGGCGGCTGTCTCAGCAAAAGCAGGCGCTACTCGATCAATTCTGGAGATATTGGAGTAATTCCATCTCAATAACCCATGACCGAACTTGAGCGTACTATCATTGCAACCGTTCGGAAGCCACATGGTGTTAAAGGCAGTCTGAAAGTCACCCTTCATGGGCTTGAACTGGCGGACGTAAAAGAATTAAAAACGCTTTTTCTCAAAACAGACTCGGGTTGGCAATCATACGAATTGTCACTCGTTCAAGGCACAAATTCTGATGCAATCCTGACTCTGGGAGGGGTTGACTCTCGTGAAGCGGTTGAGCTACTGCGTGGCCAGGACCTGTACGCCGATGAAGCCGACCTCCCTCCGCTGGAAGAACTTGAGTTTTACATCGAAGATTTGGAAGGTTGCGAGGTCGCAGATTCCGAAGGTACGATTTTTGGCAAGGTCACTGAAATTCTGCTGGGTAACGAACAAGACACACTCGTCGTTCTGAGTGCAGATGGCATTGAATCCATGTTTCCGTTTGTTGATGAATGGATTGAAGAGGTGGATATTGAGGGTCGTCGTATCATTGTGACGCCTTCGGAGATTCGCTGATGTCATTGAAAATCGATGTCATTTCTACCTTTCCCGGAATCGTGGAAACTTTCGCTGAAATGGGGATCGTTGGTCGGGCTTTCAAATTGGGTTTGGCTAAACTCAAAGTCTGGAACCTGCGAGATTTCGCTGATGATCGCTTTAAGCACATCGATGATGATCCATATGGCGGCGGACCGGGAATGGTGATCAAACCAGACCCCATCTTTCGGACTTTCGATGCCTTGGAGGCGATGAATTCTAATGAGCCGCGTCATGTCATATTCCTGACTCCCCAGGGCAAACCATTCCAACAGGACGATGCAGAACGACTTTCGCAACAAAATCATCTGGTTTTTTTGTGTGGTCGGTACAAAGGCATTGACGAACGGGTTCGTGAAGCCCTGGTAGATGAGGAATTTAGCATTGGCGACTATGTGCTTTCCGGGGGCGAATTGGCTGCATTCGTGATGATTGACGCCATTGTTCGATTGTTACCCGACGCAACCAGTGATGGTGATTCCGTAATTTCTGACACTTTTCCGTTTGGATTATTGGACGCACCGTTGTATACACGGCCCGCGGAGTACCGGGGCATGCAGGTGCCGGAAATTTTACTGTCCGGGAACCATGCAGAGATTGAAAAATGGCGTTTGGAACAACGCCTGGAACGAACCAGGCAGCGCCGCAAAGATTTATACAAACAATACATGAGACGTTTGGAGGATAGGGAAAATGAACAAGGCCAATAACACCGTAGCAGACCAGTTACGCACAGATATTCCGGATTTTCGGGCAGGAGATACGGTGGCTGTTGATGTGAAAGTCATTGAAGGAAATAAAGAACGCGTTCAACGGTACGAAGGCAATGTAATTGCCCGTTCCGGTAGAGGTGTGAATGCCTCCTTCACCGTCAGGAAAATTTCCAACAATATCGGAGTAGAACGAATTTTTCCGCTCCATAGTCCAAATCTGGCGGCAATCACAGTCGTTCGCAAAGGACGCGTCCGACGGGCGAAACTCTACTATCTGCGCAAACTGCGTGGCCGGAAAGCGCGTATCAAAGAGTTGCGTTAGTCCGTCTTGGATTGACAACTACGGTTACAAAATTGAAAAAGCCACGTTTGCGTGGCTTTTTTTTCATCTTTCGGAGTCATGAAATCTAAATGATTCACAACTGGTATGAGTTAGTCCTCATGTTGGGGGTGGGGATTGCAGCCGGATTTTTCAATATCTTGGCCGGGGGTGGCTCATTCCTCACATTGCCACTCCTCATTTTCCTGGGACTCCCACCCAACATCGCCAATGGCACCAACCGATTAGCCATTTTAATGCAGAATGTCATCGCCGTGGGCAGATTTAAGCAACTCAATTACCATCCCGGTCATTTTTCCTTCATCGCCGGCTCATTTACCCTCCCGGGTGCAATCCTCGGGACCTGGTTGGCAACCCAGGTCAGTAACACACAGTTTAAAACATCACTGGCCATCATCATGTTGGTTATGACGATTTTTACCCTCGTGATGACCAATCGTGAAAAATCCGACACCATCACTCCCGATGAATACACCGGAGGGTGGAGAGTCGCTGGCCCCGTCTACTTTCTCATTGGCATTTATGGTGGTTACATTCAGGCCGGAATTGGATTTCTGATTATCGCCGTGATCCTCTGGCAAGGCTTAAACCTCGTTCACGGAAATGCCGTAAAACTCACGATCATAACCTTGTTTACTGCCGTGTCTCTTATAATCTTTGCCTTCAATAACCAGGTGAACTGGGTTGCCGGACTTTTATTGGGCGTTGGCAATATCATGGGCGGTTTACTGGGAGCCCAGGTATCTGTGAAAAAAGGCCATGCTTTTATTAAAAAAACGATTTCGATTGCGGTGATTATCTTTGCGGTAAAGCTACTCCTGGATTAAATCGGAATGCATGCTTCATATCGTTGAAATGAGTCTATCATGAGCTCCAAAAACAACCCAATCAATTATGCCCAATTACCTGCCGTGGATCATCTTCTGAAACTGGCGGAAGATGTCCATGCACCGCTGGCATTAAAAACGCACGTGGCTCGCCAATTCCTGGAAAATTTACGGCTTCAGCTTAAGCCGGATTCAACCCTGACGCGGTCACAGGTCGAAAGTGAGTATTTACTTAATCTTGACCAAATCCTCAACCCAATCCGCCCGGTCATTAATGCCACCGGAGTGATCCTCCATACGGGGTTGGGTAGAGCGGCATACAGTGCGGGAATGGTTAAAAGACTGGTGGAAATGCTATCAGATGCCTATGTCAATCTGGAATTGGATTTGGCGACGGGGCAGCGAGGGAATCGCAATGATCATCTCCGGCCATGGTTACAAGCGCTCACAAATGCTGAAAATGGCATTTTGGTCAACAATAATGCCGCGGCAGTTTTACTCGCCCTGAACACATTGGCGAATCGGAAACAGGTCGTCATTTCCCGGGGACAACTGGTAGAGATTGGCGGTTCGTTCCGTATCCCGGAAATTCTCAAAAAAGCGGGTGCGAAACTGGTGGAGGTCGGCACCACAAATCGCACCCATCTCAATGATTTCAGGTCAGCCATTTCGTCCAAAACAGGTTTGTTACTCTGGGTTCACACATCGAATTATCGCATTGAGGGATTCACCAAAGAGGTTGGTTTGGCTGAACTGGTGGAACTGGGAAAGGAATTTAACCTGCCGGTAATGGCCGATCTGGGCAGCGGTGCATTGGTGGATATTGGCGAATACGGTCTGCGCCGCGAACCGTTGGTTTCGGAAGTGGTGAAAACAGGTGTCGATGTGGTGACGTTCAGTGTGGATAAACTTTTAGGCGGTCCCCAAGGTGGAGTAATCGCTGGTAAAAATACCTGGATAAATCGAATTGAAAAAAATCATCTGCTCAGGGCATTGCGAAGCGATAAGACCCAAATTATTCTCACACTTGAAGCACTGAAAAATTACCACGACCCAGCCACGGAGACGCCATTTTACAGGGACATTTCAATTTCCCTGGAAACGCTGCATCGCCGTGCGCATGCCATCGTTCAAGCCATTAATCCGAATGAGCTGAAAATTGAGATTTGCGAAACACCGGGACAGGTTGGCTCGGGTGCAGCGCCTACAGATTCATTTCAATCAGTCGCGTTAAAATTGAAGCACAATCGGAAAAGCACCAAATCGTTGGCGGCGGCATTACGCCAGGCCAGCATTCCGGTTTTGGGCTACATCAATGAGGATCGCGTGTTCCTGGATTTGCGAACCGTCCGAACGCATCAGGACGATTTGCTCATGCGTATTTTGCGTGATCTGAACTAATTCACAAATCAGACTTATTCTCCCAGGATAAGTCAAACAACCATAAATTGGAAAATGATGCAACGCGTCGTTGGATTAGCCGGACACATTGACCACGGGAAAACCGCACTGGTGATTGCATTGACCGGCGAGGATACGGACAGACTCCCCGAAGAGAAACAACGTGGTGTGACCATTGATCTCGGGATTGCGTTTTACCGGGAGGATGTGGCTTTCATAGATGTCCCTGGGCACGAAAAATTCATCAAAAACATGGTTACAGGTGTGTCTACCATTGATATGGCCATGTTGGTCATTGCTGCCGATGATGGCATTATGCCCCAAACCCGGGAACACCTGGATATTCTCAAATTGCTGGGGATCCAGACCATACTGGTCGCCCTGAATAAGTGTGATCTGGTGGATATGGATTGGCTGGATCTGGTGGAAGATGACGTGGTTCGGTTTATGAGAGAAAATGGCTATCCGGACGCGCCAATCTGCCGCGTTTCAGCGGTGAAAAATCTGGGGATTGATGAATTACGACAAACGCTGGATAACATGCTCACGAGACTGCCGCAACGAATGGGAGGCGCGGTATTCCGATTGCCCATAGATCGGGTATTCAGTGTGAAGGGCTTTGGGACCGTTGTCACCGGCACCGTTTTGTCTCACGAATTACACGTCGGACAAAAAGTTCAACTCTTTCCGGCTGGGGAAATTTATACCGTCCGGGGATTGCAGACACACAAACAGGATGTAAAGCGGGTTCGGTTCGGTGACCGTGCCGCGTTGAATCTGGCCAATGCCAGTCTGGACGATTTAGGGCGTGGCGCTTTTCTGGCAACACCAGAACTGTTTCAAACCGGTCAGACCTGGCTGGGGAAAATCACGGTTTTGCCTCATTGGGAAAAACCCGTTAAAGCCAATCAAAGGCTCCATTTACACCTGGGGACCGGAAAATTTATCTGCCGCGTGAATTTACTGGAGGACAAGCTTTGCGAACCGGGACAAACGATGTTGGCGCAATTTTTCATGGAAGAACCGGTTGCCGCCGGATTTGGTGACAAGATCGTTCTGCGTTTTTTCTCTCCTGAGCACACCCTGGGTGGTGGGCAACTCTTCTGGCCGGTGGCAAAGCGAATGAAACGAAACGACAATCGGATTTCTGCATTGAAGAATTTGCCCGGTGAAATGCTCGCAGAGCAACTGAACGGGTTACTGATTTTTCACCGCAAGCCACTAAAATTTTCAACGATCACCCGGTCACTCACACGAACCCTGGCCGAACTTGACAAGGAACTGAAGGACGATTCGCGCTATTTTGTATGGCAGCAGCAGGTTGTTTTGAAATCGGATTTCGAAACCTCCAAAGGAGGTATTTCCGAAAAGCTCAGCCAATACCAGCAATCCAATCCCCTGGGTGAAGGTCTCCTGGTTGGTGAAATTACCGGGGAACGGGATAAAATTACCCCCTTTGTGCTGGAAAATGGGGTGGTCAACGGCTGGCTCACCCGGAGCCACGACCGGTTTCGGATGGTTGGGAATTCAGGTGGATTGTCAGATTTCCAGCAGCTTAGCAAAGTCAAAATTTTGGCTATTTTTAATGACTCACCTTACAATCCACCAGCAATTTCCGATCTCAAAAAGACACTCTCCCCAGAAGATCAGCCGGTGCTGCAATGGCTAATCAAGCAAGGTGAGTTGGTACAATTGGAAGGTGAACGCTTCCTCCCGCTGAATCAATTGAACGATTTTACCCAAATGCTGCGCACCTGGTTTCAATCCAACAGTGTCATAACACCGGCAGATGTCCGGGACATGCTCAACTCAACCCGCAAAGTGGTTATCCCGCTTTTAACCTACACCGATACCAAAGGATTAACGCGACGGGAGGGAGATGTAAGAGTGTGGGTGGGGGAAGCATAAAGCGAGCAGGAGAACGGGAACGAGAATAAGAACCTGGCTTGACGCAACCTATTGATCTTTTTTCCTTTGATTTTTCAAAGTTGAATGAAATTATTTACGCGTTTCGTTGATAGATGTTGAATAGTTGGTAATAATTGGATTTTTAATGAAGTGTAACCGTATGATTGGTGCAATTATTTTGTTCTCAACAACATTCCTTCACTTGAGATCGCAATTTGCGATGTCAAAAAGCGTACATGAATGACTCAATAGATAAATCTGCTGTGACAAAGCCTGTAGCAATCCAAAATCTGATTTATTCAATTCGGGGTAACCAGGTTATGCTAGATCAGGATTTAGCAAATTTATATCAAGTAGAAACGAGAAGGTTAAATGAACAGGTAAAACGAAATAAAAAGCGATTTCCAAGCTCTTTTATGTTTCAACTCACTAGAAAGGAATACGATGAACTCTTGAGGTCACAAAATGTGATCTCAAGTGAACATGGTGGTAGACGATATTTACCCAACGCATTCACGGAACAAGGTGTAGCCATGCTGTCGGCTGTCCTTAAAAGTGAAACTGCTGTGAAAATCAGTATCCGAATTATGGAAGCCTTTGTGAATATGCGTCGCTTCCTGCTGTCCAATTCCCGTGTATTCGAGAGGCTGGATTCGCTGGAACTAAAGCAATTAGCATCGGAAGGAAAAATTGAAAAAATTCTGGATGCCATCGAAAGTAAGAAAGTATCACCTAAGCAAGCGATCTTTTTTGACGGACAATTTTTCGATGCTTACCAGTTGGTATCTGATCTCATCCGGTCTGCGAAAAAATCAATTATTCTCATCGACAATTATATCGATGATAGAGTCTTGGTGCAATTCACCAAGCGGAAAGTCCATCTCCCGGTCACCATCTATACCAATCCCATGAATCCGGTCTTGAAACTGGATGTCAATCGCTTCAATGTCCAATACCCGCAGATCGAACTTAAAACCGTCAAGAAATTTCATGACCGCTACCTCATCATTGACCGAAAAACCGTCTATCATTTCGGAGCATCCTTGAAAGATTTAGGGAAGAAAACCTTCTCCTTCACCAAACTTGATTTAGAGCCTAGGGTCATTTTATCTCGGATTGAGATTTTGGATAATTCAAACACGCCGACACCAAACGATTGACACGCCGGGACGGTGATGTGAGAGTGTGGGTGGGGGAAGCATAAAGCGAGCAGGAGAACGGGAACGAGAACGAGGCGTCATATGTGAATTTGATAATTGCTTTGCTACACCAGTTAAAAGAACGAGCGCCAACTTCAAACAAATCCAAAATTCCATTACTAAACCAACCCTTTACAAATTTAGATTCCGGCCAACCAAAAAATCGCTGATGGGAGTTGAATCCGGATGCCCGAAACCCGCCGTTTTATCCTCTTTGCTGAAGACCGACTTGGTCCCCTTTCCAGTAAAACCGCCAATGGTCTGATCCGTTACCGCCCCAAGGAAGTGCTGGCAGTCATTGATAGCACCAAAGCCGGCAAAACCGTCGGCACGGTGTTGGGCTATGGTGGTGATATTCCCATTTTGGCCAGTGTGGAAACGGGTTTGAAGCTCAAGCCTGATGTGATGGTCATCGGCATCGCCCCCATAGGTGGTGGATTCAGTGAAGCATGGCGACCGGCAGTAAATAGGGCTCTGGAAGCTGGATTGAAGGTTTGGAGCGGTCTGCACTATTTTCTCTCAACAGACCCGGAATTCAGTAGCCATTCAGAACAAATCTGGGATTTGCGCAAACCACCATCCGGTCTGAAGGTCGCTCAGGGAAATTGGACGCGGCGTAAAAGTAAAATCCTGCTCACCATTGGCTCGGACAGCAACATTGGCAAGATGACCACCGCGCTGGAATTGCAGACCCAGCTTGCTGCCCGGGGAATTGAGACGATTTTTATTGGAACCGGACAGACCGGAATCGCCATCGCAGAAAGAGGCGTTGGTGTTGATGCCGTTGTCTCTGATTTTGTGAATGGCGCGGTTGAAGCTGAAATTGACAAGGTTGACGGGCAGGTCCCGCTCATCTTGGTGGAAGGTCAGGGCGCTGTAACCCATCCGGGCTATAGCGGTGTAACACTGGGATTGATCCATGGTTGTATGCCGGACTATTTCGTCCTGGCGCATCAGCCGACCCGGTTGGTGGACGATTATAATCATCCGCTGCCATCATTATCCTTCGTAAGAGACCTTCATGAAACGCTCGTATCGCCGTTTAAAACGGCAAGAGTCTTGGGAGTAAATATGTATTCCAAGGGAATGACTTTGGACGAAATTGCACCGGCACTGGCGGGACTCCGCCGCAATCTGAAATTACCAGCGGAGGATATGGTGCGTCAGCCTACGGGAGCGGTCGCCGATGCGGTGGCATTGACGTTAAAGCGGGATTTGCGGGTTTGATGCTTTCAATAAAAACGACAGTGTAGAATGGGGAAATGATGAAATTAGCAGTCAGTTGGGAAGTCAAACGCATCACCACCAAGTTCGAGTTCAAAATCGCTCGCAGTGCCGAATCATTTTATGATGTTGTAATTGTTAAAATTACGGATGGTGAACAGGCCGGATATGGCGAGGCAGCGCCAAGTAGGCGGTATCATGATTCCACCACTCAGGTGACCACTTTGCTTGAAAATCTGACCAACGAAATCATTTCTTTGCCGGTTCAGGATGCTGAATTGCGTCAGGCAAAAATCGAAGCCCTATTTTCGGACAGTTTTTCCCTCCAGGCCGCACTTGATATGGCTTTCTGGGATCTGCATGCCAAACAGTTGGGAAAACCGCTGCATCAGGTTTTGGGTGCCGAAATCGAGATGCCGATTTCCTCTTATACAATTGGAATTTCTGATCTGGATATGATCAAACCCAAGCTGGATGAAGCCATTTCCTACCCGATTCTCAAAATCAAACTCGGTTCTCCCCAAGATGAAGAGATCATGGGTGTTATCCGGCAACATACCGACAAAATCTTGCGAGTGGATGCCAATGAAGGCTGGAAAACAGTTGATGAAGCCAAGCGACGGATTGAGTGGCTGGCGGGTCAGAATGTGGAATTTATTGAGCAACCCATGCCGGCGATGCAGTTGGATGATATAGCTAAATTGCATGACTGGTCACCATTGCCCATCGTAGCAGATGAAAATTCAGTCCGACCGGAAGATGTACCAGGATTGTCCGGTGTCTATCATGGCATTAATATTAAACTGATGAAGTGTGGTGGACTGACCAATGCCTTGAAAATGGTGGCTTTAGCACAAAAACACCATTTGGATCTGATGATGGGATGCATGGTGGAGACTTCAGTGGCCATTTCAGCCGCCGCTCAAATCGGTTCATTCATGCGCTGGCTCGATTTGGATGGTAATGTGCTCATTGCCAATGATCCCTTTATTGGTGTGGGTAATGTGGCAGGAAAATTGATCCTGTCTAACGAGCCTGGAATTGGCGTGAGACGGAGGTAATTACCACCTAACCAAAATTGCCCTTCGATCCGTCGAGAGCCGGACAGGCAAAGCTCAGGGAGACAATTTTGGCTGGAGTGAGTCTTCGATCCATGACTGGAGTCAAGGCCTCAGACAGACACACAGACGGTAAACGGTGCCACAGACGAGCAAATTCAAAAAACTGATGATAGCTCACAAGCGAGAGGAAAAATTGTGAACCTGAATATGAACCGAACAATACGCCGGAGCCTCATTTCCATGATCGTGCTGGGGATGCTGTCTTGCTCGCAGTCTCCAAATTCAACACCCGTCAAAAAAATCGGCTTTTTGCGAGATCAGTACGCTGAAGCGGCTTTTCAGATTGACACGCTACTGAATAAATCGCCTTTCGAAATGGCGCACTGGGGTGTGAAAATCATACGCGCCAACACCGGCGAGGTGATCTATGAGCGCAATGCCAAAAAAATGTTCATGCCGGCTTCCAACATGAAACTCTATTCAACCTCTGCCGCATTATGTCTGCTGGGTCCGGATTTTACCTATCGCACGACATTCTGGACCGATGGTACGATTGATGAAACGGGCGTCCTTACCGGAAATATCTATATCCAGGGCAGTGGTGACCCAACTTGGTCCTGGCGCTTTTATGACAACAATTACGACTCACTGTTTATCCGTTTTGCCGATTCCATAAAAGCCCAGGGCATTACAAAGATTAATGGCAGCATCGTGGGCGATGATAATATTTTTGATGACATTCCACTGGGGTATAGCTGGAGTTGGGATGATGAGCCGTATTATTATGGCGCTCAAATCTCGGGACTATCCTTCAACGAAAACTATATTGATTACCGGCTGACACCGGGGAAAATTGGTGAAAACGCCAGGATTGACCCTTATCCAAATACTGATTTTGTGAAGGTCCAAAACGATCTGCTGACTGCGCCGATTGACTCGGTCACCGATTTTGAAAATGGTCGTAAACGCGGTCAGAATTCCGGCTGGTTCACTGGTAGAATCAGCGCTGCCGATTCTGCTCGCTGGGATGCAATAACCGTAGAAAATCCAACACTTTTCACCGGTTATGTCTTGAAACAATTCCTGGAGCGGCAGGGCATTGAGGTGACAGGTGAGCCCATTGATGGAGACGACTGGACGGCTCAGGTGGATTACGAAAGGTATCAACCCATTTTTACGCACACGTCCCAACCGCTATCGGAAATCATTGCCAAGGTGAACAAGCCCAGTCAGAACTTTATCGCCGAAACCTTGCAGAAAACTCTGGGAGCAATATTAGGAGACGATGGTTCGAGCAAGTCAGGCATTAAAGTCCAGATGGCGTTGTACGATTCACTGGGTATGGATACCCGGAATCTGACGATTCGCGACGGTTCCGGTCTCTCACGCTTGGATCTGGTTTCGCCGAATACAACGGCATCCCTGCTCCAAATGATGTGGAATCATCCGGATCGCGACATTTTCATCACCTCCTTGCCCATCAGTGGCGTGGACGGAACCATTGAAAAACGGATGGTGGGAACGATTGCTGAGGGGCGCGTTCATGCGAAAACGGGCTATGTGTCTTACGTCCGAAGTCTGAGTGGCTACTTGTGGACACTGGGGGGTGAGCCAATCATCTTCACCCTCATGGTGAATCATTATACGGTGCCAACTTCCTTGGCGAATAAAATTCAGGATACCATTTGTACGATTTTGGTGGGAATGGATTATGAATGATCATCCCAACGGTTCAAATGGGTGACATCATCGGGATTCTGGTGATTTCACCCTTGAATCTAAAAACCACCCGCGATCAGTTGAGGTTTTCTTGAGAATAAAGACTTTTGCCATATTTCTCCTGATAGTCATCCTATTTATTCTCGCCTTGGCCTGGCAAATGGGTGCCTTCAAGCGCGTCAATCTGGTTGTGGGGGAATGTCCTGAAGTTCTCGTAGCCGGTGTCTGGCTGCATGCTCCGTATGAGGAAATTCTGGATTATGCTGACGAGCATCTGCTGCCCATTGAGAAAGCATCAACCCAAATCACGGGGGTCTGTGCGCTTTATTACGACAATCCGAGCTTGATTCTGGTTGACTCACTGTTTGCATTTGCCGGGGTTATTTTATCAGATTCAAGTGCCGCGCCTCCCAATCTGGAGCTCCGATTGGTGACGCCTCACTCAGCAGTCACAACCTCGTTCTCAGGATCAGCAGTCATCGGCCAGTATAAAATTTATCCCGCAGTTGAACGCTGGTTTGCAAGTGTCGAAGAGACCTGGGATGCGCCAACACTGGAAATTTATCATCGCACCAAAGAGGGTCATCGAGTCGATTATTACTTTCCAATCGTTAAGAACAGGTTAGAATAGACTAGAATTGAATTGACTAGAATTGAACCGAATAAAATAAATTAACATGAAAATAATAAAGATCGATCATGTTGCCATTGCCACCCACAATCCGTCTGGTTTTCAAGAATTGTTTGAAAAGCTCATGGGGATTCCATTCGATGGCGTCGAGACAGTACCAAACGAGGGGGTGAACACCTATTTTTATCCCGTTGGTGGCACGTCTGTCGAGCTGTTGGAACCTTTGAATGCCGACGCGGGACTTGTCAAATTTCTTCAGAAACGCGGAGCCGGTTTACATCATATCGCGATGCTGGTTGAAGGGCTGGATGATATGGTTGCTCGCCTGAAACAATCGGGTGTTCAATTTACGAGTGAAACGCCGACAAAAGGTGCTCACGGCAAGCGGATTATTTTTATTCACCCCAAATCAGCGGGTGGCGTTCTCATTGAATTAAGTGAACAACAAACTGACTCCTGAGTATTACCCTAACCTATGACAACACGCAGACCAGGATTACCGGCAGATGATGCGCCGGTATGGGAAAAATTAAAACGACTCCCAGTTTCACCAGGCGTCTATTTCTATAAAAATCAACAAGGTAAAATTATTTACATCGGTAAGGCGAAAGTCTTGCGGAATCGCGTTCGCAGCTACTTCGTCGGTACCCCCGACCGCCCGAAAACGGCCATGTTGGTGGCACGCATCTGGGATTTGGAAACTATCGTAACGCGCAGTGATGTGGATGCCCTGCTCACGGAAGCGAATCTGATCAAAGAGCATCGCCCGAAGTACAATGTGGATCTCCGGGATGACAGAAGCTTCCCTTACATTCGGATTACAAAGGAAGATTTCCCCCAGGTATTTGTCACCCGGGACATCATCAAGGATGGTTCCATTTATTATGGACCATACACGAATGTCAAATCTTTGCGAGCCAGCCTGGCGGTGATCCGGAATATTTTTACCATCCGTTCCTGTAAATACACCATCACGGACGATGCCATCGCCAAAAATAAGATCCAGCTCTGTCTCGATTATCATATCAAGCGTTGCGATGGCCCGTGTCAGGGCTTGATACAAAAAGCGGACTACCGGGAAATGATTGATCGGGTGGAATCCTTTTTAAAAGGCGATACCGGCCCGGTGGAAAGTTGGCTGGAACAGCACATGCAGGAATCGTCGCAATCATTAGCTTTCGAGGATGCCGCACGTTACCGGGATCAATTGACGGCTGTTCGAACCTATGCCGCGAAGCAGCGTCTCAAAACCAGCGATTTTTATGATCGTGATGTCATAGCCTTGGCGCGTCAGGAAAATTTGGCTGCCGGAATGCTGCTCCGGATTCGTAGTGGCAAACTCATTGGCAAGGAGCACTTCTTTTTCAAGAATACGGATGATCAGGAAAATGGCGCTTTGGTAGGCCAGTTAATGACCAATTTGTACACGGACACGATTTACATCCCCAAGGAAATTTTGGTTCCCTGCGAAGTTGAGGATCAGGACATTGTTGAAAAATGGCTCGCGGTTCAGGCTGGTTACAAAGTCAGTCTGCATCTGCCGAAGATCGGTGAGAAACGCGACTTGCAGCAGTTGGCAGAACGCAATGCTGAGCTAATGCTAGCCGAATTAATCGCACAGCAAAAACTCAAAGTCGAATTCATCCCCAAAATGGTGCGGGCTCTCCAGGACGACTTGCAACTACCTGCCGCGCCTCGGCGGATCGATGGATTTGATATTTCGCATCTGGGTGGCACCGAAACCGTTGCCAGTATGGTCTGTTTCATGGATGCGAAACCTGCCAAAAAAGAGTACCGAAAATTCCAAATCAAGACCGTGGAAGGCATTGATGACTTCGCCAGTATGCGGGAGGTCATCCACCGACGCTACTCCCGTGTCAAAGCTGAAGCGTTATCAGAACCGGATTTAATTCTGATAGATGGCGGTAAGGGCCAACTGTCGGCCGCCAAAGGCGTTTTGGATCAATTGGGACTGAGTCATATCCCGATTTTAGGTTTGGCGAAACGGTTGGAGGAGGTCTTCCTGCCCGGCAATTCTGACGCACTCAATCTGCCAAAAACCTCGCCCTCCGTCATTCTCTTGCGACGAATCCGCGACGAAGCTCACCGCTTCGCCATCACCTTTCAACGGAAACGCCGGGGGAAACGCATGGTCATGTCAGCATTGGACACCATTGAAGGAATCGGTCCCAAACGCCGTCTTGCCCTGATCCAACATTTCCAGAGCGTCACCCGTATCAAAAACGCAACCGTTGAAGAAATCGAGGCGATTCCGGGGATTTCCCACGCGCAGGCAGAACGCATCAAGAATGCTTTAGCATGAAAAATTTCATCTTAATGATCCTATTCGCTGGTCTGATCCGGGCACAATCCACCACTTGGATACAACCCGGTTTCGAGCAAACGCAGCACATGTGGATGGACGCACTGAATCAATTCGACGGTCAATTACAACCCGTTGTTTTGGCTGATCTGGTACAGGTGAACGGTCCGTTCACGGACATTCAGAATGAAAAATTGAATGCTGAAATTCGGGGTTTGGTTGGCATTTCGGATACGCCTGATTTGGTTTGGAGCAGGGTGCCGGGCAGCACCTGGCCGTTTTGGCAAGCGCCAAATTTCCCGGTGCGGCGACGAGGTGCATCCGACATTTTCAGCGCCGAAAATGGAAAAATTTACATCTCCTGGCGCTGGAGCCACAATCTTTCTGAGGCTCATCTGGAGGGTGGCAGATTTGTAGAGGATGTCGTTTGGGGGCAGGCCGGGCGGGCTGATGGTCAATTGGGTGAACCCGTGAGCGTAGCCGTGACGACCAAAGGTGATTATGTTATCCTGGAGCGATTGAACAATCGAATTTCCATTTTCAATGCACAGCATGTTTTCCAACGCGCAATTTATCCGACCCGGCAATTCCCCATGCAAAATCCCGTGGCCATGACCCTGCACGATGGTGACGCCCACTGGACCAATTTGCGGGAATCGTTCCTGGTGATAATTGACGCGGATGGGGAGCGGTTGGTTTGCATGAGTCTCGAGGGTCGAATCCTCTCAGCGGTAAAACAGGGTTTCCCGTTCAAAACTTACAAATTCGTCAATGCCACAACTGATTATTATGGCTGTGTTTATGTCACCGATACGCTCAACGATTGCATTCACAAATTCGATCCCGATCTGAATTATTTGGTTAGTCTGGCGCTTACTCCGGATGGGGAACCGATGATCAATCCCACCGGAATCACTTTGGATAATCGCTACGGTCAAGGGTGGTTTTCGGATTCTACGGGTGTCCATTATTTCTGGGTTGGAACGGATACGCTGAATTGGCGGACGGGTTTTAGTACGCTGAAAAATGCCGTTATGGGGGCGTTTCGGCTTACCGAACCGGCGTATGTTACGGTTTCGGTGAAAAATGAATCAGGTCAGGTTCTGGCGATCTTGATGGAGCATCAAAAATTCCTGTTCGATACGATAAAATATAAATGGCCAATTCCCTGGGGATTCGACGGGTCAACCGTTCAGCTTGAGGTGCAACTCACTCCGACCTACGCATCCAGGAAATATTTCACGAAAACGGTAAAGCAGGAGATCACGATAGATGCAAGTTCGAATCATTAATAATTCAATTGGGTGGGAAATTTCGTGGAAAAATTGAACCC
>MNWS01000144.1 GCA_001872685.1 Fidelibacterota bacterium CG1_02_48_14
AAAAACCGGTTACCGGTTACGGTATAAAGGTTAGCGTGTGCGGTTCCCAAACGGGGTAATCGCTCAGTATTTGGCCACAATGAAGGAAAAAAGAACTGAGGAGTGAGGGGCTAAAGCCCGATTTATCCTTGGGATTCATCTCCACGAGCTAAAGCTCGTGGCAATGGAATCGTGAAGAATCGTTTTTTCCCGCACAGAGTGGTAAAATACCTGAGAGGGATGTTCCTCATTCATGTCGAGGACTTCCGTAGCCCCAGGCTTTCCCGTAGGGATCCCATTGGGGCAGCCCAGAGTGTGTAGAACCATCCATGATCGGGACTTTAGTCCCTGATGATATTTCTCCCGCAGGGACGCAGAGGTAAGATAAATACATGTACCCGCGTAAACCAATTTAGCCCCGGTTGCCCGGGGCGGAAATTGGTTAAGGGGTGCGAGACCATCTTGTTTCGTTGTCTGTGATGGATTAGAGACCCTGAGACAAGCTCAGGGTGACGTTGGAGTCTCGAATGGAGCTTTCAACAAAACAAAACGCCCCGGTTTGTTCTCCGAGGCGGTTTGTTTTATATGAATATGAGTTGGATAACTGATACAGCGTAAACCAATTTGACCTCAGCCCTGCTTCGGTGAAAATTGGTTAAACCGGTGTTTACGGATTCCGGGGTGGGCGTCCCACAT
Organism: Fidelibacterota bacterium CG1_02_48_14; assembly: GCA_001872685.1. GTDB lineage: Bacteria > Fidelibacterota > UBA8477 > UBA8477 > UBA8477 > UBA8477. Next base: position 676 of record MNWS01000144.1, read on the forward strand.
AGTGGAATCCCAGAATCTGTGAATTGTAGCTGGTGTAGCTAGGATCGAACAGCGTGCGAGCATCCACAGATTCAATATAGGCTTTGAAGACCCGGTCACGACCCATGATCCGGAAGATCTTGGCGTACTGCTTCTCGTTATTCTCATTGATACCCAGGTAGTGCATCATATCCCGTGATGGCAGTACCGGTCCCATCCGATTGAAATCCCATTTGAACCGCACCCATTCCGGTTGCGTGTTTTCGGCATTCAGGACAAACAGGTCCAGACGGGCAGTGTCCTGTCGGGCAAATTCCAGTGGTCTACGCAGGATTGAGAGGTAAGTGTTCTCAAAATCGGTCATGGTTCTGCTGGAGTCGGTGACCAAATTCCTCAGGGTCAGCCGGACAAAATCAATAGTCCCATCCACTGAACCGCCATAAACCGGTGTCATCCCGGTGCGCACCCAGTGGTATTCATTTCTGAAATTGGGCAGGTATTCGAAACGCACATGGCGTGTGAGCAGCATATCAATCGGCTTTTCACTATAGGAAACAGTATCACCTACCGTCCAGGTGGAATCGCTGGTCCAGACGCGTTCCCGCTGCAGGACATGGAACATGCCGGTAACCTGATCACTGAGCAGTGCGTAGGAGAGACTATCGTTCACCACCGTCACTTCTGGTTCCAGCCGTTCCCGGGACATGGCTGTGCGATGAAAACGCCAGACAGAGGTTGAGTCAAACGGGCCGGGGAAAACGGTCGCGGAGGTTTCCGAAGTCACCTTCCCCATGCCAAAATCAACGGCGTCGGTATTCTCCATATCATCAATTTCATACAAGGTATCTTCGCTGGCAATCAACGCCAGAATCTGATCCGTGATGGAATTCGTTGAATTGGCGGGATCGTCAATTTTGTCACACTGCCATAGACTTCCCACTGCCATCATGCTGATTATGAGCAAGACATGTTTCAATTTCATTTGATACTCCTATTGGTTGGTTTTTTTTATTTTGGCTGAATTATTTTTTCAGATTCATTCGTTTTCCGACCTTTTGATCCCGATTCGGGAGTTCCTGTCGTTCGCGAATAAAGTCCTGTAGTTGTCGTCTGAATCGTTCCTCAAACCCCAAATACTGCAGTTGTTGCCTTGGGGTGAGATATTTCTCCAGCCCCTTTAAAAAATCCTGATTCAGATTCTGAATCTTCGCCTGTTGTGATGTTACCCGATCGATAAACTTACTGGCATCCTTCTGATTCATCTCATCAGCATTCAGTAATGCCCGACCTTCTTCCAGGATGGTTCTCATATTTTCCTGCTCTTTTCGAACTTCAGCTTCGTGCTTCTGCAAGGCCGGAATGAACTTGGTGATCTGATCGTCCGTAAGATTGAGTACCTGAGTGAGTTTGTAAATTTTCACGGCTTCCATATTACGCGGTTGCATGTATGGTGGCTGGCCGGGTGGCATAAAGCCTACATCTTCGCCGGGTTGTCCCCAGGTCAGGGATGCCATCAGCAAACTAAGGAACAGGATAACGGGATATTTTCTTTTGTTCATGAGTTTTGCTCCTCTAAATAGGTTGCGAAAGCCTGCAGATCAGCCTCCGACAGATTAATATCCAATAAGGGTTGAATCGGATCGGCGTCATCAACCAGGTAGGCTATGGATGACCAATACAGGGAATTCAATTCTGATGAATCCATCATGGCGGTCACGAGCGCATCCTGGAACATCGCTTCCTGATCAAACCCCGTAAGACTGCCATTGGTGCCGGGTCTGGCTGGATCACCGCTAAACATGAATGCGATGGTCAGGACTGCGGCGATGGCAGTAAGACCATATCCCGCCTGCCGGCGTCGGTGGCGTTTAATGATGCGACGATGAACGGCGGCATAGGTTTGATTTGAATCAGGTTGCTGCTGATTTTCATCAGAATTACTCTTTTTCAGCCAGATTTCAAATTCGTTCATGATTTTTTCCAATCCTGGTCATAGTTGATACCCATGCGCCTAGATCTGTCTCGCTGAGGTCGCAGGATCGAAGCGTGACGGTGGCGTTCCAAGCCTTCGATTGCCCTTCGATCCGTCGAGAGCCGGACAGGCAAAGCTCAGGGAGACAATCGAAGGGCGGATTTATTTTGTTTAAACAATCAATCATTTTTTTCTATTCCCACCTTTTCCTTGAAATAGACTTCCAGGCGCTGCTTTCCGTCATGGAAGTGAACTTTCGCAGCATTCACCGAACAGCCCACGGCTTTTGAAACCGCTTCGAAGGGTAAATCCTCATAGATCCGAGCCACCACCACCGCCCGCTGTCTGGGGGTCAATGTCTCCAGTGCTTCGGCTAATCGGTCCTTGCGAAAGGTGGTCTCCATGTCATTTTCCGGGCTACTGGAATCGCTGCGAAAATTCAGGACATCCAGTGCGACCCAACGTTTGCGTCGTTTGAGATGCGTGTAGCTGAGATTCATGGCGATTCGAAAAATCCAGGTCTTTAGGGAGGATTCGCCTTTAAAGGTGCGGATTTTTTCCCACACCCTCACAAATGTATCCTGCAAAATATCCTGGGCGTCAGCCGGATCCGAGACAACCCTCAGAACGAACCGGTATAATTCACTTTGATGAATCCGAATCAGTTCATTCAGCGCTGCGGGTTCGTGCCGGGAGAGTCTGTCAAAAAGCATTTGATCTGCGTTCTGTTCCATTTACGCCTACTTTGACCCAACGAGCGGGGGAAAGGTTAAGAATCTTCCCGGATGTAATGAAACAATGGACTTTGGCCTTCGGACCCAATTCATTATACTTGCCCCTGACCAATGACAAAATAACTGATACTTACAGGGAGGCTCGCCCTCAATGGCCGGATTTATTGAAGTTCTAACGCAAATCAAAGATGTGCTCGTAACCTATGTCTGGGAATGGCCCACTAATTGGTTCCCAAATTCAGTGCCATTTCTGGTGATCCTACTCCTGGGAACCGGCATTTATGTCACTTTCAAATTTCAGTTCATTCAGATCACCAAATTGTGGCATGGTGTCCAAGTCATTCGTGGAATATATGACAATCCCAACGACGACGGGGATATTAACCATTTCCAAGCGCTGGCGTCAGCACTTTCAGCCACCATCGGAATTGGAAATATCGCCGGTGTTGCTACCGCCATTCATTACGGTGGTCCCGGAGCGCTGTTCTGGATGTGGCTCACGGCTATTTTTGGCATGACCCTGAAATTTTCCGAGGCAACTCTGGCAGTTAAATATCGCAAGATTAATCCTGACGGTTCTGCCAGTGGCGGTCCCATGTATTACATCCTGTATGGTTTGGGTTCGAGCTGGAAATGGCTGGCGCTGGCCTTTGCATTTTTTGCTGTCATTTCAAGTTTCGGCAGTGGCAATATGATCCAATCCTTCACCGTTTCGGATCAGTTGATGAGTGATTTTTCGATCCCCCGCTGGATGACGAGTTTGACAATGGCGATTTTGGTAGCCCTGGTCATTCTGGGCGGAATCAAACGCATTGGTCAGGTCACAGCGAAGCTGACACCATTTATGGCGCTGTTCTATGTCATTGGTGCTTTCCTTATTTTGATCATGCATCCCGGCGAAGTTTTACCAACACTGACCAAAATTATTTCGGAGGCTTTTGCACCCAATTCGGCGGTGACGGGAATTGTGGGCGGAGGATTTTTGATCTTCCTCAACACGATGCTCTGGGGTGTGAAGCGGGGACTTTTTTCCAACGAAGCGGGTCAGGGGTCCGCACCAATTGCTCATGCAGCCGCTAAAACCAAAGAACCTGTCCGGGAGGGTGTGGTGGCGATGCTGGGGCCGTTCGTGGACACGCTGGTGATTTGTACCATGACCGGTTTAGCCATTACCATAACGGATGCGTATCTGGTGACAGATGCCGCCGGGAATCTGTTGGTGGGATCACCGATGACAGCTTACGCTTTCTCCCAGGGGCTAAACTCACTGGGAGGTTGGGGCGGATATATCGTCACGGTAGGCGTTGTTCTGTTCGCGTTATCAACAGCCATTAGCTGGAGTTATTACGGTGACCGTGGTGCTCAATTCCTCTGGGGAGATAAGGCCATTATCCCTTATAAAATCGTCTATGTGTTTATGGTCTTTTTAGGCGGCATTTTTTCACTGGAAATCGTCTGGGGATTTGGCGACATCGCCTTGGGTTTGATGGCGATTCCCAATCTGATTGCCATTATTCTGCTGGCGGGTAAGGTTAAGGAGATGAAGGACGATTATTTTAGTCGGGAGCATTTGCCGTTTAAGAAGAAGTGACGAGGAGTAATCGGAATTTGAGCTTTGAGCTTTGAGCTTCGACATTTGACATTTGACATTCGTCATTTGACATTCGTAATTGGTAGTCTGAGTCCCCTCTGGGGAGGGGTGGTCCGGCAACTGCCGGAGGTGGGTTGGCGTCTTAGAGCTTTGAGCTTTGTTATTCGACAATCGTCATTAGTAATTGGACATTGGATACGGGACATTGGACATTCGGGAATGAACATCCCCGCTCGTCTCCGATGAAGAGCGAGCGGGTACATTCATATTTGAGCTTTGAGCCTGGAGCGTTGAGCTTTGTTATTCGACAATCGTCATTAGTAATTGGACATGGGACATTGGACATTCGGGAATGAACATCCCCGCTCGTCTCCGATGAAGAGCGAGCGGGTACATTCATATTTGAGCTTTGAGCCTGGAGCGTTGAGCTTTGTTATTCGACAATCGTCATTAGTAAT
>MNWS01000123.1 GCA_001872685.1 Fidelibacterota bacterium CG1_02_48_14
CGACAAGTTGATTTAACCGTTCAGGAATTTGATCAAATGACTTGGGAGAAAATGCGGGAGGCACAGGCGTTTTCGCAATTGTCCTCGGAGAATGCTTGAGCGGCGCACCTTTTTTCTCAAACGAATGGTGAGAAGTTCCAGGTCGTTCAAGAGTTTTGCCGAAGGATTGAACTCATTTAGATGAGGGTTCATCCGGGTGATGAAGAGGCTGGTGTATTGGTTTGAACCGAATCTTTTTTTTCTGTGGTCACTCCGGCATTTACACCCATAGCAGGAATATGTTTTTACTGCTCCGGGGCATTTGTTTGCTTGGCCATTTTAAAAAAAAATATTTTTGCCTGGATGGTTGGGGGGAAGTCGTGGGTTACCGTACTGGTGCCGAATACACCTGTCCCCTGGCTGAACCACTGAAGATAATGTCCGGGTTTTCCGTGAGCATGGAGACCAAATCTTTCCGGAGTAGCCGACTATCGTCTGCCATACAATCGCGTATGGGGTCAGTTAGGTGACGGGATGATTTTTGGTAAATCCAGTTAGCGCTGCAAACCTGTTAAAGTGGCTGGTGATTGTGATTTTGCTTCTATTTTGAGCAACGATAGGATGAGTGAGCCTGACGACTTAAAAGATGATCAATCCAGGTGAACACGACCATCAAAGCCGGCTTTGGTTCAGAACCAAAACGACAGCTCAGGGGAAAAAATCGCTTACGGTTTGGTCAATACGAGTTGGCTTGCACTCGCCTTCTTTACGCTTTGCCTGAATTGGTAGAACGCCGGGTAATCCTCGAGCGGGATTCGAGATATATAGTCCTCAAAACGCCAATTTGCTTCAATCTTACCCGCATTGCCAGAGTAGGATGATTGGTAGGATCCGAAAGGTGTTTCAATAAAAAAGTCTTTGGGCAGGGCTTCAACTGCAAAATTATCAGGAAAAACAAGGGTAATCCCTGACGCGTATGTGGAAGGTGATCCTGCGAAAATGGGCATGGTTCTCCGGGAAGGATGTTCCCCATTCCAACCCATGTAGGATGGAAAGGACAAGTTGGTAAATAGTCTATTTCCACTTACTGAGCCCAAATGGGGAACTTTTCCCTCCAATTGTACAATCAAGGGCTCATTTTTATGGTCAAGATTGAGCAAGGTAATCTCGTCAAGCTCAAAGCCCGGAGCAGATTCCCGAAACATGGAAACGATTAACTCGCGTTGCTCTTTTTCTGTCTGGCTTTTAAAAATCTCACGCAGCCTTCTGGAAGCCGAGCCAATATATTTTATTTCACCTGACAAAAGGGCCAATCCACTAGAATTCAGGATGACCGAAATATGGGAGATGGTTTGGTTGTCATTCGATGATAATATGGGTGTCTTTGTTAAAAAGGAATTCGCCTCATCTACCACCAGGACATTGCAGCCCTGATCGGCCGGTGGTAAATAGTTTATCGTTCCCTCATCATAAGTGCAATCTACCCAAAGTGTATCTTCGCCCAACGGAATACAGGTAATCAGGTGGTTGAACCTGATGCCAGGTAATTCCGGGTAAATTTTCCCGGCTGGTTCAGTAAGAATCAGAACCGGATTTGCCTTGATGCCATGTCGTGCGAGCAGCGCGATAAAAAAGGTGGAAAGGTCTTTACAATCCCCATAATTATTATCGCAGACCCACTGGCTGGTGTGAGGTTTCCACCCATGAATCCCCAGGGAGATTGCCACATACCGTGTCTTTTCCTGGACATAATTATAAATCTGTGCGATGGTATCGCGTTTACTCTCACAGGCGTCGAATTTTAAATCCCGGACTGAAGCTGTGTCCAGATGGAATTGATCCTTTGTCAGGCTCCAGTAAAAATCACCTATTCCTTCCCAGGATGAACCCCGGCCGGCATACCCGTCCAATTCAAACTGATCAGCGACGAAGTAAACCCTGTACTTGTCAAATACATCAGAGGGCATCGCGACCTCATCGGGAAAAATCTCAATATCGGAGTAGCTCCAGCGGTAGGGTGCTGATTTAGATGATTCACCCTGAATTCCTCCCGGATTAAAGAAATAGAATTGGAAGTTTTCCGGAACATTCAAGAGATAACTTGCCTGCTCGACCGGAAAATGTTCTTGCGGAGACCAGGTTGGCCAAAAAAACAGGCTGGAGATTTCAGTGGTGTATTCCAATTCCAGCCTGAATGGCTTGGGGATGACGTTGGATACATCCAGAAAGTAGTGCAGTTCACCGGAAGCTAAACTCCCTGATGATAATCCGTCAATTTGATTAAAATTTCGTTTGCTGTACTTTCGTTTCTTTTTTCCCCGTGAATCCAACACCCGGACTCTTGCCTTGTCCAAACGAACGTAATCATTCACTGAAATGAGAATCTTGGCCAGATCTTCCCCGGCCTTATCTGCTATCAGCATGGATTTATTGATTTTGAGAATGGCTGTACCCCGCTCAGAAATGGTCATGGTGGTTTCCGAGTTGATAATTTTGCTCTTTTCCACGCCCAGGAGAATCAACGGCAGTAATAAGAAGAGGATCGCGCTGCGCATGGGAACTTTAAAGACCTTTACGCTTGAGTACAATTCTTGACTGGTCTGCCGCCACGGCTTCCGTGTAGAATGATTTTAATCGCTGGTACTTCAGAGCTGGCTGAACGATCTCGGAAAGCTGGCGTTTCCAGGAGAATTGTAAATGAGCTCCATCTGCAACAATCATTTTCCTGAACACATTCCCGGGGCCGACAACCATGTCGTTTTGAGGAATTTCAACAATCTCGAACCCTTCTGGTAAAGTGAGATTAACGGTTTCCTCGATAATGAACTTGTAGGAAAATTCCAGATCGTGGTTACGCTCATTCTGTACCAGATAATTTTTCTTGAAGGCTTCGTAAAAGGTGGTTGGTAAATAGGCCACGTCCCCGGTGAAGTCCGTAAAATCTGGTAATTGGAAATAGACTGTTGTGGTTACCGGCTTCCCGAAATCGTCCATGGGAATATCGTAGGAGACACTATCTACAACAATTCCAGGGAAATGGGATACGATCTCTTCATAAGCAAATTTATCATCCGTTTCAGCTTTCAGATATGAGGATCGTGCCGACACGGCGTAGTAATCAGAGGATTTTATTGAAAATGAACCGGTCAATGTTCCTGTTTCATCCAGTATACAATTTGTCAAGACCTGGCGTTTACTGATGGTTGACGAAACCGGGATCTCTATGAGTTCCGCCTTTTCCATATTTATCGGCAGACCGAGTCCACTATAAGAGTCCGATGGCATTAAATCGAAACTGGTGTTCTCGAAGGCTACATCGTGATAGGTCGTAATTGCCCCCTGCTTGAGTCTGATAATCACATGGTTAAAATCTTGTAGTTTGGGGGAACCAACACCAATCCTTCCATTAGATCGCTGACTAATGAGTAGGGGATCTGCGTCGTACCCGGCTTCAATGAGGAGTCCAAGGAATAGAAGGTTCCGCTCCACCTTGGAAGCCCGCATTTCATCAATAACCTCATTTGCCTCTCGGGCATAGAGGCTATTCCTGGACTTACGAATCACGCGCTCCTGTACAAATCGGTAAATTTGCTCGGGTGTCGGCGTTGCCTCTGCAGAATCAGCCTCGATTTTGGCCAATAATCCTTTGAATTTCCGGGTTGGTTCCAGATAGGATTTGTATTCCTTTTTTATTTTCGATGCCAAATCATCCCATGTCTTAATGAAGGTTATTTTGTTATGCGGATCTTGGTAGGAGAGTAGCTGCATATAAATCGAAAAAAGGTGATCATATCGGTTGTACATGTAGGGTTCATCACGGACTGCAGGGATATTTTTATACGCCCATATATAATAGACATAATCCCCTTCCGGGGTGAAAACTTCCTCTTTTCTGGGCTCTGTATTCGCTGAGATGGGATTTCGAACTGACGCCGTATAATTAAAACCCTTGGGTAGCGTTACTGAGAATTTTGAGTACTCGTTATGTAAATAACCCTGAAAGAATTTTGGCTCAATCAAAGCAAGACGATCTGAACGAAGTTGGTATTGATATTCAATGATGCACCGAGCCTCTACACCAGGAATCGCGAATGTTTTATATCGCCACCCATCCTTGACGCCCTCCTCAAAAATTTGCGAGGATTTTAATTTGATCCTTTCACCATTTGGGAGAATGGTCTGTGCTTTGATCAGAGAGATATTATCGTCGTGGTAAAACGGGATCCTGATATTTGCAGACTCTTTCCCCTCTTCCGTAAATATTTGGATCCGAACATGTCTCGTACGAACGATCTCCCAGTCATGTCTATTGATAGCCAGATTTTCGAGTTCGAAGAGAATGACGGCATTCGGGCTATCCACATAGGGGGATTCCGTGCGATTAAATGCTGATTCAGTGTCATTATTCCAGTGATCCAGAAATAGCGATTCTGGCGAACAAGACATCATTGTGAGTATCATCCCAAAAGCTAGAGCGCATCGATGTTTGATGTTCAAGACTTCCCCTTTTCAAAACAATTTTGTTAGGGTGATAGTTTAAATCTGCAAACATGAACATCAAGTATATAAAGTGGTGAGTAATGGCGATCCTGCCCTGGATTCAGCCTGTCGGTAAATTGGCTGTTCATCCCGATCTTTATTCGTATTCAAGTACTCATCCGGCGCAAGGTTACGCCTGGCGTTGTGGGGTCGCTTCTGTCCAAATGATACCACTCACTAACTTTTACACAGGGACGGTTTTAATGGAAAGGGCCTGAAGGTCACTAAAATGAAAAGATATTTTTTAATCTTGACTTTTTAGTCCAGATTAAGTTTCTTTACTTCTGATGGAGAAAAAACACACCAAATCCGCACCAACCCTGGATCTGCCTGAGACAAGCCATTCTTCGCCTCAATAAGGACTTGCATGAGTAACGATTCCAATACAGCCATTAAAAATTTCACCGAACGCGAATATCAATACGGGTTTGAAACACTCGTTGAGATGGAGAATGTCCCCAAGGGGTTAAATGAGGATACGATCCGGTTTATTTCGGCCAAAAAACGCGAACCGGAATGGATGCTGAACTGGCGATTGAAGGCATTTCGACACTGGTTGACCATGGTTGAACCCACCTGGTCTAATGTGACCTATCCCCGGATTGATTTTCAGGAAGCCTATTATTACGCCGCTCCCAAGAATAAGGATGACGCACCGAAAAGTCTGGATGAAGTTGATCCGGAACTGCTGGCAACATTCGCCAAATTGGGGGTTCCACTGGAAGAGCGTGCTGCATTGGCGGGTGTCGCCGTGGATGCC
>MNWS01000210.1 GCA_001872685.1 Fidelibacterota bacterium CG1_02_48_14
TGTTCAGGACTTGATCAAAGACCCCCGGTTGCACAAAATTATTCCCTCCAATCTGGAACTGATCCGTGAACTCATCAATTTCTGGTTTTATGGCATTCTGCCGGCATCAAAAGAGTCAGTCAAATGAAAAGACACGCCCGGTTAGGCTGGCTGTTGGTATTAGCGCTTGCGAATTGTCTCCGGGCGACCGATGGAAAACTCCAATTCAGTCTGATCAACATGATCAATGATGCCAATTACAGGGATGGCAGAATGTACCTGCGGATCATGCCGGAAAGTGTCACGCATTTTGGTCAGATTCTCAAAGGCCAGCTAGATACGGATGTAGGAGCCGATCTTCGATTCGATATACTAGGGCAATCAGCTTACACAAAATATCCCTTTACGGCTGACCTGTACCGGGCGTGGGTCCGCTGGTCAACACCCCAGTTAGAATTAAGATTCGGTCAGCAGGAACTCAATTTCGGACCGGCGCGCATCCTGCGCTCGCTGCGGTGGTTTGATGCCCGTGATCCATTGGACCCGCTATCACTCATCCAGGGGGTGAATGCCGTGGCCGTCAGATATTATTGGTTGAATAACACCAACATCTGGGGTTGGGGTATTTATGATGCAACTGGCAGTCAACTGGGTGTCGATCCATTTCGGTCACAACCCGGAGTCTGGCAATCTGGTGGCCGGTTCCAGCAACCGCTCGGGTCGGGAAATTTGGCTCTGACCATTCATGAAAGACAGATTAACCACTTTGAGGATATTGAATGGCGCTGGGCTTTGGATGGCCAATGGGATCTGGGAGTTGGCGTATGGTTCGAGGCGGTCAGGGTGCAGCTATCGGCAGAACCCATATCGTATACCATGGATCTGGCAACGCTGGGATGTGACTATACTTTTGGATGGGGAAATGGTCTGTACGCCATGGCAGAATATCAATATGTCTCAAGTTCGGCCACTGAATCCAAAGTTAATACGACGGCGGTTCAACTGAATTATCCCTTAAATCTCATGGATCAACTCTTTGTGCTGAGCCTTTACAACAATTATCTCCATTTTTCGGCGAACTACCTGGGTTGGCAGCGCCAATATGATCGATTAAGCTGGCAGCTCCTGGTGGGCTATGTTGACAAATCGTTGGGCAGTGCCGGATTAACGCCGATCGGTTTGGTAGGCAGCCAAAGTCTCCAATTAACTCTGATGTATTCTATTTGAGAGAATAAATACCACGAAAACCATTGATTAATCAAACACCATACAGCCACATCGCGCGGTATGCCCGGTAGGAGTGACGAATGAGTACAAACAACAATAACTCATTGATCAATCTGCAGCATGTTGTGAAACGCTATCCCATGGGTAACACAACATTTACGGCTTTGGAGGATATTACCCTCTCAATCGGGAAGGGTGAATTCACAGGTATTGTTGGTCCCAGCGGGTCTGGGAAAACGACGCTGTTGAATATCATTGGATCATTGGACTCACCCTCAGAAGGTTCGGCTGAAGTGCTGGGACAGTTCATCGAGAATTTGTCACACAAAGAGGCTGCCCGTCTGCGGAATCACCATTTGGGATTCATCTTCCAGACCTACAATCTACTACCGGTTTACACTGTTTTTGAAAATGTGGAATTTCCCCTGCTGCTGCTGGGATTATCCAGTGACGATCGCAAAAAAATGGTGATGGAGGCTCTGGAGTGGGTGGGCTTGACGGATAAGGTGAAAAGCAAACCTGCCCAACTTTCCGGCGGGGAGTCCCAGCGGGTGGCTATTGCCCGGGCTGTCGTGAAAAAGCCGGCGCTCGTGTTGGCTGATGAACCCACTGCCAACCTGGACGCAGAAAATTCCCATAATATTTTGCGGGCGATGGTGCGCTTGAATCAGGAATTGGGGACGACCTACCTCTTTTCAACCCACGACGAAAAGGTGATCAACTATCTGCGGCGCAAAATCACCCTATTGGATGGCAAAATTGTCTCAGATGAGACGATGACACCACAAGGGAGGTTAACATGATGATGATTTTAAAATTAGCCTTCCGTAATGTCATTGGCGCAGGTTTGAGAACCTGGCTCAATGTGATCGTCTTGTCCCTCTCTTTTGTTACCATCATCGGCATGCAGGGGCTTTATCGTGGTATGCAGGATCAGGCTGAAAATGCCATGATCCAAACGGAGTACGCCGGTGGCCAGTTTTGGCATCCGGCCTATGATCCATTTGACCCATTTTCATTGGAAGAAAGTCATCAAAAGATCGAAGGTGAAGCGCAAACCCAGGTAGCGGCAGGGAATCTGCTGCCCATACTGATCACCCGTTCAACCATTTATCCTCAGGGGCGAGTTACCTCTGCTCTTTTGAAGGGGATAGTGCCCGGACAGGATATTATCGATATGCCGACTCAGGTTTTAACGGCAAATGAAGAGGTGATTCCGGCGATGATTGGTACCCGTATGGCAAAAGCGAATCGGTTGTCCGAAGGCGATTTGTTGACAGTTCGGTGGCGTGATACCAACGGTACCTTCGACGCCCAGGATGTTCAAATCGTCCGGATTTTTTCAACCATCGCTGCATCCATAGATGTCGGTCAAATCTGGGTTCCTTTGGATCGGTTACAAGAGATGTTGAAAATGGCTGATGAGGCTACCCTCATGATTCAGAAAAAGAATGTCCCTCCTGTGGACCTAACCGGTTGGTCGTTTAAGGATTTAAGCTTTTTGTTGGTGGATTTCCGGGCAATGGTTGCCAGTAAGCAGATTGGCGGATCCATTATTTACACCATCTTGCTCAGTCTGGCGCTTCTGGCAATTTTCGATACCCAGGTACTATCCATCTGGCGACGAAAAAAAGAGATGGGAACGCTAATGGCCATGGGAATGACCCGGCAACAACTGATCGGATTGTTTACCACCGAGGGCGCGATGCATGGCATTCTGGCGGCAGCATTGGGAGCAATTTATGGAACACCGCTGCTGTACAAGTTTGCGAAAGAAGGTTGGGCCATGCCGGATATGGTGGATAGTTTCGGCTTCACATTGGGTAGCAAACTGATCCCGTCCTATACACTCGGCTTGGTATTGACTTCGTCATTGTTGGTATTGATTACCGTTACCGTCGTCAGTTTTTTACCCACCCGAAAAATTGCCAAACTCCAGCCTACGGATGCACTGCGAGGAAAATTGACATGATACGCTTTTTATTTAAAGGGCTGATGCGTGACCGGTCCCGCAGTTTATTTCCCATTTTGACGGTCACGATTGGTGTATTTATTACGGTTTTGGGTCACTCATGGTTTATCGGTGCCCTGGGGGGAATGCTGGGAACCAGTGCAAATTTTGAAACCGGATATGTCAAAATCATGTCCCGGGCTTATGCAAAACTATCCCAGGAAATACCTAATGAGCTGGCTTTGGTGGGCGTTAATGCACTACTGGCTGACCTGGGGAAAGATTACCCGGACTGGCAATTCACACCACGCATTCGATTCGGGGGATTGATTGACATCCCGGACTCAGCAGGGGAGACTCGCTCGCAAGGACCGGCGATGGGTTTGGCTGTGGACCTGCTCAGTGGGAAAAGTGGCGAATTGAAACGCTTAAATATTGCCCAGTCAATCCGCCGCGGCCGGGTACCTGAATCACCCGACGAGATTCTCATCGCTGACAAATTAGCCCAAAAATTAGATGTGAATCCGGGTGATGTTGCGACTCTGATCAGCAGCACCATGAACGGGAATATGGCCATTTATAATTTTAAGGTCGCCGGAACGGTCAGCTTCGGGATTCAAGCGCTGGATAAGGGTGCGATTCTGGCGGATATTCAGGGAATGCAGGCAGCCCTGGATATGGAAAATGCCGCCGGCGAGATTGTGGGGTATCAGCCCGACATGCTGTATCAGGATGAGGCTGCTCACCAGGTGGCACGCACATTTAACCAGCAATATTCAACTGATATGGATGATTTCGCACCCACGATGATCACTCTGGCAGACCAGGCCGGTTTGGATTATCTGTTGAAAATGTCTGATAGCATGGGATTCATCCTGGTAACGGTATTCATTTTTGTAATGTCATTGGTACTCTGGAATTCTGGTCTGATGGGAAGTCTCAGACGCTACGGTGAGATCGGTATCCGTCTGGCCATCGGTGAAGCGCATGGACACATTTACCGTTCTCTCCTGTGGGAATCCCTCATCATTGGCATCACCGGCTCGATAATCGGAACCATCATCGGTCTGTCAATCGCCTTTTGGATTCAGTCTCAGGGCATTGATATTGGCTCCATGATGCAGGGTAGTTCCATTATGATGGACAATGTCCTCCGGACACATGTTACGGCTGCGACATACTATATTGGTTTCATTCCCGGTATTTTGGCAACCTTGATCGGGACCGCCTTCGCCGGAGTAGGTATTTACCGCCGACAAACGGCATCATTATTCAAGGAATTGGAGGTCTGAGAATGACCTGTTATATCCATTCAAGTAAAGTCCTCCTCGCGATGACATTCATTTCGATTTGTCTTCCGGTATTTGTGCAGGCGCAATCTGGACCAACTGCTCAGGAACTGTTGGATGCGCTCGATAAAAATATGGTCGCCGAGAATCGAATCACCGTATCCACAATGGTCATACATGGCCGCAGGGGAACCCGATCCATTCAGTCTAAATCCTGGACGCAGGGCAATCGGAAATCCTATACGGAATATTTGGCGCCTGCCCGGGAAAAAGGTACGAAAATGCTTAAGGTGGATGATCAGTTATGGACCTACTCACCGGGTACGGATCGAACGATTCAGATTGCCGGACACATGTTGCGTCAGTCGGTTATGGGTTCTGATTTGAGTTACGAAGACATGATGGAGGATCAACTGCTCAGCGATATTTACACGCCGGAAATTTCAGGCAGCGACACCGTGAATGGCCGTGATTGCTGGGTTCTGGAATTGACCGCGAAAACACCGGACGTGACCTACCATTCCCGGAAAGTCTGGGTTGACAAAGAGCGCGATATTGCTTTGAAAGAATCGCGTTATGCCTCCAGTGGGAAACTGCTCAAAGAGACCCGGATCGATTCGGTTTTTCGTGTGGAAGGCCGATGGTATCCCAAACGAATGGTTTTCAAGGATATGCTGACCAGTGGTGATGGCACTGTGTTTATCCTGGAGTCGGTAGATTTTAATGCCGAAATCCCCGATTATATTTTTACCAAAGCAGTCTTGAGAAGGTAGATGGAGTATCTACCGCATGTCTTCCTGAGCTTTGCCTGTCCGGCTCTCGACGGATCGAAGGGCATGTGGGGATTTTTGCGTTGAGATAAGGCAATCCTTAACTA
>MNWS01000258.1 GCA_001872685.1 Fidelibacterota bacterium CG1_02_48_14
ACCGAAAATTTTTCCACGCTGGACGAACTCATTGCCTTCGCGAACAATAATGAGCTGGGTACGGGGAAATGGTTCGGGAATTTGTCTGACTCGTTGCTTGTTTTGAAAACACTTGTCACGATCGTTTCCGACACAAATGAAAATATCTCAGGTACAATTGAAAATCCTGGAGATATTTCTTACATGATTTCAGATTCTGAAGAGAATCTCACGCAAGTTGATTTTGCAGGATACCTGGAATTCATCAAACCACAAATTGGTAATGATCACTGGACGATCACGGTTGATGTCACCCTAAGTGACATTAAAAACAATCTTTTCCTGCCTAACCAAATCAGCTTTTCCCCACCCAATGAATATTACGGCGGTGGTCATAACCACGGCTATACCGATCGCAAAAATCAAACCTTGTACCTTAGCGGCTCGTTGACCTGGCAGTACAACAATACGCATCAAATCAAAGCCGGACTTGGATATAAACACCACGTCATGACGTACCAGACCTTTACCACCGAGGTCAGTAGTACCACCGGCTGGATTCCGGATGGACGGACGCCGGAGACGAGTTATTCCAACGACAATTACCGTAATTGGTTAAGCGATGCAGCTCTGGTCGGAACGGGTATCGCCCAGAGTAACCGGACGCCCCGTGAGTTTTTTGCCTATATCCAGGATAAAATTGAGTTGGTTGACATGATCGTGAATATGGGTTTACGCTACGATTATTTTGATCCGAACTATTATGTCCCTTCTGATTACAAAGACCCCAACGATCCGAAATATTTTCAATACACCACGGTGGATACCATTGATGGTATCGTCATGGCGGATACGGCAGTAGCCAGAGAAGATGAATACCAGGGCGTTGGTACCATCGTTGCGACATTAAATGCCAAGGGTGAGCCCTGGGTTGATTACGACCAATTCTACCAGTATGTCAAACCCGTTCACCAGTTCAGTCCCCGCATCGGTGTAGCCTATCCGATCACCGACAGGGGCATCATCCATTTCAGTTATGGACATTTTTTCCAGATTCCCACCTTCGCCTATCTTTATGCGAATCCTGAGTTTGAAATCGCGGGCGACAACGCTTCCGTTCTGGGTAACGCTGGTTTGAAACCCCAGAAAACGGTGAAATACGAAATCGGTTTGCAGCAGGAACTCGCACCGGATCTGGCAGTTGAGTTAATCGCATTTTACCAGGATTTCTCAGGTCTGCTCAGCTCTGAGCTCAAGGAAACCTACAACGGCACCCGCTATTCCATCTATTCCAATTCAGATTATGGAAACAGCCGGGGTGTGACCTTTTCCCTGACGAAAAGACGGACGGATTTGGTGTCAGCCGCTTTGGATTATACCTACCAGATCACCAAGGGTAATGCCTCGGATCCCCTGGAGCAGTTTTACGCCAATCAATCCGACCCGCCGCTGGAAGTCCAACGTAAAATCGTGCCGTTAAATTGGGACCAAAGACATACTCTGAATCTGAATATTACACTGTCTACACCGAATAGCTGGGGTGTGAGTCTGCTGGGTAAATTTGGTTCCGGCCTGCCCTATACGCCATCGGTACAGGGATTTCAACTGGACACACCTAATTCTGATCGCAGACCGGTTGAATACACGGTGGATTTAAATGCCCACAAGGACTTCGACATCATGGGGGGGAAGGTCGTA
Organism: Fidelibacterota bacterium CG1_02_48_14; assembly: GCA_001872685.1. Classification (GTDB taxonomy): domain Bacteria; phylum Fidelibacterota; class UBA8477; order UBA8477; family UBA8477; genus UBA8477. The sequence goes on from MNWS01000258.1 coordinate 1,678, forward strand.
TTCTTTGCCAAGATCTACAATTTGTTCGATACCAGGAATGAAAATTCAGTCTTTAATGACACCGGACGGGCGACCTACTCACTCATACCAACCTACACGCCGGACAAGGGGAATGAGCCCGGACGGCATAGCCTGGCTGATTATCTGACCCGGCCCAGTTATTTCAGTGCACCGCGCCAATTTCGAATTGGCTTACAGTTTGGGCTATAAGGAGTTCGCATGCGGAAAGTTATTCTAGCAATTGTTTTTACAGCATTTAGTCTCACCGCTGGCGATCGGGGAGGACTCCAGATGCCCGAACCTCCATCCAGCAAATCAGATATTGTCGGTTGGAATTTGTACCATGCAAAAATGGATCAAATCCATCGCATGAGTAAAGCTGCAGCGCGTAGTGATCGGGCTTATAACTTTCATAATGGCAATCAGGTGCGGACACTTTTTTACAATTACGGGTCAATCGGCAAACCAAGCACTGAACCATCAATGGAATGGCCAATTGGCAGCGGTCGTGGCTATGCGTTTGAGTTTGGCATCGTCGCAGGTAGCGAAGTCAACACTTATGACGGTGGAAAACAACGCATCGTGATTGACGGCCTGTCGATCGCCGGCGTGACGGGGAATAATCCCGGTGGTACTCCCAACGATTGGGAACCTCAGGCTGGGTATAACGATCCCTTTGTTCATCAAATTTCAATGAGTGACAGTCCGGATGAAGACCGGGATCCGGATGCTCGTCCGGACACCTGGCCCCAGTTTAAAACCAATTCAAATCCCTTTTGGTATCCCATCGCGGATGCGACCAATCCGGATTTCCCTGGGAAATTTGTCTGGCCGGGTGAATATGGCAGAGGCGTGACCACAGCCGATCAGGAAAGTTATTATGTGATGGATGATAGCTATGTATATCGGTACAACAGTGTTCCCTGGGATACCGCTGCGCATCCCACAAAACATATTGGTGAATTCTATCCTGATTCGACCAATCTGGGTCGTGGTGGTATTGGACTGACTGTACAGTCTCGCGGTTACCAATGGATTGCCACACGCGCTCAGAATGTCATTTTCTTCATCTATTCACTTAAGAACACCGGGACCGATACGCTCAGGAATGTCTATTTTGGAATGTACGGCGATCCTCATATTGGCGGATCAAACGATTACGCCGACGATGACTCCTTCTATGACACATTCGTGGACATGGTTTATGCCTGGGACGACAATGCGAAAGGTGGTCCTGAGTTCGCAGATATTATCCCCGGATTCTTTGGTTACAAATTTTTGGAATCTCCCGGCGAACCCTACGACTATATCGACAACGATGAGGATGGAATGGTGGATGAATCCATGCAGGACGGCATTGATAATGACGGGGACTGGACGGTTTACGAAGACATTAACAACAATGGCAGATGGGATATTAACGAGCCAATCAATGATGATGTCGGCAGCGACGGACTGGGTCCCGATGATCCGGGCTATGTTGGTCCGGATGAAGATTACACCGAGGCAAATGGCCGTCCCGATGCCGGCGAGCCGGATTTTGACGGGACGGACCTTGATGAGGCTGATCAAATTGGTTTAACCGGGTTCATCGTGGAGACCTATACCGCTAATGGTGTAGATGACAACACTTTTTACAATCGTCTGGCGGCACCCATCATTGATTCAACTTTTGAGCAACGGTCGGACAATATTTTTATCTACAGTTCCGGTCCCTTGAAAATGGCGCCCAACGACAGCCGTCGGTTCTCCATCACCATGTTATTTGGGTACAATATCACGGGGGCGACAGGTGAAGATTTACACCAGAATCCGCACAACACCCGGGATCTGTACGCCACCGCGAATGTGGTTCAGGATATTTATGATGCCGGGTATCGGTTCACGCGACCTCCCCTCAAACCACGCGTAACCGCAGTGCCGGGCGATGCACAGGTGACACTCTACTGGGATCAGACTTCGGAGCGTTCCCGGGATCCCATTTATGGGCATGATTTCGCCGGATATGTGATTTATCGAGCCACTGATTTTGGTTTCGAAGAGGTGAAATCAATTACCGACGCTTATGGAAGTCCCTATCTCTGGAAGCCGGTGGCCAAATTTGACAAAAAAGATTCCTGGCGCGGACCGCATCCCATCGAGCAGGTTGTCGGTTCGGGCCTGCATTACGACATGGGTAATAACAGTGGTTTGGTACACAGCTACGTTGATAATGATGTCATTAATGGCATGCGTTACTATTATGCCGTTTGCGCCTATGACACGGGGTCAGTTCGGGATACCATTCCACCCACGGAAACTTCGAAAAACATCCAGGAATCCTTCAGTGGCGGGATCGTTCTGGACATCAACACCGCCGTGGTTACGCCCGCTGCGCCCTCAATCGGCTATGTCGCCCCTGAAATTGGCATGAGCCCGGATTCGCTCCACGGCCCGGGTAGTGGTACAGTTGAGGTGCGTGTTATTGATCCCACAAAAATTCCGAGCGATCGGAAATATGATATTCGGTTTGTCGATAGTCGGATGGATCTGGTGGATAATGACGGTGACTGGGAAACCTTCACGGATGACACGCTATTCATCGAATTGGGTGCTTATGTAACCCTGGTGGTTCCACCAACTGCGGACACACTGAATTTTGTCCAGTCCAGCGATACAACGATTGCCGTTACTGCGAGCGTTGGGCAACGCTTCCTGTACAACGGACTGCTATGGCATGTTGATCAACTCATTGCCGGAACCGGGAATGATCCGGACTCAGTGATGATTCCGGATACTTCAATTACGGTGCTCCCGGCATTAACCATTTGGAACCCGTTGACAGATGGTTCGGTGAATCAGGATGTTGGTGCAGACGGGTGTGCGGATATTTACGAAATCGCAGGTGGTGGCTGTTCTGATTCACCCATTGCGGGCATCAATCCCGGGGACGATCCACACGGTGACAACTGGCATCCGGTTCTCAATCCCGATGGCACTGAAGCGGACGGTCAACCCACTGCTGGTGAACCCAATATTGATGAGAACGACATTCAGGAAAAGGTCCGGGAGACACAGTATTACCAGCTTTGGGATATAACCGATTCGAACGATGAATTCATCGTGTTGGACGGCCAGGAAGCGTTGATGGGGGAGGATGAAAATCAAATCCTGAATGGCCTTCAGATTTACGTTAATAATGACACCGTTTCGCAGGATTTGGACAATACCGGCTGGATTGTGGGCGATTGTAACTGGACTGCAGAGGTGACATTATCACGCATCAATAATGTGGCTGGCATTCCTTTCCCTGGCAATTATCAGATTCATCTTGCTGCGGATACAGCCGGAATGATTACACTGCCCTCACCAAGGCCTATCACCTGGTACTTGGAAGAAACGCTGAGTCATGACACGCTGGATGTTGGTGCGCTTTCCCTGGAGGGGACAACTTTCGGTTTGAATACCTCGATCATTCCCCTGATGTATGAATCGGATGATAGAACCGGGGACTATTTCCGTACCTGGAATATCAGTTTCCGGCCGCGGACTCCGGGAATCACTACG
>MNWS01000189.1 GCA_001872685.1 Fidelibacterota bacterium CG1_02_48_14
CAAGTAGCAGCCCGCATCATTGGCACCTGGGCTACCCAGTTGACAGAATCAGTACCGTTCAAGCTATTACTGGGCGCCATGCTTAGTGAATTGAGTCTCAGTTTACTAGGGAAGATACTCACGGTATTAAATCTTGAATCAGGTGGTATCCTTGGAGGACGTTACCTTCCGGTATGCGTGAGTTCACCGCCTACACCAGGTCAAGTGGGGTCGGGGTCCGTGCTCATCTCAATGTTGGCACACCCCGCGTTTAGTTCAGCTCTCAATCCGGAAAGGCAGTACGTCGTGACGAGTGTTTATGAAAACACAGCCGCGAACTGGATCGTTCCCAGAACACAATTGACAACACAGAGCAATTACATCATCAAACTCAAGGAGGTTCAGTCATGATTATCGCAGAATCAACTTCATTGTCTTACTCGTCGAGCGGACGACAAAGCGTTGAACAGCGATTCAGGTTCATATACGGTAATGATATTTCCGTAATTAAGACGAAAGGGACAGCACGGCAAACAGCCTGTCAACTTCAAGGATATGTCTTAACCCAGGCCCAGCTGGACGGCATGTTGGGCGATACGATGTATCCAGATTGGGCTGACCAACCGAATGAGATCCATGATTCTGCCCAGCTGATCTTCGTTGAGTCAAATCATGCCAGCTGTTACCTCGTGTTTAAGCCTATCAGTTAGAATTCCCTCCCCGCACCACCTACCATAGACCACCATCTATGACCATCCTGTTGCTAATCGGCGAGATATCGGATGTGCAATTAACTGCAGTTCGCTTCCCGTCCACACGTATCACCCGTGTTGGTCACGCGGGATGCAAGTATCCGTAAGTATTAAACGATTAATGCCATGACGCTTCCATGAGTCACTAGAATATCTAAATCGATTGCATTGTTGTACAGATTGTTCGATGGTCATCTGGATGCCATCGTCCCAATCGATTACTTCTGGATGTCCCCACCATCCTACCCTGTGACACGGATGGTACGTCTCATTTAACACGCCTGGCTCTAGGCAAACAGAAAGTGCTCGCTGTTTATGCTGCCCCCAATTTCCAAGAGGGTATACGCTCAAAATGCACACCTATGTGTTCGAGGTACTTTCGGACCCAAAACGCTACTCAAATAACCATACGCATCGCCCTAATTGCCTCGTTGGCGTTCCAGAAGGTAGTATGCGTAATTCTCACCAAAAGTCGTCCCGCCAGATTCCAAGGGTGTATACGCTCAAAAGTTACTCTGCCAGAATAGGGTATACGTCGGGCATCATTTCATCCGTTTTCTCGAACCTATTTCATTCTGTTTATCTCACTAACCCGATCTGATTTAAATAGCCGGTAGACCGGTTAGTCACACGATCAGATCATCAACACAAACCGAGGAGGTTGTTATGGAGACGCTCGTCTCAAAACGGACCATGAAGCAAATCATCCAAAATGATGCAGGTTACCTGGTCATGCCAGACCTTGCATTCTCTGAACCGGATGAAGTAACCCGTCAACCAGATGGCACACTGACGTGCGAATGCTTCACCTTCACCATCTTAGAGCAAGAGTGTGAGCACATTGCAGCTGTTCGTAGTTGGATTGGCAACTACCAACTACCGACCATGACACAGGCAGATGCGGACTACTACTTGAGTCGTCTGGGCGAATTGGATGCCATGAAGAACGAGAACACGGCCTCAGCTGACTTGCAGATTCAGCGAGTAAAACACTGGCTGGATTTCGAGAACGGCAGCCTGGACAGGAAACGGCAGTACTTTGTCGAAGCTCTTGCTGGTTGGATGTCGGACAGTCTATACAAAACCAAGCGACTCGTGAACGGGACACTTCGGCTCAGAACCCAACCGTTGACAATCGAAGTCATCGATGAAGCGATGGTCATGCAAGACAAGCGGTTCGTAAGAAATGTTCCGGCTCAAGAGAAACTAGACAAAGCGAGTTTAAGAGCACACATCACTGAAACCGGGGAAGAAATTGAAGGTACACGTATCGAAATCTCACTCCCCAAATTCTCATACACAACGAATCCCTTATAGAAAGGATGTTAAAATGACATCAATACCAATGTTTAATCTGAATGAAGTCACAGATGCGGATTTGAAGTCGGCATACGTCGACCGGTTTTGCATCAGACCCGGCGATATCATTATTAAGTCCAGTGCTAATGCCGCTGGGTATGTCACAGAGTATCTCCGTTCATTGCTTGTAACTCAGGCAACTCATGAGTCGTTCATCGCAGTGTTTTTAGACGGTCAAAACCGAGTCATTGAATCAAGGATACTCTTCCAGGGTACGCTTACACAGGCTGCAGTTTACCCGCGTGAAGTGGTTCGTGCGTGTATCGAATTGAACGCCGTTGCTGTGATCATTGCCCACAATCATCCTTCGGGCAGTCTCAGCCCATCTGCTGAGGATCAAGCAGTAACGCGTAAGATTCGTGACGCACTGGATACCGTGGATATTAAAATCCTGGACCACATCATCATCGGGTTTGCCCAAAAAGATGAATACTACTCATGGGCTGACCATGGACTGTTACCCTAACACAGAAAGGAAACATCATGGAAGCTTTTCATGACATGGAAGAACAAACACAGCTGGTGCACTTACCAGCCAGCCAGGATCTTGGTTTATTTAGCCGGGATCCGGAGACTGCCTTTCAGCAGGCCGAAGCACTCGTGAGAGTCGTTTCCCGGCGCTGCTCAGGACCAGCGTACATTGCCAATATTAAAGGACGCCAATATCCCAAGATCGAATGGTGGACGACAGTATCAGCTTCATTGGGATTATTCCCTCAAGTGGTACACGCCAAACGATTGGAGCGCGAGTCGGAGCTTGCATACGAGGCTCGGGTGGAGGTGCGCCACAATGGACAGGTTATCGCCTCGGGTGAAGCCATGTGCAGTGACCGTGAATCTCGCTGGCATTCCGCGGATGAGTATGCCATTAAGAGTATGGCTATCACCCGGGCCAGTGGAAAAGCATATAGAATCCCATTGTCGTTTTTGGCGGTCATGGCGGGTCTGGAAGCAACACCGGCTGAAGAGATGCCTTTCGATATCATCACGCCAGGGGAAGTCTCAGTCGACGACTTTCATCTCACACGCACTCAGAGTTCGTGTCCAAATGACCCCGTTTCCAAATCGGAAGGGTATACGCGTCGGGAATCCTCCGAGTCCACGGCAACCCAAAAGCAGGTTAACCGGATACTCGGAATCCTGAATGACGAGCGTGTCACACAGGAGGAGATTGATCGCGTGCAGACTCTAATGAGAGCGGGTCTTTCAAGGAAAAAGGCTGGTGAAGTCTTGGACTATTTCCTCGGAAGGTCAGAGCTTCAAAATGGCGAATGGAATAGAATAGGGATTGGGGTGCTGGAGGCACGCTGATCTCTCGATGACTCTCATGTGTACGGCCGTACATCTCTTTTTATAATGGACCATGCAGACAAACTCCCATTCTGGGGAAGTACCAACTGATTCTTATAACCGTTTCTTGTTATTTACTAGCGCTCTCCTGAAAAGACAGGGTATACGTAGGTAACTGCTCTCACATCTCAATCACAAGTTTCCTCATATCTAATTGACGCAAATCTTCAGGTTAATAACCGGGAGTACAACTGGGATCAGGGGACATCTACAGAACCAAATAATGGTGGGACATACCTAGAATGCAGTGGTGACAGACCACATCACACCCTCGAGGTGAATCACCATCAAGTTCAAAGGAATGAACGATGGATCCACAAATGACTCCCTGGCTAACTTTAAAGGAAGCCGCCGATTACGCCCATGTGTCCGAAAGTCACATGCGCTTTTTAGTCAAATCCGGAAAGGTCCGGTATACTCGACTCACCCCAGAATCAGCAAGTAAATACCTGTTTCATCACACTTGGCTGGATGCCTTCATCCTTGGTTTTGGACTCTTTCCCGACGCCGAGCAAAGATTGAGACAAGAGCACCTTACTGGCTTAACTGCGATAACCAACGCCGTTCATAAGGTATTGGACGTTCTCCAGGCTTTGAATCGAGGAGATCATGAATATGATGACCTTCATTAAAAGCCGTCATTGGTTTGATCTAAAGAGTGCCGCGAAGTATCTCGGCGTGAGTGAGGCCGTCATCCGGTTAGCGATTGAGCGTAATCAGATGAGATATACCCGACTCGCAGCAAAGGGTCGGTCTTCATTTCGATTTCATCGCAGTTGGCTAGACATGTATCTCTTTGAGCACACGGATAAAGTATCCTGGTTCATGTCTGTTCGCATACGCATTGCCAGTTGGATGCTCCCTGAAGACTCTGCAAAACACTGAGTAAAATTCAACCGCCCCGAGCGGTATCACACTCGAGCTTGAGGCGCAGTCATGCAACCACTCTTGAGTCCAAAAGAAGCTGCCGTGCTTCTTAATATAAGTTATCACAGTGTCTTGGATTTAATCAACCAGGGCCTTCTTAAGGCTTATCTAATTGGAAACCGGTTTAAAGTATCACAGAACCAACTCAGCCGGTTTCTTGAATCAACAAAAGTGAAATAACCCAATACACAATAGTCTCACGGGGCTGGCTTGATTGCCCAGCTCCGTTAAGGTTATTGATTAATGGAGGATAACATGTCAAAACTCTACAATCGACCGAATTCGCCAAACTTCTGGTATACTGCGAAGTACAAAGGACAACGGATTCGTATTTCAACCCAAATGACGAAACGCCGCCTTGCTGAGAAGGTAAAGGACGAATGGGATCTCAAATTAATGCTAGGCGACATCACATTCTTTAAAGAGAATCCAGGTGCCCTGAATTCTATCAAAGATTACATCCGCCATTATCTGCAGTTCGTGGAAAGTCGGAAGTCGCATCATACTTACCTGATTACCCGTGGCGTACTAGAGCGATTCGGTGCTTTCGCTGAGAAGGAAGGCACACAAGAGATCAACGGTGTCAAAGTCACGCTTATTGATGAATATGTTGATAGTATTGACCGACGCACGAAGACAATGAAAAACCACCTCGGTGTCTTATCGCTAATGTTTAAGCAGGCGGTGAAGGAGGAAGTTATACTGGCCAATCCCTGTGAGTATGCAACTCTTCCAAAGATTCACAAAACGATGAAACATCGACCACTAACAATGGAGGATCTCAAAGTTGTATTTGACCAAGCAGGGGAGTATGAAATCTATTATGCGTGCCTACTGTACACTGGTCTCAGAGCTGGCGATGTCGCACTTCTGAAGTTTGAGAATATTGACCTTAAAAAAGGATGCATCACTCAATTTGTGCGCAA
>MNWS01000250.1:0-2209 GCA_001872685.1 Fidelibacterota bacterium CG1_02_48_14
GTTCTTGGTGGATTGCGTGCCGTGCTCTACACCGATATGCTCCAAATGTTTGTTTTAATTGGCGGTTCAATCGCTGTAACGGTAGTGGGATTAATGAAAATCGGTGGTTGGTCAGAGCTGCATATGGCCGTCGGCGGCGAATTCTTTAACATGTGGAAACCCATGACTGATCCGGACTTTCCCTGGACCGGAATCGTCTTTGGCGCTCCCATACTTGGGGTGTGGTACTGGTGCACCGATCAGTTCATTGTTCAGCGGGTTTTGTCAGGACGCAATGAAGACGAAGCTCGGCGTGGCACCATTTTCGGCGGGTTTTTGAAAATTCTCCCCTTGTTTATTTTTGTGATTCCCGGTGTCATTGCCTATGCCCTTTCACAATCGGGGGTCATCACGTTATCGAAACCGGATGAAGCGCTCCCAACATTGATTGGAACGCTATTGCCTGTCGGATTGAAGGGCTTGGTCGTCGCCGGACTACTGGCAGCGCTCATGAGTTCGCTGTCGTCGGTTTTTAACTCCTGCTCAACCCTAATCACCTGGGATTTGTATAAAAACTGGCGACCCCGGGCATCAGAAAAACGATTGGTTCTGGTTGGGCAACTGAGCACCGGGCTGATGGTTGTGTTCGGACTGCTGTGGATTCCCTTGATGAAACTCATTTCATCCCAACTCTACCAGTACATTCAAAGTGTTCAATCGTACATCTCACCACCAATCGCCGCCGTATTTCTGGTAGGTGTTTTTTGGAAACGGGTCAATGCCAAAGGGGCGATGGCCTCACTGGTCACCGGGGCAGTCCTGGGGTTAAGTCGCCTGATAGCCGAATTATCCAAATCCAGTCTGTCTGGTCCATTGTATGCTTTTGCGGACATCAATTTTTTGCACTTTGCTGTGATTTTATTTTTGATCTGCGTCGCGGTTTTGGTAATCGTGAGTTTGGTTTCTGCCCCCCCATCCGACAAAAAACTGGTAAATCTGACATTTGCTACAGTGGATCTTGGGCAGGTAGAAACACTATCAGATCCAGCCTGGCGCAAAAAAGATGTCATGCTGAGTATTATTCTGGCCGTTTTGGTTGGACTCGTCTGGCTCTATTTCACGGGCTAAGGTCTCGCCCTTAACTATCAAATATTACTATGATTTCCAATGACGGTCGGATATGTTTGCGCCGCTGCGGAACGAATCTGCACGCTCTTTATCAACGAACACACCCAATTGATCTTTTTTACGAGACGATTCGGACCTAGCCTGTACGAGGACTCATTATGCCTACGAAACCAAACCATGTCTATACCATTAATTTTACAGTAAAAACGAGTGACGGCACCGTCATGGATTCCACTGAGAATCACGAACCATTTTCCTATGTTGCCGGGACTGACTCGGTCTTGCCCAAATTGGAGGCAGAAGTTGGTAACATGCTCATCAGCTCCAAAAAATCACTGATTCTGGCACCTGAAGATGGCTATGGTGCTTATGTTGACGAGGCTGTTCAAATTGCGAAACGCGAAAATTTTCCCGACGATGCTGACTTGACACCGGGCATGGAATTCGTCGCAACTGGTCCCGAAGGCGAGCAAATGCCTTTTCATATTCTCAAAGTAGATGATGAGGGCGTTACCATCGATTTCAATCACCCATTGGCTGGTGAAACGCTGACTTTTGATGTGGAATTATTGGATGTTCGTCCCGCGACACCCGAAGAATTATCTCACGGACATGTTCACGGTGTCGGTGGTCATCACCACTAAGCCAGGTCCTGTTTTCAGAACCACACAATTCAGATAATCATTGTGACTCAAAAGCCCTGATCGTTAAAAGTCAGGGCTTTTTTTATATTGCTGGGGAATGAAGTTGTTTTATGACTGCAGCATTAATCGAACCACCGGACGATCGGGTTTCCGTCGAGCGACTTCCACAAATCCGGCTTCATCATACGTGGTTTTTGACCCAAACCAGATGGATTCCCCGGCATTTGGAACGGCATTGTCCAGCGGATAAGCTTCCAAAATTGTTACGCCACGCTGCTGACAATATTGGATGGCACCCCGGAGCATGGACAGGGCGACGCCTTGTTTTCTGTGCTCGGACGGTACAACCAAACAGATGATCGACCAGACTGATTGATTGTCCACGGGTTTCATAACAACAGACCGTTTCAATTTCAGAAAATCTTCCCGGGGTCCTAAAGAGATCCAACCCACCGGCT
>MNWS01000250.1:2219-5065 GCA_001872685.1 Fidelibacterota bacterium CG1_02_48_14
GTAGCCGATCAATCCTGGCGGCGGATCAAGTTCTGCCAAAGTTTTCAACTGCTGTCGATTGCGTTCGGAGACGGTCTCGCCCGTTTTCAACGGTGGTTGTTTCCCTGAATGTCTGTAGTACATGCACCAACAACCTCGCGCCATGGAACAGCCTTTGGCGTTGAAAATGGCTTCCAGGTCAGGCCAGCGGTCGGGGGTAAGTGGTTGAACAGTGATCGTCATTTTCTTATCCATTGTGGTTGTTGTCGATGAATCCTCTATCCGTATCTCTCAGAAATACAAATAATTCGCCTGACATCAAAGCCCCGGTATGTCTTGCAACGGATGTCTCCCTGATCTGAAAAAAACGCTAATGCGTAATGGGTTTATCCGTAAACAGGTAATCGCTCAGTTCTTTATCGAATGATTTGTCATTACGGCGAATCCATTCCAGAAGCATCGCCGCATGTTCCTTCTCCTCATCCCGATTGTGAGCCAAGATTGCCTGCAGCTTTTCATCTTTACAGGCATCCACGCGTTGGTTATACCAATCCACTGCTTCAAGCTCTTCCATGAGAGAAATAATCGCCCGATGCATGTCGCGTGTTTCGTTCTTCAGTTCGCTTATGGGTTCGTGGTAACCTTCATGAGCCATCCTCGTACCTCCTGTTTCAATTTATTTGATTGGTCAAACTCATCAGAATTCAATCCTAGCCAAAAAGCGCGTAAACATATTGATTTTTTTCCATTTAAAAACGGACTTTCCTTGAAAGTTTATCCCCTTCTGAACGAGGCGAACACAAAGGATATTCATGATGTAAAAATTGAACACTTCCACCCAAGTCAGTATCCAGTTCACAAAATCGACTGGGTAAATTTGTTTTGTGAATGGGGAGATATGGGGCATATTTCGCGTTGATGTGAAAACCATTGGGTCGAGGGGACGGGTGGTAACTATTCATACAATCAGAGTGAAATTATGATGTCCAGACTGGGGATCACCTTTCTGTGCGTCTTTCTATTATTCGTTTCAGTATATGCCGAGTCGGAGAGGAACACTGTCCCATTGCGTGTTTACCATCATGCGGATTATCCACCAGTTGAATTCATTAATGGTGTTGGAGAATCTGACGGATTCGATGTTCAGGTTTTTAAAGCCATCGCTGAAATTTCTCAATTGAACTATACCATGAGCGGCGTAAGCTGGGATTCACTGCAAAAGATGATCTATACCGGCGATTTTGATGTCCTCACCGGTATTTATTATCGGGTTTCGAATAAGACTAGACTCAATTTTTCCATACCTTTACTGACCATAACATACAGTTTGTTTGTCCCGGAGGGCTCACCCATTTCCGACCTGCATGACAGTGTCAGCAAGCGCGTCATCATTGTTGGAGGCGGTGTTTCCAGTAAGCTGGTTGACGATTTGTACGCCGTGAGTGACATCCGCATTGTAGATGATTTTAAGGATGCGATTAACCTGCTCCAGGAGCGGGAATATGATTGCGCTATTTTGCCAACATTACAAGCCCAGTATTACATCAAACAGGCTGACATCAATGACATTATTTCCATCGGTCCGGAATTATTATCCAGAAACCTCTGCTTTGTCGTGCCGGCTGGTGACTCTCTATTATTACAGAAAATTGACCTGGGAATTCAGAAGCTCCGAGCCAGTGGCGAATTGAATTCCATCGCAAAGATTTGGGTGAGCCCCTATCAGGAGACCTTTTTTTCCTGGACCTCCGTTAAAAAATACTTGTTCGGGTTGATCGTGATTTTACTGCTGGGAGGCGTCGGAATCATCATCTGGACGACCAGTCTCAAACGAGCGGTAATCACCCGTACCAGAGAACTCCATCATGAGATCAGGCAACGGCAACTTATTTCCGACCAACTGGCGGAATCAAGCGAATTAAAGGCGTTGCTCATTGATATTATCACCCATGACTTAAAAAATCCTGCGGCGGTCATTAGTGGATTGGCGGATATGATGCTGGCAGAAAATCCGGATAATGAAATGACTGCTGTGGTTAAGCGCAGTAGCAGCGATCTTTTGGCTGTTATTGACAATGCAACAACGCTTTCAAATGTTGAGTTGGGTGAAGAAATCCGGAAGCAACCATTATCAATCAGAACGCTTCTTGAAGATGTTGTCAGAGATTTCCAGAATTCAGCCCAGAAAGCCAACATGATTTTGTCGTTAGAACCCGTCCCGGATGTGATAATTCAGGCAAATCCCATTATTTCGGAAATTTTCAAGAACTACTTGAGTAATGCGATTAAATATGCTTCAAGTGGCGGTAAAATTACGATTGGTTCGACGCTCCAGGACCAGGATCTTACCATTACCGTTTCAGATTTTGGTGAAACCATCCCTACAGCCATGTATGAAAAGATTTTTGAACGCTCGTTCCAGGTCAATCAAAAAACACGAACCGGTCGCGGGCTTGGGTTGGCGATAGTCAAGCGAATCGCATCAGCTCATAACGCCAAAGTCGGTGTCAGAGCCAATTCCCCACAAGGAAATATCTTCTATCTCACCCTATCGTGTGATGTGCAAAATTAACAGTCTCATAAAAAGTCTTTTTTGTCACCGCGAGCTCATTTCAAGGTGTCATAACCTGTTGTTTTTTAGATGCTGAAATAAATTCAGATCCAAAGGAGTCTCGATAGGAGTCCTTTGGATCAATGTACCTTCGTGTCTACGGCGCATGACATTTTAAGCCTTTTCAGGCTTTTTACGCCTCGGTCACAATTGATTTTTCTGTTGTTCTTGAAATGAAGTTTAATGAGGTAAAAACTTGGCGTTTGTATTAGTCGGGATAATTGTTGAACAAGAGTCCCGGTGTCGTCATGGTAAA
>MNWS01000135.1 GCA_001872685.1 Fidelibacterota bacterium CG1_02_48_14
GTCGTTAAATTCAGACCAGTGCCATGGCCGGCCGAATGACAGCCAACGCAGTTATTGTTGAATATAGGTTGGATTTGGGTGTCAAAATTGACACGCTGTCCAAACGCCAAACCGACCAATGATACGATCATTAGTGGAAGTAGCAGTTTCTTCATAGATCCTCCTTGTTGTTTACTTGACAATGGAAATTTGTTATTTGTCATTAGGCAATCGTTCCAGCTATTTCAAATTCAGCATAAAAATTCGACGCTTTATTCATTGTATGATCGTATTCAGGTGTCACAGTCTCATGAATTTCATGTGAATTTTCAACAAATTGTCGCTGTTTTCCAATGAAAGCATTGAGTTTGGGTCCAAAACTATCGATCTCTTCTGCAAATAATTTCAAATCCTCCCTGGAAATCAGGCCGCGGCGGAAGCATTTCCTCAATGCAGCCTTCGTTTCTTCAAACGATCCACGGGCAATAATGCTAAATCGCAGACTATCCCTATAACTGAATCGTCCAAAGCCCTCCGCGATATTTAAACTGATACTGTCTGCAGCCCTGACCAGATTCTTCCCCAATGTATCTCTCTCAAAAGTTGAAAACTGCAAAACCAGATTCCAAACGCGGTCTGAAAATTTCTCTGCCATTTGATAAATGTCTAAGTCCGTTACAGCCGTGATTTTATTGCTCATGAGTCAATCACTTCGCGTAGAAAGAAATACTGGGTGGAATGTCTTGTGTAAAATGTCAAATGTCGAATCACCATTCTCACTTAATCACCAAAAATTTCCCGACCTGAATTTTTCCGGTCTGGTGATTTTCCACCGTAAAAACATACATCCCGGTTGCAATAGCCTGGTCATTTTGAGAGATCAAATCCCAGGCATGTTCACCACCAGCCAGGATAATGCCTTCCGGTCCGGCGTTTTGACTCAGGTTGCGAATGTCAGTACCATCATAAGTCGGGCCATCATGGTCAATCTGATCCACCAAATCACCACTTAAGGTATAAATCTTGATTGTGGCACTGGCCGGCAATCGCGTAAACCAAACCATCCGGTCGCGCTGACTCTGTCCATCCCACTGTGCATGGGCACGATAGGGATTGGGATAAACGCTCACCGCCTCACTGAGATCCTCAACAGCGGGTGAACCGGGAATAACCGGCGTCCGATTTTCATTTTTGGAGCTCTCGAGACTCACCAAACCGGTCTCCGGATCGCCGGTGTCAAAACTTGTCACGGCATATACGGCTTTATCCGGCCATCCATTCTGGACACCGGAATTCACCCACTTATAAAAATAGCTTTTTCCCTGAATCACCATGGAGTCAGGCTGTCCGGCTTCATCTTTAATCCGGATCAGATCAAACCCGGTATCGTAACCCAGTTCATCGCCCACCTGGTCAAATTCAGCCAGAAAGGTGTATTGATCGGTTGCGGAACTGGTTTTGGTGGAACTGTAAATGCGGTAGCCGGCGAAATCCTGCTCGCGACTCACAGGATCCAACGCGAACTCACTGAAATTATCCCAGTAAAGTGTTACCTCGCCATCGCCGGGAATGACCGCCAAATTCGGAGACGGGGGTGGTGCAGGCACGATATACCGATCCAGTACACCATTAAAATTTTGATCTTCACCCGGGTCAAGCTGGCCATTACCATTAATGTCTTCGCCGTTATAGGCTTTCTGTGCCCAGTCAGCATTTTTTCGCAGGTCAGACCGGCGTTCCACATCTTCACGAATGGCGGAATGCGACCAGGGCGCACCAACCAAGGCAAAGACGACATTCACCGATTCGCCGGGATGAGTAATAAGCTCACCATTCGAATTATTCGCACCGAAGGGTCCCGCCGATTCCAAAATCATCCATGAATTGGGTGACTCCAGCCAAGGCGCTTCCCCGGGTGGTAAAACCGTATTCAGCGGATCACCCAAAGGTGAGTAGGACAGTTTTTCATACCGCTGTAAATCATTGATGGGCATATTGAAGTAAGGGAAGGTCATGTTTTCCGGCAGACTCCAGCGCCACTGATTGTAGTAGCTGTACCAACGGGTGGGATTTGATTGCCATTCGGGATAGGATTTTGCCTGAACACCGGTACCGCCCAATACCTTCACGCCAAAATAAACCTGCGTCCACCCGTCGTCTCCGTCATAGTCGAACTGATAACCGATATTCCGGGGATAACCATTGGCGTCATAACTGCCATCGAATCCATTGATATTGTCATACCAACTAAACCCGCTGCCCGGTTCAAACACACTGCGATAATTCATATTGGCGACGGACGGATCAACCCAGACCCCCGCAGCAATGTTCTTCAAATCCCAGCCATGTCCGTCAATCTGCTCACTGGTGTTGGTAATGGTGTAATCCAGAATGACGAAGGATTCCATGAAGGAATGGCTCCAGGCATAGGATTCCAAATGAACATCAACGCCAAGCGGTGTGTGATTCGGGATGCTCGTGGTGGATCCGGTTTCACTGGTCCAGACCGTGCGGCGATCGGTGAAATCTGCAATAAAATCCTGGTGGCTCACGGCATCCAGTGAAAAATATCGCGCCAATGGTGAGGTGCTGGCGGAAGATATGGTGGAACGAATCTGAATCGTGTCACCGGTAGCCGGGGAGGTGGTAAATTCAAACCCCTCTTCACCCGACTTGAAAACGCCGTCAACAATCGCTGTCGAAACGCGTGGCGCTTCTTCAATCCCATCCCGAACCGGAATGGCCCCAATCCACAGACCAGCATAACTGAACATCTCCACCATCTCGCGTGCGGAGCCATACTGTTTGTAGCGGCAGGAAGGTTGCGCCGGATTGTTCCAGCCTTCACCCAGAATGCCGAAATTTGTCACAGTCATTCCCATTTCACCCACGGTTGTGTAGTTATTAAAATCATCTACCATGGGTTTAGGGAGTGAGGTTTGTGCTTGGAGGATCGAAGCGCCCCAAGTCAGAGCTGCAAGTAATAAGGCTTTCTTCAAAGTTTGGCAAGAATAAGAAAAAATGAAGGAGGTGTCAATTAACGTGACGATAACCTGGAAATTAATGCCCCACCTCGATCCAATTGCGCCAGACCTCATTAAATGATCATTGAGGACGGTTTTTCATCGGACGGGGACGAGTGAATCTGCAAATTTTTGCGCACAGACTTCCCATGAATACCCCAGGGCAATTGATCGACAACTGTTCCGATCTACCCGCAGTGCACCTTCGATAGCTCTTCCTAAATCCCAGTTCAGATCACCATTGAATCCGGGCAAAATGACATCCCGCGGACCGGTTACGGGAAATGCCGCCACCGGCGTACCGCAGGCATTTGCCTCGAGCAAGACAAGTCCGAATGTATCGGTGAGACTCGGAAACACCATGACGTCAGCCCTGGCATAAAACGTCGCCAGTTCACGACCCGATTGATACCCGGCGAAAACCACGTCCGGAAATTGCCTCATCAGGTGTTTTCGGCTGGGGCCGTCCCCCACTACAATTTTGGTGCCCGGCAGATCCAGTTTGAGGAAAGCCGCTATATTTTTCTCCGGTGCAACCCGCCCGACATAGAGCATGATTGGACCCGAAGCCGGCCTTTTCCGAAACGGAACCGGACGAAAGAGTTCGGTATCAACGCCTCTGCTCCACAAAGTCAAATTCTGGAAATGATGTTGCATCAACTCAGTTTTCAGAGACTCGGTGGCAACCAAAACGGCCGCCGCTTTGTTATGAAAATTTCGCATAATCCCGTAACCGACCTTTAGCGGCAGTTTCGTGCGCACATGGAGATATTCCGGAAATTTTGTGTGATAAGCCGTGGTAAACTGCAGCTCATTCAACAGGCAGTAGCGCCTCGCGGCTAATCCCAATGTTCCTTCAGTGGCGATGTGGATGGCATCTGGGTGGAAATCCTTCAAAATGCGGGCAACTCGTCGGCTCGGGAAGAGCGAAAGTCGGATTTCACCATATCCCGGTAACGGAAGGGTGGTGAATAAGCCGGGATGAATGATCCGGGTGACATACCCCTTATCTTCCAGAGATTCCACCACGGTGGCAAGGGTACGAACCACACCATTCACCTGTGGGTACCAGGCATCCGTTACAATGGCAATTCGCCTAATTTTTTTCGGTAATTGGGATTTTATAACCACACACCCAGTTTGTGATGATTCCCTGGCAGCATTTTGCAGTCGCATCTGGCTCTTCATTTCAAGGGTATCGCACCGATTTTGAGTGTTCATGATGATAGGATGACTCCCGCCATGAAGAGTCCGGCAATTGCGGAACCTGATCCCAAAACAGCACCCATCAAGACATCAGTGGGGTAATGCACCCCCAAGTAAATTCGCGATGCACCAACCAGGGTAGCCCAGGTCAACAGGAGTGGTTGTAGCACCGGAAACCCTGTTGTCAGAATGATCGCCATGACGAATGCCGCCGCCGTATGTCCGGAAGGAAAACTGAACCGGTCTGGCGGGGCTACCACAAACTGGACCCGATCCAATTCATCGAATGGCCTGGGTCGTTTGATGCCATTCTTCAGAATTTTGTATAATGAAAGTTCAAGAGCGAAGGCAAATAGCATTGCCAGGAATAAATGAACATCTTTTCCGCCTTGCATCAGTAACAGCAAGATTGCGACAATGGCATAGAATGGTCCATCCGCGGAACGTGAAATATTGAAAAACAGTCGGTCGAAAAGCTGCTTTTTCCGCCAGTCGAACAGACTATGCAGCATCCACTGATCCCACAGATTTACCTGAAAAACTACGAATCGTATCATGGGTGCACCTCTTTCATTGCACCACCAGAATCGGCACGGACTGTTTGGACACTTTGAGAATCGTGTTAGAAAATGATGGGGATGTGATAGAAGGAAGAGTAAGAGAAAGAAGAAAGAAGAAAGAAGAAAGAGGAAAGAGGAAAGAGGAAATTTATCGAGAACGAGTACGAGTACGAGTAAGAGAACGAAAAAACCAATAGATAGAACACGGACACCACGGATATAACAGATTAACACGGATTGAGAAATTTTATTGCAGCAGAAAAAAACACAGACGAAATCCCCCTGGCAGGCTCTCTGATGTGAGGTCGGGCGTCTTCCTGATTACTATGACCTGATCAAGCAGTTTTCCAGTATTTTGGGTGTACCGACTGATAATTAGGGATGTATGGTTTTTCATCCCTGATAATAGCCCAAATGATTTTCAAGAGCTTGTTTTCCACATTATTTAAAATGAGGCGTTTGGGTTTTCCTTCGGCCTGCTTACGGAGATAGTATTTCTTGAAATCGGCTTTATGGGTAACGACAGATTGTGCCGCCAAACTCAACAGCTTACGC
>MNWS01000026.1 GCA_001872685.1 Fidelibacterota bacterium CG1_02_48_14
ACGCTCAGCCTCAACCGCAACACGTTCCCTCGCAGAACAATGTTTGGCCACCTTCTCCAAGGTTACTACCTTGGGCGCAGATTTAATGCCTTCAGCGGTGGCGTATTGTTTCAATAACCGGTGAACCATCAGGTCCGGGTACCGTCGAATAGGTGATGTGAAATGGGTATAATCATCAAATGCCAAACCAAAATGTCCCCGATTTTCCGTCGTATAAATCGCTTTCGTCATAGATCGCAAAGCGACTTTTTCGATGAAATGTCTGTACGGGCTTTCCCGAACTGCTTCAACGACCTTCTGGAAATCGATCGGACGCACAGTTTTCCCTAATTTATGGGGAATTCCGATGCGGGTCAGAATTTCACGAAATCGGGTCAGGTCTTCCTCTTTCGGCGGATCATGCACCCGGAAAACAAACGGTGGTGGGACTTTGCGCAATTTCTCCACATGGATCGCTACCGTCTGGTTCGCCAAAAGCATGAATTCTTCAATCAGGCGATGACTCGCCAGTCGTTCGGAAGCTTTGATTTCGACGGGAAAACCACGATCGTCCAACTTGAATTTTGCCTCCGGCAGATCAATGTCAACCGAACCGAGTGCTTTGCGTTTTTTGTGCAAGACGCGCCAGAGTTCATCCATCAATTTAAGCGGTTGAGCATACTCATCTGCTGTGCCATCCAAAATTTGTTGGACCTGGCTGTAGGAATAGCGTTTCTTGGAGCGAATAACCGTCGGCTCGATCTTATAATCCAGAACATCCCCGGTATCATTCAATTTCATGACACAGGCCATTGCCAGACGATCAACCTCCGGTTTTAGCGAGCAAAGGTCCCCTGCCAGAACTTCCGGCAACATATGAATCGCACGATCAACGAGGTAGACACTGGTACCACGCTCACGAGCACCGCGATCAATCGCGCTGCCGGGTGTGACATAATGGGACACATCAGCGATAAAAACGCCCAACTCCCATCCATCCGGGACCTTCTCAATACTCACGGCATCATCAAAGTCGGCAGCCGTCTCCGGGTCGATGGTAAAGCAATCTACATGACGCAGATCAGTCCGTCTGGATAATTCTTCGACGATGGATTTTTCAGAAAAAGAGCTGGCCAATTCCAATGCAGCACTGGTCCATTTGGTTGGCAGGTTGAAGGTACGAATGATGGAGATTGCATCGAGCCCCGGATCACCCGGAGTTCCCAAAATTTCCCGAATATGCCCGATCGGTTCTTGTTCAGCGTGTTCCCAATCCACCAGATCAACAACAACCAACTGACCTTCCTGGGCATTGGCGGTATGGCCGAACGGTACCAAAAACCGACGATGGAAAGCCTTATCCTCCGGAGTCACCCAACACCCAAAACGGTCCATGGTATAAATGCCTACGAACTCGGTCCGGTTACGCCGTATGACTTCAAGAATGCGACCTTCACGATTGGTGCCGGTCTTATCCGTCAATATTTCGGCACGCACCAGATCACCATCCAGCGCATTCAGAAGATTTCGCGCACCAACAAAAATGTCCTCTTCTTCCTTCGTACTTTCAATAAATCCGAAGCCTCTGCTGGTGACTGAAAGTGTCCCGGTGAGACTTTCTCTGCGGCGTTGTAAGCCGAACTGGTGATTACCAGATTGCTGAATGGTTCCCGCCAGAAACAATTGATTCAGGGTTGATTTGAACAGCGAATAGTGCGGCTCGTTGAGCTCAAGACGTTTGAATAAAGTTCGTTGTTTGAATGCCTGGTTTGGATTCTGTTTCAGAAAATCCAGAATCTTCTTTGAAATTAGTTCTCGATCCATAACCTGTCAATTCCTGCCAGTTGAATGTGAATCAGGGCATTGCGCCAGGGAAGATTATCATTTTTCCCCAGGGTGAATACAATGGGACCAATATTGGTCTCAACCCGAGCGCCCAGACCATATCCCATCATGTTCAGCGTATTTTCAGGGCGCTGTAACCACCCGTAGTCATTGAAGATAAACACCCTTGAATTTTTTCCTACTCCAATTGCCAAATCATTTTGAATTGCAACGGTTGTCGTTCCCCGGAATTGATCTTCATAATATCCTCTTACAGACCGTGCACCACCTATAGGTCGCAACAAGGATGGATCTTTGGATGCGTCGCCATTCTGATACATCGAAAATGCGAGACGACTGGTATACCGAAGCTGCCTGTACAATGGCAAACGACCAAGCACCCGGAGATTCATCTCCTGAATGGCATTCTTGCGTTGGCTCAATTCAACATGATAAAGCGCATAAACACCGAATATCCGATTGACGAGATGGTCGGATGGCGTGAGTCGAAATCCCAGACCGAGCGTTTGTCGTTGGGCATCCACCCAATCAAAATGAGTCGCCCGACCCTCGTAGGTGAGCGTGTTTTTCGTTTGCTCCCATGCCAGAATGAGACGGTTCCAGGAACTGACGCGCCAGTTAAAATCAAGGCTGAGCCTACGCGTGATATAATTCCCATCAACCACCTCACGACCAAATCCGATGGTACCGGAGACCGGATAGTTCAATATCCAGGGTTCCGTATAGGCAAGCTGCAATTTTTCTGCATCCGCCCGTGTTCGTTCCCAATTCAGTTGCGCCCGACGACCGGTTCCCATGATGTTGGGAACATCCAGGTGCAAACTCCCCACCCACCGCAGAGAATCAACACCGGGCTCCTGCTCCGCCCCGATGATCCCATCAAACTGAACCGTATTCTGCTCAGTAACGCGATAGACAATAATTTTTGTTTGTGGATAGTTGGTTTCGTGAAATACACCAAGATTATGGATGGTAACCAGTCCGGTTTGAGCTATTCGGTTTTCAGCTTCCGGCATCTCAGGCAGGCTGATTCCTGAATCGCTTTGGAAAAAATATTCCCGCTCCAAACTCAACGGCCGGGTCGTCGTCAAATTTTCAAACCGTACATCCGTAAATCGGGTAAGCCTCCCTTTTATAATCCTTACATCCATTGACAGTGAATCTGAGTCACCCGTTTCAGGATGCTCACGAATGGTCCAACTCGCGTCCAGATAACCTGAGTCGGCATACACTGCGGTGAGACTGTCCAGGAAGGTCGCAATCTCAAATACTGATTTATCCATCCGGATTTCTGTGGTATCCGGCAGGTAAATCGTCAACCGGATGACTGGAGCTGAATCCGCTAATGCACTGATAATCAGGCTTCCGACTAACGATATGTACATCAATGTTTTAAAAATATGCGCGCCCCTCCATTCTGAAAAACTGCTCGGTACCGCGTGCACCGCGCTTGCGAATGCTGTAATTGCTTTGCAACTGGAACGCGTTAGAAAAGCGATAACTGCCGTTGATACGATATTCCCAATTCTCACCCGGTTGCTGCCCATCAAATAAGGCATAGGGCAGGTTAGCCTGGTCTGATTTGATGGTGCCGTATTCAACGGTTTGGTCAATTCGCCCACGCCTGAGTATGCGCCATTCGTGTGACAACGCCAGTTTCCAGAGCTCATCCCGGCTGTTGGCGAAGTCCTGGTCAGCGTTTTGGTAGTTCACATGGGTCGTGACGACCTGTTCCCGGGAAAATTCCCAGGGATATTCCACCATAACCCCGATTCTTTTCCAATCTTCATCCTGGATAGAATTGTATGAAAGTTGTCTGACCTGATTGGAAAAGGACAATTCAGTGTTGACCGGTTCATACGCAGTGACCCACTTCATGCCGAAGGTATGATTCTGTGTTTTCGAAATTTCGCTACCATAAAAATTAAGATTATTATCATTTTGAGTGAGACGAACATCGTAACTCACTGACTTCCAGACAGATGCCGGCTTTACCTGAAATTCAGTCTGTAGCGCCATTCGATTTTGCAGAACCCAATTTGTGTCAATACGCGCTTTCCGCTCCACATTAAAGTTGATCCACATACTCACCGGCACGCGTGAAAAGAGTTCAGGCAGATGCGTCGGCAATTTGCTGTTGAATCGCATGACATTATGACTGTTGATACTCCGAACCCGTTGCTCCTGATCCGTATAGGAGCGCTGCTGAAGCCAGGTGCCTCCGGGATTCGGGATGTATCCATAAACAGGATCAAAACTGAAATTGCCATATCCCGTATCTACGGGGATGTAATAATATTCAAATTGCGGAATGCGCTCCTCGTTGAGCTCGAAGGAGGATTGATAAGACAATTTTTCCTGCATCAGAATGCCCTTGATGTCCGCATTGGATAGAAAATATCCCCTGGCAACTGGGGGTTCATCGGTGGCTGTAAAGAGTTGGCGATAAATCATCGACATCGTCCCATTAAGCCATTTAGCCCCCGTAGAGGTAACTTTCATCGCGTAATCATCACGATATTCGGTCCAGTCCATTTTCCCGGGAATGGCGAACAATTGTGGGTGCGCTGTCTGCGTCTGTAGCGTCTCATTTCTGCGTTGGAATGAGACATGCGCAGAGGACTCATCATTCCAGATGTATCCCATACTCACCCGATTGGTAACATGGTTGTTGTTTGAGAAAATAGTGGTATCCTGCCGGCCGGATTCCGATTCCACCAGACCCCCTAACATCCATTTCTGAATCCGCCAACTTCCTTCCCATTGATGACGTTGCCAACTTCGGTTTGAACTGAATTCGAGCCATTGATCTTCCCATTTTATATGAGAACGGTCACTTTCACCGAGCAACCCATGGGTGATGGCGCGCAATCCTACCCTGTTGTCATTCCGGTCGAACTGATCAATCGCCAGGGATGCCGCCGTCATCTTTCCATCTTTTTTAAGGGTTAATGCAACACGCTGATATTTATCGTGATCCATGACGCGAGGACGAATTTGCCAGGTTCGATAATAACTTTCCGGGTGATTCGGTTGAAAAGTCCGGAATCCATTGGCCAGATTCTCAATGTCATATCCCAATTCGATAGCATGATCCCCAATTGGTACGGCGTAGGCAACTCCGGTGCGGAAACCCGGTTGATTCAATGATTGGGAATCTCGTGCATACACATTCGGGTTATATCCCGAGTAAGCGCCATCGAACCATGATTTCAAATGCTGCCCTTGATAATTTAGCCGATAACTCACCATCGTCTGTTTCTGGGGTGCCACATAGGCTTTTGCGGGTACATAAGCTCCAAGGGTCGAGGATGTATCGAAATAGACAATCCCTGAAATGTCCTGAATTTT
>MNWS01000072.1 GCA_001872685.1 Fidelibacterota bacterium CG1_02_48_14
TTACGGAATTGAATGCAGATCTGGGCAAATTGAACGCACCACCGGAATGGAAACCCAGGTTGGCCAGATGTAAGGCCTGGCAACAGAAATATGATCCGATTTCCCAGGGTCGTAGCGATTTCCCCGGATTTGTGGACGAGTATGCTTTCTTCGATGAACTCTCCAATCAACTAACTGAGTCAGATGTGATTATCCCGGGGAGTTCGGGAGCTTGTAGCGAAGTAACGATGCAAACCATTCGTGTTAAAAAGGGGCAAAGAATCTTTAACACTCAGGGTCTGGGACCAATGGGATTTGCATTGCCGGCAACGATTGGCGGATGTATCGCGTCGGGATTTTCAAGAGTCATTTCCATAGATGGTGATGGCGGATTCTTTATGAATATCCAGGAGCTCGAGACCATCAAGCGCCTCAATCTGCCGATAAAATACTTTGTGCTGAATAATGCCGGGTATGGTTCGATTCGATTTACCCAACAAAATTATTTCAACAGTCGTTTTGTCGCCTGCAATGATCAAAGTGGGTTGACACTGCCGAATATTCAAGCCGTGGGTCAGTCGTATGGCATTAAAACGGAAAAAATTTGGACGAACGCGGAGCTGCCCGGGAAATTGCGTGAAATTCTGGCGATTGATGGGCCGGTTTTATGTGAATTGAATATTTCACCGGAGCAATTCTCAAAACCACGTCTGTCCTCCAGGCAATTGCCTGATGGTAGTTTTGTTTCTTCACCATTGGAGGACCTGATGCCATTTCTGGATCGGACTGAATTTGAATCAAACATGCAGGTAGACGAATAAAGGGACCGATGTCAAGCACGACCGACCATATCAGGCGTTACCAGGTTTTTGATGCATCGACACCAGGGAAGGTCATTAAATGATGTCTCCTAAGCGCAATCTCAGTGCGCTCACTGTAGAGCTTATCCGGGCAGAGATGTCCGAAAACCGGCTACCTGTAGTCATATTTGGCGCCAGCATGGCCGGTGAGGTCATTTTTTACCGTTGCCAGGAACTGGGGATCAGGGTTTTGGCGTTTTGTGATAATAACATCAAAAAAACGGGTCGGGATTACTGTGGAATCCCCGTGGTCCACACCAAAGAGTTGATTGCTCATTTTGGCGATGTCAATCTGCTCATCGCGGTGGCGGACATTGAGGATATTATCATTCAGGTCGAACGACTCAACTACACCCATTGGTACCCTGGGAATATTTTTCTTAAAACTGTCAACACCTTCCACCATGTGTATTCAGGACCGGCCGAGTATGTTGATTATGTGGTCAAGACCTGTATCCATTGCCAGGATAATTACATCCAGCCCGATCGTCTGTTTTTAAGAAGTGTAGATGTCATTATTACCGAGCGTTGTTCACTGAAATGCGCCCATTGTTCAAATTTGATGCAGTATTACGAACATCCGCAAAATTGCGAAACGACACAAATATTAGAATCAATCGCAATTCTTTGCAGCGTGGTTGACGAGATCAATGAGTTCAGGGTCATTGGTGGCGAGCCCTTTATGAACAAGGAAATTCACATCATTACGCGAGCCCTGGTTGACGAATCCAAAGTGCACAATGTTGTGATCTACACCAATGGCACCATTCTGCCAAAACCGGAGCAAATCCAGGGAATGAATGACCCCAAGGTGATGGTGTTGATAACGGATTATGGTGCGTTATCAAAAAATCTTGAGCCACTTGTCCAAAGTCTCTCGGCAGCCGGGATCAGATATTTTGTGGATAACGCCGGCGGTTGGACGGATTGCGCGAAAATCGAGAAGCATAATCGTCCTGCGGATGATCTAAAGGCACTTTTCACGGAATGCTGTGCAAAAAATACATTCACGCTTTCTGACGATAAATTCTTTCGCTGTCCATTTTCCGCGAACCTGGAGCGTTTGGGGCAAATTCCTGTGAATTCAGCAGATCGGATTGATCTGGCGTTAGCGCTTAAGTCCGGATGGGATACGAGCTTCATTAAAAAGCAACTAAGGGCTTTCATCAACAACATGAAATTCATGTCCGTCTGCGATTACTGCAACGGACGATCGTTTGATGCGCCGGAGATTGAACCGGCCAGACAGATCAGGCAATTTCTCAAACTGGATTTGAGTAATATTCAAACCGGGATGCCCTGTGAATAGGTCTTGTGGGGGACGCGATTGTATCTCATGCAGGTGTGGATTTTCACACGCGTGGAGCATCATGCAGGGCAGTATGAGCGATGGCTCCCAACTCACAACTAGAGAAGGAAACAGATCGTGAAGGTTATCATTCTTGCGGGAGGTTGGGGAACGCGTCTGGGGCAGATCACCGAGACGATCCCGAAGCCCATGGTCATGATCGGACGGAAACCCATTATCTGGCACATCATGAAGCAGTATTCCTATTATGGATATAAGGATTTCATCGTGTCAGCAGGTGCAAAAGCGCATGTACTCAAGGAATATTTCTTTAACTACGAACTCTACACCCAGGATTATACCAAAAATTTCGCAACCGGGAAACTGACTCCCCACGGAGAAAGCGAACATATTGATTGGAACGTTACGGTTGTGGATACCGGCCTAAATACCCTGAAAGGGGCTCGCATCAAACGACTGGAAAAATTTCTGGATGGTCCGGTTCATATGGTGACCTATGGTGACGGACTTTCGGACATCAACATAAATCACCTCGTTGATTTCCATAAATCACACGGAAAGACTATGACGATTTCCGGCGTCCATCCGCCGGCTCGGTTTGGTGAAATCCAGGAGATGGATTCAAAAGTGATGAGTTTTGAAGAAAAACCTCAGACCTCGGTGGGAATGATAAACGGTGGTTTCATGGTTTTTAATCGCGAGATGCTGGACCACCTCACCACCGATGAGACCTGTGATTTTGAATTCAATGTGTTGGAAAAACTGGCGAAAATGGGTGAAGTCATGGTGTTTAAACACTCCGGGCGTTGGGAATGCATTGATCACGAACGCGACATGGTATACCTGAACAATCTGTGGAGTTCAGGCAAAGCTTTCTGGAAAAAATAGGACCTAATATGAAAACACTCATCGTTGGCAATGCTGGCTATGTCGGTCCGGTATTGAGCAATTTTCTCAAACATCAGAACCCCGAGAGATTCGTCGCCGGGTTCGATACGGCTTACTACGCCCATAGTTTGACCGCTGACCATCAGCCTGAGAGGGTGCTCAATATGCAGCACTTTGGGGACGTTCGTGATTTCCCGGTTGATCTTTTAAACGGATTTGATGCCATTATCTATTTGGCGGCGATTTCAAACGATCCCATGGGGAAGCTTTTTGAAGACCAGACGAGAGATATTAATCAACTGGCAGCGACGAAACTTGCCCGGGCGGCAAAAAATGCTGGCGTGAGTCATTTCGTCTTCGCATCCAGTTGCAGTGTGTATGGCTGTGCGGGGGAATACCCTCGCATCGAAACTTCGGACCTGAACCCGCTAACAGCCTATGCCCATTCCAAGGTGAATACTGAGAATGAGCTGTTGAAAATCGCCGATAAAAATTTTCTCGTGACCTGTCCACGGTTTGCAACGGCATGCGGTTTTAGCCCGCGCTTAAGATTGGATCTGGTCCTTAATGATTTCGTAGCATCCGCGATGTCAACCGGAACCATCGAGATTCTAAGTGATGGCACGCCCTATCGTCCACTCATACATGTCCAGGATATGTCCCGCGTCCTTGATTGGGCAAGCAAAAGATCACTGGAGGCAGGTGGGGAATTTCTGGTCGTCAACTCAGGTTCCCAGAACTGGAATTTCCAGGTCTTGGAACTGGCGCAAGCCGTTCAGCGGCATTTCCCGAATGTTGAGATTTCCATCAACAGGGATGCCGCTCCTGATAAACGCTCCTATCAGGTTGATTTCAGTTTATTGAAACGCCTGGCCGGAGATGTCTACCCGCGTGTGACTTTGGATGAAGCCATCATTGAACTTAAGCGTGGCCTCACCCACATGAAATTCAGCGACAACCAATTTCGTCAATCAGATTTGATCCGGCTCCATGTGCTACAAGGGCACATTGCATCTGAACGATTAGACCGAAACCTGTACTGGAAATAGTGGTCACATGAATCAGGTCGAACTTATGAGGAAAAAGATTTTAGACGCGGTAATGGAATTTGCCCGAGCAAGTGCCGAGAAGTCTCCGGCTTTTTACCCGGGTCAATCACACGTTCCTGTTTCCGGAAAAATGATTGACGGGAACGATCTTCAAAATTTGGTGGATGCCTGTCTGGACGGCTGGTTAACAACCGGTCGATTCGCTCACGAATTCGAATCACGGTTTGCTGCATTTATGGGGCAGGGAAGCTGTTCGCTGACCAATTCAGGAAGCTCCGCAAATCTGCTGGCAGTATCAGCCCTCACCTCCCCTCTTCTGGGAGAGAGACGGCTACAGCCGGGAGATGAAGTGATCACCGTTGCGGCCGGGTTCCCCACCACCGTAAACCCCATCATTCAGAATGGACTCGTACCAGTCTTCGTTGACATTAATCTAACGGATTTCAGTCTTAATGTTGACCTGCTGGCTCAAGCCATGTCTCCCAAAGTGAAGGCTATCATGCTGGCCCATACTTTGGGAAATCCGTACGATGTTGAGCGAATTGCAGCATTTGCGAAGGAAAAAAATCTCTGGTTCATTGAAGATTGTTGTGACGCCGTGGGATCGAAAATCAATGGCAGGATGGTTGGCACATTTGGTGATATCGCCACAGTGAGTTTTTATCCGGCTCACCATATCACCATGGGAGAAGGTGGGGCGGTCCTCACCCGATCTGCAAAATTGAAGCGAATCATTGAATCTTTTCGGGACTGGGGACGCGACTGCTGGTGTGAGACCGGATGTGACAACACCTGTGGGAAACGGTTTGAATGGCAATTGGGTGAACTCCCTGAAGGATATGATCACAAATTCACATACTCACACCTGGGCTACAACCTCAAGGTCACCGATATGCAGGCGGCGCTGGGACTTTCGCAACTTGATAAGATTGAGCAATTCAATCGGGCGCGTATTGAGAATTTTAATTTCCTGCGTGAACAATTAGCGGGCTTGGAAAAGTATTTAAAATTGCCAACTGCACGACCCGGTGCGGAACCTGTCTGGTTTGGATTTCCCATTATCGTCAAACCGAACTCACCCCTATCCCGAACTCAACTCATCGTGGAATTGGATAAGCGTAAAATTGGGACACGGCTTCTGTTTGGTGGCAATCT
>MNWS01000236.1 GCA_001872685.1 Fidelibacterota bacterium CG1_02_48_14
CGAGGGCTGAATTCATTTTTTTTGGTGATCGCGGAAGGATTGGCTGCTACGCGCCTCTACTCCGCTCTGCTCCGTGGTCAAACCTTCGACCTACTGACTGAACGGCTGGAAACAAAGCAGCCCTCTTGCGAGGGCTGAATTCATTTTTTTTGGTGATCGCGGAAGGATTCGAACCTTCGACCCACTGATTAAAAGTCAGTTGCTCTACCAACTGAGCTACGCGACCCCGCCTTTTGAAAAAAGCACGGCAATATAAATCGAATCGTTCCAGAGGCAAACGCAAAATGCCCCTTCTGCCAGTCAGGTTAAAGTCATTTTGTATGATCGAATTCAAGCTATATTTGCCCCATGCAAAATGGCGAGAAATGGGCTGTCCGGGGGTTCATGAACCGATTGGACGCGGCGGATCAAATTCTGGTTGGTTACAATATCCTGGCCCTTGTACTGGTATTATTAGCACCGTTAAAAATTCCCCACCAGGGATGGCTATTCCTGTTTCACCTCGTGATCCAGGCAGCATGGGTGAAACTCTCGCAATTCCCCGGATTCAACGACACAGCATCGGATAAAAGCAATGGCTGGATAATTTTGCACGCGTGGATTCCCATCCTGATAATTATACCATTCTATTCGGAAGCGACGTTTCTCAGTCATTATTTCATCCCGGGCAACCTTGATGAATGGCTCTATCGCACCGATCTGAGACTCTTCGGATTCGATTTGAATCATGCACTCTCCACCGGTCAGCCCCTCTGGCTGAATGAATTTTTCCATGGCGTCTACTTCAGTTATTACGG
This sequence comes from Fidelibacterota bacterium CG1_02_48_14, assembly GCA_001872685.1. Classification (GTDB taxonomy): domain Bacteria; phylum Fidelibacterota; class UBA8477; order UBA8477; family UBA8477; genus UBA8477. The sequence goes on from MNWS01000236.1 coordinate 798, forward strand.
CCTCATGGTCTACCCGGCGGTTTTGCTCTACCGGGAATCCATCCTTCGTTTTCGGCACTACCTGGCTGGATTGATCCTTTTGTTAATGGTGCACAATCTGCTCTTCGTCTTTTTGCCGGCTGCCGGTCCGGTTCACCTACGGGTTGAATTATTCCCAGCCGGAACCGGCTTGCTTTTCATTCCGCTGATGAATTGGATTTATGGATGGGGTGATTATGCCGGTGCTGCCATTCCCAGCGCGCATGTGGCGGCATCAATTTTCATTTTCCTAAGTCTGCGGAACCAATTAAAGCAAGCGGGACAAACAGTCCTGGCAATCTGGATCCTGGCGATATTTGGTTCCACAGTTTATTGTTCTTATCATTACGGGATTGATGTCATCAGTGGCATCTGCACCGGACTCATTTTTTATGGGATGTACTTAAAATGGCCTTGGCTCCAATACAAACCGCAACAAAATGGTGGCATACGACAACCGACAACCAGCACGTCGTTTGCACCCTTTGCCCCCGATTCTGCCGATTAAAACCCGGTCAGGCCGGATTCTGTTTTGTTCGCGAAAACCAGAACGGTGTCCTGGTTTCCAAAGCTTACGGTCAGCCCCTGGCTTTGAACATCGATCCCATTGAGAAAAAACCGCTTTTCCACTTCTATCCCGCGTCACGGATTCTCTCCATCGGAACGGCCGGTTGTAATATGGGCTGCAAATTTTGTCAGAACTGGGACATCAGCCACGCGACGGAAAATCACCAGTACAGTCGCCATTTTACACCGGAAGCATTGGTTCAAATGGCGCAAAAACAATCCATTCCGAGTATCGCTTTCACCTACAATGAACCCACCATTTTCGGTGAGTATGTCATGGACATTAGTCAGTTAGCCCATAAGCAAAACATTCACACAGTCATGGTGACGAACGGATTTATCACGGACGAGGCGATCCAGGACATTTATCCCCTGATTGATGCTGCCAATATTGACCTGAAGGCATTCAGCGACAATTTTTACCGGAAAATCACCCTTTCAAAAATCTCACCCGTGCTGGATGCCATCGTAAAAATCCGGTCGCTCGGAACCTGGGTGGAACTCACGACACTGCTCATTCCCGGTCTGAATACAGGTGAAAATGAGATTCGCGAATTGGCAACATGGGTGCTTCACAACCTGGGATGCGATACACCACTCCATTTTTCGGCGTTTCATCCGGATTACAAACTCCGGAATATCCCGGCAACTTCAATCAACCAATTGGAACGCGCTTACGCCATCGCCAGGGAGGTCGGGCTCAATCATGTCTATTTGGGAAATATCGTGACAGAAAAAGGTAATACGCTTTGCCCGAATTGTCAGTTCACGGTTATTCGCAGAAGCTGGTATGATACGAACAATATGCTAAGCGCAGATGGGTGTTGTCCCACCTGCGGGACACAGCTCCCGGGTGTTTATAACCAAGTATCACCTGTTAATTAGCGGGTTGATTAGAGTTTTCACGAAAAATGGGATTGAATCATCGCTTCCTGTTTAACGCGTAACGAATAGAGACCTCACTGATCAGACCTCCGCGATAGCGGTATTTTCCCCCTTGTCCGGGTTCATGCGTGTACAAATCCGATTTGATCTCCCCGCCAATGGGAATGAACTGCGTCAGCCTGACCGAAAAAGCCAATCTACCATTGAAACCCGTATCCCATTGAGGTTGAATGGCCAGGATCTGAAAATGATCGATGTGGTATTTCGTTGAATTGTAATTCTGAATGGATCCTAAAAATGACCAGGTGTGACGGGTGGTTTTCATTCTGCCATCCAGTTGTAGGAACAATATCCCCAGAATGAGACGATGCTTTTGCAGCCTGAAGGTTTGTCTGGCATTAACGCTCACGATCTTTAGGTCCAAGTCGTTCGAATGATAAAAAAAGGTCCCGGACAGATCAGCCCAGACAGAGGTGAAGGGATAGGTTCGGGATTGAAGCCGGCTGAAGTTGACCAGGTGGGTCAATGCCGCAGACAGCGTTGTATTTTTCCAGCCATATTCCAGTCCACCGCTGCGTATTGTGTCTTGTTGCGCATTGAATTGACCCAATACCTGATCTTGCCAAAAAAATTGAATATCCGGATATACCAGGGCATACGAACCGAATGCAGTGATAGACTGGTTTCCGGTAAAAGTGTATGTCAGTCTATTCTCAAGTTGTTTCCCTTGATCGGCTGCTGCCATGGCAAAATTGTGGGTTGGATGAAAAATCAAGTTGGGAGGCCGGGTTGAAATATTCATTGAATTTTGTCCGGTGAAACGATGCCATCTCCAGGATAAGGCAACCTGATGAGATTTGCGCCGGCTGACGAAATTCGGATAGAAAGAGCTGGTATCCACATTCACTTCCGAGTTTAAACGGAATTTTTGCGTGGTATACTGATAGGTTAGCGCGGCAATTTTCCCGATTCGAACCGTACCGAATATGTTACCGGTTGTATTGTTCCGGCTTCCATCGGCACGGTAAGCTCCACCAAGTGAAATCAGGGCGGCATTCCATTCCAGACCGAGTCCAGCTTGTGAATTGTATCGATTGACATGATAATTCTCAAACGCCGTCGCATGCTTCAACAGCCATTGTGAATCCCTTAGACTGGCGCTTAAAGTAAGATGGGACCCTACGCTGGTGGTCCATGCGATTCTCGATGAGCGACTTGTTGCGATCCCGATCCGTCGATTGCCGAGGTACTCCCGGAGAAGGTCGCCATAACGGGTTGAAACCTCCAACGTATCCGGACCTGGCAGGGTCTTGAGCGTTGGATTTGGTATGAAGGGGTGGCGCAGTAAAAAATCTTGCCCGAACAGATTGGATGGCATCACCCAAACCATTACGAAAATGACCATCAGGAATTGAAAAGCGCGAGACATCTATTTGCGAACCCTCTTTACCCCTGAAAATATCCCGCTAAACGACAATTCCGAACAAGATTAATCCTGCAGACCAATTGATGGGTAGAAAAGGAAGAGGGCTATCGCGCAGGATAACCCTCTTTTTCGGAATATTAATCAACTGCTTTCTGTGGTTTAAATCAATATCGAACCCGAATTAAAAACCGGTTTTGGGATCCAGGACTTTTTGCCAATCCGCCTCCGTCATCCCAATGAATGCCATAAACGCCTCAATATCCCAATCCGGGAATATACCGTTGAAGGTCGGATCGGGCCAGGCGGCTTTCCAGGCTGTGTATGTATCCTGATCCCAGGTTAGTATCGGGTAGGTCAGGAGCTGATCGGGATATTCACGCTCCAGATATGCAGATCCGGATAGCTCAAAAGGCTGACCAATATACATCTGACCGTACCAGTAAAATGAAAGCGACTCATATTCATTGTTCTGGGCTTGAAGTTGCTGAATCTGTTCCAGCAAAAAATTTCCCAATTGTTCGATGGGCGGTGGAAAGCCTGAAAAATCCATATCTTCAAAACGATCGACATATACAGTCACACTATTCCAGTAAAAATTCACTGTCAGAGAATAATCATCTGCGTAGATATCCTGATAGTAGTAGGCTGAAATATTGGCATTCCCGCCCCAATTTTGTGGAGAGTTCGGATATTCCGGCCAAATCAAACTGTCCGTGCTAAAGAAGATCGGAATCTGTTCGTTGGTGAAACTGGTTAGTGTATCCAGACCGGTTGAAACCGAATAGACCGGCAACATTGATTTAAGATCCTGTATGGGTGCTTCAAATAGCCGTGAAGGATTCAGGTGCAGGCTATCGGTTGTGGTCCATTCGAGCCACTGCCCATCGCTGTATTCTTCATGCCAGACCTCCCAGTAGACCCAAATCGGACCATTCAGCCCCTCCTGAATATCAGACAGGGTACTGCGAACATCCTGGATTTCGTCGGCTGGATTGCCGCTTGTTGTGATCAGATCATTGCTCTGGTCATCGGTTTCGGCTTCCAGAAAATCCAACGCCAATTCGGCTTTCGTGATAGCGGTCCGGGCGTCACTAATGGCAGTTTGCAGATTATTAGCGCCATTCGTCCTGAGGGTGAGGAAGTCTGAACTTTGATTCAGAGCATTGACCATCCCGGCACTATCATGCGTGGCAACATCCATATTATAAGCCACGGCAGTCCTAAGCAGGGTGTTGACGACTCGCAGAGCCATGTCCACCGTATAGACTTCAGTTAAATCCAATTCCAGGTTGGAAGCCGTGGTATCGCCCTGCATCGCCCCTGTGATTGTAAAAACAAAATTGCTGTCACCTTCAACTACTTCAAGTCGCTGTAAGGATGTAGACACAATCGGTATAAAGTCGCTTTCAATGATTGCCTGCAGTTCGCTCATTTGCGGGATATCCCCTGTAGCAACTTTGGCAAAATTCAACGGCGCTGCCAGAATGTGCATACTGGCCATTGCCGGCAAACCTTGAATTGTGGTGGGCATCCCATAACCTCGCCTACCTAAAGTGGTGGTTGGTAAGTCAGAGACAAATGGAATGTTATCGCTGAAATAGGTTTCCCAACGATCCACTAAATCCTTGAAGTCCGCATTGTTGGTAACTTGTAATAAGCCGGTCATGGCAGAACCAAAATTTGCCTGGGTATTGTTAGGATCCAGTGCCAACGCCGATTCGTAGCCGTTGTAAGCAGCACTAAAATCCAGGGCGGACTGAATCGTATCCACATTGAACGAATCCAGATTATCCATGGTGTTGATCATGTCGGTGATCAATACTTCCAATTCCGCATTGGCCGCATTCACGGCATTGACCGCGGCTGCTGAATCCTCGGGACTCACAGTCGAGTCCGTGATCAGATTCTCACAGGAAAACATGAGTAAGCCCATGCTGCCCAGAACGACCATCGACCTAAATTTCATTATCTTCATTTTACCCTCCTCAGCCTTGCTGATGGCTCTTAAGTACGTAATATGCTTAGAACTTGAGCGTTTGGTTAAACATGGCAATACCGAATTTGACGGAGTTAGAACCTCCGGTATTGAACATGCCGGTACTTTTGCGTTAATCCAATTCCATACGTTGTACTCCCCCAGCGAATAAGAATAAAATATCATTAACCCTGATTATATCCAATGCTGTAAAACACAATCGACCAATAAATGAGAGCAAGAGGAAAGCCTGGACGCTGAAATGCGAATCCGTGACCCTATTTCAATAACGTCAAAAAACGAGGGCATCTATATGAACGAGAACGAGAACGAGAACGAAAACGAAAATGAAAACGAAAACGAAAATGAGATTGCCTCTGTCCAATGTTCAATAGCCAAACCATTCCGTTTCATTCGGAATTCTGCGGTGACAGTTTCTCCTGCTCCGCATTTTTTCCGTTCCCACTTCCAACAAATGGCCTATATTCACCCACCATGACTGAAATGTACAATACTCCCTGGCGCAAGCTCGCCACAGCGATCTATACGGCACCCACCGATGGCCGTATTTACGGAACCATGGAATTTGATGTCACAGATGCTCAAAAATATATTCAGCAGCAGCGTGAAGCCGGTGTTCGGATTACCATGACCCATCTGGTGACAGCAGCATTAGGGCGTGTTCTGGCGTACGATGTCCCTGAAATGAACTGCTTTGTCCGGCGGGGGAAAATCATTCCGCGACATACGGTGGATGTTACGGTTTCCGTCATTATGAAGCGCGGCCAGGAGATGAGTGCCGTCAAAGTTCAGGATGCGCATCTCAAGCCGGTTTCCGTCATCGGTGAAGAGATCAACCGCAAAGCCATGGAACATCGGAGCGGGGATGAATCGAAAGCCATGCAAAACAAAGATTTGTTAGGAAAAATTCCCTGGCCATTCCGTCGCTGGGCATTTCGAATCATCCGCTGGATCGTGAATGATTTGGGATTTCAGTTGAAATTCCTGGGGTTGTCCGACAATTCTTTCGGATCCATCATGCTCTCCAACATTGGCACACACGGACTCACCACCGGGATGGCAGCGCTATTTCCTGCCGGGAAACTACCCGCGGTTATGGTCATGGGCCACGCTGAAGAAAAACCAGTCGTGCGAAATGGTGAAATCGTCATTCGGACCATGCTCCCTCTCACGGGAACCTTTGACCACCGCATTGTGGATGGCGGTCATACGGGCAAACTCGCCCGTGGCATAATGCGGAGGATGTCACGCCCCAGTGCACTGGAGCAGGTTTTAGAAGAAACTCACGTTACCGGATAATCATCAATCAGGCAAAAAAGCGTCATCATTCTTTTGCCCGTGTAAATTCAATAAATCCGATCAATTTCCAGACAATCATCAAAATCAACCAATAGGCGGCCATGACGCCTACCGTTACCCAGTAGCCGATGATTTGACCATCGAAAAAGGCAAAGGGGATATTTAGAGCGATGAGCAGGGGGAATCCCACGAAAAGTGTAATTCCGCTCCCGTAGACAGCATCCTCGGCGACGGGTGTTTTGAATTCAGGATCGGTGACCCTGAGTAAAACCAGCGCTGAATTGATGGTGCCGGTCATTTCGCCAAAAATTTCGATAAAGCGTTCGAAGTAATAATTGTCAAACGCCCGCCAGCACGCCCATTTCAAGAAGATGTAGGTCGCCGGTCCTGCCAAAAGGGACATAATCAGAATGGGAATCCAGTACTTTTCGACGATGGTAAAACTGATGGCAGCAACAGCGCCCACCACTAAAAAATCGAGAAAAACACCCATTCCACGCGTCATCAGTCCTGAGTCAATGATGTAACTCCGGCCGGTTTTATCCATCATTTTCCGGACAAAAAGGGCTACCAGCAGTGCCACAACAAAATGGAATGACCAGAGTGTGGCGATAAATTTCTCCAGACCGGCAGCTTCCATTCCGGTTGCCAGCAAATCCACAATCCAGTAGGTCGCCAGGTAGCAGAACCCCATCAATCCCAGTTGAAAAGCCATGGGTTCGATGGCTTCGGTGGAGAGGGTGAGTCGGCCGGCAACGGGATAATCACCACTTTTATTCACGCCGGTGCGCATGTCATCGGTAATATGATCAATGCTTTGAATTAAACTGGCTTTACCGTTACGAATGCCCCACTGGATAATGGCCATACCAGCGAAAAAGGCATACAAATAGCCAATGGCGGCAAAGGTCAAACCAACCTGTCCGCCACCTTCAAAGCCCCATTGTTCCCAGGAATGTCCCATGGCATACGCCAGCCCTGGTCCCATCCCAAACCCGAGAGGTACCAACAGACCGATCCCGATAAAAAGATCAGGCATAATGGTGTAAAACAGAGCCAGCGCAACCAGCAAGCCGATCAATCCTTGCAAAAGGTAGGATGACAAACTGGCGAAACTTTTACTCAAGGGACCTTTACCCCAGTTCGTTTTCCCCTGACGCAAACCGAGGGCGATAAATGTCAATGCCAGAAAATGGTAAACATAGATGCCCAATCGTTCGGAGGGCAGGTCAATCCACCCAAAACCCTGGGTGCTCACCAGGAGGGCGATAAATCCGCCGATGAGATTATTCGGGATGAGGTATTTTTGGAAAAATTTGACATAGCGACGCAAATAGGTGCCAATCAGAATGAAGGTACTCAGGTAGAGCAGGTCCAAAACGACCGATTTTAGGTTAACATCCAGATCCCAGGGATTCATTAGCTACCTCTTTCCTGCTGAACTGGCCGCCCCGCCTGCATCCCGCATGGAACCGAGTCAAAATGTCCCCGGCAACCGGCAAATGCTGGTCAGGTACGCCCCTAATTCGTGTTCAATGTTGGTCTTAGTCGTAAACGCGCCACACAGAAGCGGCATCATTTGATTCCACCGGATAGGCCGGCAAATCAGTGTCATACTTATTTTTAAAGGCAAGTTGCATCGCACTGATAAAATTTTCCACATCAGTCATTGGCATTAGTGCGAAACAGGATCCACCGAAACCGCCACCCACGAGACGCGCACCCAGGCAACCCGTCTGTAACCCGGCTGTATCAACTAAAAAATCGAGTCGGTCAGTGCTGGCCCCCATGTTATCCCGCATACTTTTATGAGCTTCAGTCAGAATGTTTCCCAGGGCCGGCATGTCGCTTTTAACCAGGGCATGAGCGCAGGCATCAACGCGTTGATTTTCAGTAATGACATGGCGAACCACTCCCAGTTCAGATGCAGTTAGAAGGGATTCCAGATCGGATAATTGTTCAACTGAGATGGCAGATAAATTTTGGGTGTGATCCCCGAAATGTTTGCGCGCCTTCATCAGTGCACTCTGACTCCAGGTAACACGATCATTATAACCCGATTTTGCCAGTTGTCGAGATTCTCCACTTTCCATTACCACAAATTGATAATCGTGCATGCGGAGGGGCTCGAGTGTCCGGTTACCGGTGCTAAAATCAATTCGCAGTGCATACCCTTTTCTACCAAAGATCGCGATGGTTTGGTCCAGCACACCCGTCTCAACGCGCATGTATTTATTTTCCATCCCCTGGCAGTAGGCGGGAAAGTCGTTCAGCTTATTTTTTTTCGGAGAAAGAATCTGCAGCGCCATCGCGATACTCACACCGAAAGCGGCTGATGACCCCAGACCTGTGCCGATTGATAAATCACTATGGACCACGATGTCAATTCCGCCGGTGAGTCCGAAATCCTGAGAAAATTGTGTAACAGCGCCATTGATATAGTTTGCCCAGGGTGGCAAATCACCAGGCTCATGCCCCGGCACCCAATCAATCCGTTCATCGAATGCCACGGCGTAGGCACGAATACGGTTGGATTCTGTGGGCTTCACACCCACAACGGCATAATGATTTATCGCCATGGGCAGGGCAAGTCCGCCGTTGTAATCCGTATGTTCCCCGCAAATATTCAAGCGTCCGGGTGCGTGAGCCATAATTACCGGGCAACATCCAAATATCTGTTTAAAAGTTTGTCTGGTTTCCGATACGAGTAGAGGTAAGGACATAAGCTTTTTCTTCCAACCTCAATCTGAGTGATCAGCAGATTGAGCAAGTGAATAATGCATTCCCAGTCGTGTTTGCATAACCACCACGGCTGCCAGTGCGATGAGCAATAAATTTTCGCCAACCTTCCACCAGGTTGCTCGTGTGCCAGAGGCATCAAGTGAGAAACAACCACATTGTATATCGAGCCCGCGACTTATGGCAGTGATGATGGCCAGAGTAAAAACAGAGATCAGGATGAGTTGAACCAGAGCAGAGGTTTTTGGGAAGAAATTCGCCAGGAGCATGATCCCGGTGATGAGTTCCAACCAAGGCAGGAGAATTGCAACGGGGTGAAGCAGCAGATCCGGCAGCAGACGGTAATTGTAAATGGTTTTCGCGAATAGCCCAGGTTCCCAGATTTTGTCTAAGCTGGCGTAGATAAAAATCCCCCCCAGCAGGATGCGAAACAAATGGTTCAGGATCGGTGGTAATTTCATTGAGCAGATCCGGATGTGATGGGATAATTATCCTTGAGCCAGGCGTTCCAGCCGCCAAAATAGTACCGGATATTGGAAAACCCCATGGAGACAAGGGCATTGGCGAGTTCGATGGAAGCATTGCAATCTTCACCATCGCAGTAGGTGATAATGAGTGTGTCCTGGGGAAGCGGATCCAGCATATCCAGGTGATCCAAAAATTTGTGGTAAGGAATATTCCAGGCACCTGTGATGTGGCCGGATTCGTACGCCTCCAAATCACGGGCATCAATGATAATGGCTGATTTTCCTTGAAATAATTCGTAAACATCACCCGTGCTGATTGTCGCCGGATTCTCTGGCGGGATGTTCTCCAGGTCGGATGAAGCTGGCTGAGAATTTGAATTATGGATTGAGTTGAGAAGAATCGCCGGAATAAGCTTCGAACCATCCGCGCCCTCGGTTTCGACATATTTAGTAAAAAATGAAATCCGGTTGGGAAAAAAGAGCTGGCTCAGCACTGCGGCAATAATGACCAATCCAGCCAGGCTGCCCAGTTCGAAAAATGTTCGTCGCATGGGGTAACATACATCCGTTTCCGAATATCTCCAATGGACAGTTCAACCATTCATTTTGTGAGATTGGTTCCCAATTGGGACAAAATTTGTCCCATGGCACAGAGATTAATTTTTAAGACTTTATTGCGTTTACATGATTGACCTGATTTCCACGTGAGACTATACTTACGGCCCATGAAAATTTTCCATAATATCCTCTTAACATTGTTGACGTTGGGTGTGGGTGTTATCGTTGTTACCACGCTCATTGATGGATGGACTTACTACCAGTTACCCCAGGCTGAACGGGTTCTCCAGGAAGAAGCTCACAAGATGTTTGGGGCTGCGGGTTTTGCCGGGCATGGGTTGGGGATACTGGCTGGTATATTTTTCCTGGGACTATTTCTGTATGTTTTCCGCAAACATTTGAAATTTATGCGACGTTGGGGCAAGCTCAATATCTGGCTGCGGTATCATATTTTTATGGGAATTTCCGCGCCCATTCTCGCCACTGTCCATTCCGCGTTCAAATTCCAGGGTGTCATCAGTATTGGGTACTATTCCATGATGGCGGTTGCGCTAAGCGGCTTTATCGGGCGATACCTTTACGGTCACATTCCCCGCCGGAAATCAGGCGAAGAATTGTCCCTGCGTCAGGTTCATCTTGACCGTGCGGAAACGATCCGCCGGTTGGAATTCGAATTTGGTTTGAAAGGTCCGGATATTCAAAAATTGGTGGCTTTCAGCACACCCCGGTCTATTGAGCGATGGGGCATTCTCAATCTGTTCCGCATACTTTGGGATGATCTGAGTCGCTGGTTCCAAGCCCGTCGTCTGGCACGGTACTTTCAGCATAAATATGGCCTACCCCCGAGTGAAGTTAATTATTTGACCCGTGCTATTGCCAAACAGCGCATGTTGGTGCAGCGCATCGCATTTTTGGATATTGTACACAAGGTCTTTCACTGGTGGCATGTTATCCATAAACCCTTTGCCTACACCGTGCTGGTCATTTTGGTCTTGCATGTGGCGGTCACCGTGAGCTTCGGCTCCACCTGGATATTTAAAAATGACTGAGTTGACATTAAGCTGGATTCTGGGCTGTGTCATCATTTTGGCCTTTTTGGTGCCCTATTTACGGAACTGGCGCAAGCGTGATCAGCACACCAGAAAACGACTGGAAGAGGCGCAAGTCAAAGGCACCGACAAAGCCTTGATGCAGCACCCGATTATCGACTTGTCTGCCTGCATTGGTTGTGGTATTTGTGTTCGCATTTGTCCGGAAGGTGAAGTACTGGGATTAATTTCCGGGAAAGCCGTGCTGATTAACGGTGCCAAATGTGTGGGTCATGAACTCTGTAAAGAAAACTGTCCGGTGGGTGGTATTGAAGTCGGTCTGGGCGATATTTCTGCCCGCCAGGATATTCCCCACCTCAAAGAGAATTACGAGTCCAATATCCCCGGTGTTTACATCGTCGGTGAATTGGGTGGCCTGGCGCTCATCCGAAACGCGATCAATCAGGGCAGCAGTGTTGGGAAAGACATTAAGCTGAGTTATAAAACGCATCGCACGGATGTGGATTTCGATGTCATTGTGATTGGAGCGGGTCCGGCCGGAATGAGTACAGCTCTCGAATTGGTGGATTCAGGACTCACCACCGTCATGGTGGATCAGGACCAGCCGGGAGGAACGATTCTCCAATATCCCCGCCGAAAATTGGTGATGGTTCAACCGGTGACACTGCCGCATTACGGCACGCTCAAGAATTTGGAATATAGTAAAGAAGAATTACTTGAGATCTGGGAAGGCATTTTAAATGCCAAAAAACTGACCTACAAATCACACCACCGTATGACAGCCCTCATTAGTGATGGTGATAAATTTACTGTCCGGACGGATAAGGGCGATTTCACCGCTGGTCGCGTGGTGTTGGCATTGGGACGGCGTGGAACACCCCGGAAGTTGGGTGTACCGGGGGAAGAGTTGCCCAAAGTGATGTATAAACTGATGGATACTGAAACCTACCAGAATGTGAATTTGCTGGTGGTGGGTGGTGGCGATTCGGCCATCGAAGCCGCTATAGGTTTGGCGCAGCAGAATGGCAATCATGTGACCATTTCCTATCGCAAAAACGCATTTTTCCGCATTAAGACCAAAAACCAGGAGCGGCTGGATCGCTTGGTCAAAGACAAACTGATCAAAATCATATTCGAATCAGATGTAAAAGAAATTACCAAAGATCGTGTCCTGCTTGAGAAAGATGGCGAGACCTTTGAAATTTTGAATGACTATGTATTTGTGTTCGCCGGTGGTCTTGTACCCTTTCCGTTGCTGAATGAAATCGGTATCCAATTCGGTCAGGTCGCGGCGTAAATATTTTTTTATATAAAAAACACCATCCAATGGATGTGTGTAACCAAAAAACTGAAGGGATCAATAAATGAGTATCAACTGCAATTCCTGTGGTGCCGAGCTGGCTGAGAATTCAAAATTTTGCGTCAATTGTGGTGCAGTAGTGGGTCCAGATGCAAGTAGCCCTGTTGCCGGACCCGGTGAGAAGGCTAAGAAGCAGCAATGGCTGTATATTGTTAGTGGGCTGGTGATCGTCGCAGCAGCCATCATTTTTTATAGTGTTAGTCAGAAACCCGTTGTGAGCAACAATCCACATGCAGGGATGGACATGTCCGGTGGCAGCCAGGGTCAGGCAACTGGCGATCCGATGCAGGGCGCCATGGGCGGAATCATGCGGGAACTTGCCGCCTTGAAAGAACAAGTCGCCAAAGATTCTACCGATTACCCGGCACACATGCGATTGGGTGACATGTATTTCCAGATCGGCCGATTCGAACAGGCATTGGGGTATTATCAGGGTGCGGCGAGGGCAAATGCCAGCGCGCCGGAGCCTTTGAATCAGGTGATGCACTGTGCCTTCCAGCTCGGCAAATTCGACACAGCACTGGGTGCCTGTGATCAACTTTTAGTAATCAATCCAAACGATACCGAGACCATGTACAATAAAGGCGCGATTTTGGCATCAACGGGTAAAAAAGATGAGGCACGGGCGATTTGGGAATCGCTCATTAAAAATCATCCGGATGACCCTGAAGCTGCACAGGCTGAGGGCAGTCTAAAACAACTTTAGTTGAGATGATGCCCTGATCGGCAAGCTGACGAAAAATATGTCGGGGGATGGAATGAATCTGACGGTGATGTCGCTGTTTGACCGTCGTATTCGGGAGAAACAGCTTCGAATCATGATTCATGGTTATTCACAGACATTCAACTTATCCTTGCCAGCGTTAAGTCATTTTTTCACAAGCAAAGCCGGGTCAATGTTGCTATGAATTCAATGTTATAGGAATTTTGTGTGAGTCGATCCAGTTATAATAATATTCTTTTAAAAGTGTCGCTGATTGTAGCATTTGCCACTTCGGGTTGGGCACAATTTTCACCGGGTCCCCTGTCCAAAGCGCATATGGCTTTTGAAGGTGTCACCAACTGCCTGGAGTGTCATACGCTTGGGTCAAGTGATTTAGCGCCCAACTGCCTGGAATGTCACACGCCTATCAAGAATCGGATTGATGATAAACTGGGCTACCACGGCCAATTGGAAGACAAGACCTGCACCAAATGCCACCGGGAACACGCGGGTCGTGATCTCACGATGATCATTTGGGACCCTGATAAAGAGCATTTTGATCACAAAAAAACGGGGTACGAGCTGACGGGTAAACACAAAGATGCGAAATGCGACGCTTGCCACAAACCGGATCAGATCGCAGCAGATGATATTAAAGAATACGCTGATAAATACCCGGATCTGAAGGTGGGCATTCTTAAAAACACCCTGCTGGGTCTGCCAACCGACTGCTCAAAATGTCACCAGGATGTTCATCGGGGTGAATTCAAGGAACAGACTTGCGATAAATGTCACACCACCACGGATTGGAAGGCAGCACGGAAAGCATTCAATCACACGACGCAGACCAAATATCCGTTACAGGGTGCTCATGTTCCTTTAAACTGCGACAAATGCCACACCAAACTCCAACCCAAGGTTGAGGATAAGCAGGTTCATGTGTTTGGCGGATTGAAGAATTACAATTCATGCCTCACCTGCCATAAAGACTACCATCATGGTCAGTTCGATGCTAATTGTCTGAAATGTCATACCATGGACACCTTCAAAAACCCTAAAAAAGGGGTGGTAGATCATAGCAAGACCAAATTCCCCCTCATGGGGAAACATCAGGCGGTTGCCTGCCTGGAGTGTCATAAATCAGGTGACAAATCAGCGCCGTTAAAATTCGCAGCCTGTTCCGATTGCCATAAGGATCATCATGCCGGCGCTTTCTCTTATCGTCCCAATGGTGCCAAGTGCGATGATTGTCACACCGAGCAGAGCTTCATCCAACCGCACTATTCCTTGTTGCAACACCAACAAACGAAATTCCCGCTCACCGGTTCACATTTGGCATTACCCTGTATTCAATGTCACCGGGATGCGAACCAGAAATCCGTTTACTTTTGGCAGTCAGTCGCCTGCGAGAGCTGCCACGACAATCCACACGGTGCGCAATTCGACCGTTATCATATTGAAACCAAATGGTGTGAGTCGTGTCATACCACCCGTCAATGGTCAAAGTTGACATTTGACCATGCAAAGACCAATTTCCCGCTGCAAGGGCGCCACGAGCGAATTGCCTGCACCGATTGCCATAAAAAATTGGCAGATGACACCATTCAATATGCTGGTCTTGAAACGATGTGTGAGAGTTGCCACCGTGATGTCCATGAAAGTCAATTCAGGTTATTGGATGGCATCAATCCCTGCGAAAAATGTCATAACAACGAAACCTGGCAGATCGAAAAATTTGATCATGAACGGTTGACGCCGTTCCCCTTAACAGGTCAACATGAAAAGGTTGTGTGCGAAAAATGCCACTTCATTACCACGATCAAGTCCAGTCAAAAACCAACCGTGAGATTTACGCCGATTGCACACGACTGTAATGACTGTCATAATTTTGGAAGCAAATAACCAGGACCACCAAAGGTAAACATGAACCGAATATCTGTTATACGACGCGGTGAGCACCCATTCAAACGCGTTCAACTTGTGGCCGCTTTTGTTGTGCTTTTGCTCCTGAACATTCCCGCTGCCTGGGCTCTGCCAGACAGTCTGGAAATTTCAATTGATATACCGTGCCAGGCCTGCCACGTGGCCAATCAATGGGACATCATCCGACCCAGTACCTTTGACCACAATCAAACCGAATTTCCCTTGGCCGGACAACACCGGAACACAAGTTGTATTGAATGCCACTCCGGCACATCCTTACAGGCGGTTCACCAATTCAAGAACGCGCCATCGGACTGTTCATCCTGTCACAATGACCCCCACCAGGGGCAATTGGGTGATAATTGTCAACGCTGCCACACAGAACGCACCTGGCAGCCGCGGTCGGATTCCTTTGATCACAATACCAGTCGGTTCCCGCTCATGGGTGCCCACGCCAGTGTTGCCTGCGACGCCTGTCATAAAAGCGCCGGGCGGAACGAATTCCATGGTCTGCCAATGGATTGTGCAGGTTGCCATATCAGCACGTACCAGGCGACAACCGCTCCGAATCACGCCGCCAGCGGACTCAGCACCGACTGTTTACAATGCCATAAAATTTCCGCCCCCTTCTGGCAAACCAGTACATTTGAGCACACACTGACCTACACGAATTTTGAATTGACGGGTGTTCACGAAACGACGGAGTGTTCAAGTTGTCATGCGGGCAAAACCCTGGGTACACCGCAGGATTGTTGGTCCTGCCACGAAGATGTGTACCAAACTTCTGAAAATCCGCCACACGCCATTGACAACTTCCCGCAAGATTGCGCCCTGTGTCATAGCACGGATGACTGGACATCTTCTACTTTTGATCACAATCAGTTTGGATTTGCGTTAGTCGGCGGACACGCGCAGTTAACCTGCGACAATTGCCATGCCGACCAAAATTTTACCATCCAGAGCGGCCAGTGTATCGCCTGTCATGCCGAAGATGTGGTTGACATCCCGGCATTTTCCCACGAGTTGGCCGAATTTGGTCCCACCTGCGAACAGTGTCATTCCGTATTCAACTGGGCGAACACAAATTACGATCATGACATCCAGACGGATTATCCACTGTTGGGTAGTCATAAGACAGCAACCTGCGGGGGCTGTCACGAAACCGGCCTGTTCACGGATTTAAGCACGGACTGCTATCCCTGTCATCAGGTTGATTTTGATGCTGCAGAAAATCCTGAGCACAAAAATGCGGGCTTCCCCACAAATTGCGAAGAATGCCATACGACCAATAGTTGGGCTACCCTGGTGGTGGACCATGACCTGACCGCCTTCCCGCTCGTTGGATTGCATGAAACGGTCAATTGCATTGCCTGCCATACTGATGGTTATACCGGGTTGCCGCTTAATTGCGCCGGCTGTCACGATTATGCGACTGCTACGATTTGGGATCATGTTATCCGTAACTACCCGACGACTTGTGATTTATGCCATACTGAGTTTGGGTTCGACATTCCTTCATTTAACCACGATGGCATCAATAGCAGTTGTAACGATTGTCATTCTTATGATTTTGATCAGACAACGGCGCCGAACCATGCAGCTTCGAATTTCAGTAGCCAATGTCAGGTTTGTCATTCAAACCAAGCCTGGACACCTTCCTTTTTTGATCACAGCGCTACCAATACAGGTTTTCCACTGATTGGTGCGCATGCTGCCTTAGTGCCGGATAATTGCACAAGTTGCCACATTAATAATCAATGGGCTGGAACGCCGCACGACTGTTTTTCTGCCCAGTGTCATGTGCAAGATTATAATGCCACCACAGATCCCAACCATGTTGAGCACGGTTATCCTCTGAACGAATGCGCCACCTGTCATGACGCGGTCGCTTTCCAGCCGAGTATTTTTCAGCATATCAACACCTCTACCCCCTGCGAGACCTGTCATACAATCGAATTCAATAGCACCTCGGATCCTGATCACGTCGAACATGGCTATCCATCCGAGTCCTGCCAGATGTGTCACAACACCATCGATTTTCAGCAATCGATTTTCCTACATGCCAATACCACAGCAACCTGCGCGAGCTGTCATCAATACGATTATAATCAGACGACCGATCCTAACCATGCAACGGAGGGCTTCAGTGCCCAGTGCCAAATCTGCCATACGTCTGCCGCCTGGAATCCCAGTATTATCAATCATGAACTCACCGGATTCCCTCTGACGGGTGAGCATATGGAGACTGAGTGCACGGATTGTCATATCAATAGTATTTATTCCGGAACACCCACCAGTTGCGCCGACAGTCAATGCCATCTGGAAGATTTCAATGAAACAACCAACCCCAATCATGCTACACAGGGATTCAGAGCTGAGGATTGCGTTCTGTGCCATTCAACGAACGGCTGGAGCCCTTCGATGTTTGACCATTCCTTGGCAGCCGCCGGGTTCGCGTTAACCGGATCGCACGTGAGTGTTGAATGCGCTGCCTGCCATGTTGATTATATTGCGCCGGCAGAAGTTCGTAGTTGTGAGTCATCGGGTTGCCACATTACTAACTTCAACGCGACGACCACACCCGACCACGTGGAATATGGGTTGCGGCCGGAGGATTGTACGATTTGCCATTCATCCGTAGCCTGGACGCCCAGTCTGTTTAGTCACGACGGGCTTGCCATCACCTGCAACTCGTGTCACACGAACCAGATTCCGACGACACCGGACCATACCAATTTCCCGGTAACATGCGATGTTTGTCATAGCACCGCAGCCTGGAATCCATCCCATTTCACACATTCTGAAGCCTTGACCGGTTTTGCCCTGATTGGCCAACATTTCGACAACACATTTGCGAATTGCACCCTGTGTCACCTTGACAATCAGTGGTCTGGAATTTCCCATGACTGCTTCGATGCCAATTGCCATGCGACCCAATACAATGAGACAACTGAACCCGTACATTCGGAACAGATTTGGGCGGCCAGCGATTGCCAAATTTGCCACACGCCCATCAACTGGACGCCGGGTATTTGGTCACACCAGGATGTGACGACGTGTATGCCGTGTCATACGGCTGACAAGGCCAATGCTCAGGATCCGCCTCACACCGATTTCTCAGACGCTTGCGCTCAATGTCATGCCACCAACGCCTGGTCACCTGCCGCGTTTGATCATACGCAAGCCCAGACCGGTTTTGGCTTGACAGGAGCCCATTTAAACACGGCTTGTGAAGTCTGTCATGCCAATGGTTACACACCGCCGGCAACACCCCGGGGTTGCGCCGATGCCACGTGTCATCTGAATGATTACAACACAACGACCAATCCCAATCACATTAATTCCGGATTTCCAACGGATTGCGAGAGTTGTCATACCACTGCGCAATGGCAGGGCGCTACCTTTGACCACGATGCCATGTTTTTCCCGATTTACACCGGAAAACACCGAAATCGCTGGGATAGTTGCGCCGAATGTCATCCCAACACCAGTGATTATGCCCAGTATACCTGTTTCGGAAATGGTTGCCACTCGGTCGCGGACATGAACGACGAACATTGTGAGAATAATGGGTCGAACTGTGAACACTGTAATGGGTTCACCTATCCCAGTAGCAATGTTCAGTCAGCCGACTGTTTGTTCTGCCATCCCACGGGAAATGAAGATGATTGCGATGACGATCTATTCCGCGGACCCACTTTCCGTGACCTGATTCGCCCGGACGAGCAGCGTAGTGAATAGACGACTCATCATTTTCACAATTGCCGTATTGGTTAATTCCGGATACGGCCAGACACCCGATTTACAGTTAAAGTGGGATTGCCAGACGTGCCATTCCGCTTCAGGCTGGTCGCCCCTGGCTGCGCCTATGAAATTCGATCACGATCGCGAAACGATCTTTCCTCTGGAGGGTGTACACCGGCGAAATTCGTGTGGGCAATGCCATTTAGGAAATGACACCCAATCAATGCATGATTTTGATCGTGCACCCGTTGAATGTACCGGCTGTCATGTGGATTTCCACCAGGGGCGATATGGTGTGAATTGTGAGAGGTGCCATCGTGCCGATTCCTGGGATATGAGTTTTTGGAATGATCGGCACATGGAGACACTCTTCCCGCTGGTGGGTTCGCACCGGGGATTGGCGTGTAATGATTGCCACCTGAAGGGTGAATATTTTAGAGATACCGATTGCGTGAGTTGTCATTTGGAAAATTTCCGAGACAATGCAGACAATCCCGGACACGCTACTGTAAACGAGCAATCTGATTGCGCCTTGTGCCATGGCCCGACCACGTGGAACGAGATCATGGCGCTTAATCACGACAGCGTTTTTCCCATCAATAGTGGCAACCACTTGGGTGCCTGGGATCGTTGTTCTGACTGCCACACCACCAGCAGTTACATGGAATACAATTGTACAAATTCCGGATGCCACCCCCAGTCGGAGATGGATTCTGAACATCGTGGGGAATCCTGCGATGGCATTACCTACAGTCCAACCAGAATTGAATGTTATCACTGTCACCCCCGGGGTGATGACAGTAAATGTGATGACTAACATTATTGAGAAAAAAAACATGAGACGCATTTATTTAATAACCTGGTTCACGATCCTCATTGCAGTGAGTTGTCTTCAAGCCCAGAGCGGGCTTGTTGAGGGCTCGGTTACCTACAAAAGTCAGGAATTGATCTATATTGACCTGGGAACACGGGATGGACTGGCAGTTGATGATACGCTGGAAATCTGGCACGGACAGGATCGGGTAGGATCTGCTATTGTTCGTCAAGCTGCGACGAAAACAGCCAGTTGCTTCGGGATAAATCCAGGTGAATTTGAAGCCTGGAATATCGGGGACAAAGTTCGCTTTCATCGAACGGTGCAATCAACGCAGGCTTTAGCTGAGGAAGCTTTGGCTGTAGCATCAGATTCTACAGCGACAGCACCTTTTGATACATTGGGTCGCTACAAGGCTTCCTCGCAACAATCGGTGCGTGTTGTTGAAGCCCGGAAAGCAGAAACCCGTTTCTTCGGCAAACTTTCGAGTCGATACCTTGGTGTCCGGAATTCAGATAACACCAGCGCCAATTTTAATCAGCCATCGGTCTATTTTAATCTGAATGTGAATAATATTTCCGGCTCAAATTTTAGTGGAAATGTTCTACTCAGGGGTCGCCGGCGTTCTAGTTCGACGGAAACCGAGAGCCAGACGCGTGTATATAGCGCCGGGCTCACCTATGAAAAGGATAACGGACCGATCTGGGCATCCGTTGGAAGGATCTATCATCCGCAGTTAGGCGGAGTAGGAACCGTTGATGGGGTTGGCACCAGCCTGCGTTGGAATTCGTTTCAAGCCGGCGCTCTTGTGGGCTTCGTGCCGGTATATGACTCACTAAAGATTGATACGAAATCATTTAAATGGGGCATTTCAGGCAGTTTCGTGCCCCTGAGTCGAAATTTTCTGGCGACTGCTGCACTGATGACGGAGAACAAAGAGGGTGGGCTGGACCGCCAGTATGTCTATCTGAGTACCGATTACAGTAAATGGCGATGGCTGAGATTTTCCGGTAGCGCCGAGGTGGATTTAGATCTCGACGGAATAACAACGACGCGTGGGAAAACCAATCTATCCGCCTTTTATCTGTCCAGTCGAATCACACCCGTGCGGGGTATCAATATCGTTGCGCGCTATACACAGCGCCAGAATGTGAAGTATTTGATTTCACAGGCAGACACCCCGGATTCCCTGTTCGATAAGGCATTTCGCCAGGGGTTTTACGGGAATATTAATTTCCGGTTACCGGGCATGGTCACTCTGGGTCTCAATGGCAATATCACGAACGATGGCAGTGGTCAGAGTATGTTCATCATTGGGATGAGTTTCCGTTATTCATCCCTTCCGACTCTGGATGGACCCCTCAACCTCAATGTGCAATATTTCGATAATCTTTTCATCCGGGCGATTCGCTTCTACCCCAGCGTGGATTGGAATCTCAATGCCGATGTGAACCTGTCCATGGGGTATGACATTTACGGATACATGTACAAATCCCAAATCGATACCCACCTGAGACAAACACCTCAATTGGATTTATACTGGCGGCTCATGAATACATTCTATGTCAGCGGATCTTACTCCGCTGAACGTGAGAACGGTCAAACCATCAGTCAGTTCATGCTCGATTTGTCGTACAGGTTTCGCTAAATCAGGTAATTCCCGCATCTTATCACGATTTCCCGATTAACCATGAAAACAGGGTCTGAAATTCCTATATTCGGGACATTCTTGAAGGAGAAGTTAATATGGCAGTAAGACGAGTTATAATCGGTGATCGCGAAATAGAGATCCCACAATTTTCCGTACGTGGCGTTCTCCTACCGGTGATCATCGTACTCTTGATCTGGTTCTTTTTTGGGGGACCATTTTATACGGTAGGACCGGGAAATAATGGTGTTATCCGCACCTTTGGAAAATACACCTCAACAACCTCATCAGGCTTTCATATAAAATTACCCTGGCCGGTCCAGACGGTTGATGTGGTTAATGTGGAACAGGTTCGGCGATTAGAAATTGGATTTCGCACGGTCAAAGGTGCCGGAACCTCCGATTCCCAATATCGCGAGGTTCCGCAGGAATCTACGATGATCACGGGAGACGAAAATATCGCGATTGTGGAAGTCGTGGTACAGTATAAGATTCGGGATGCAGCTGATTTCCTGTTCAGGGTTGAAAAACCGGAAAAAATTGTTTTCCATGCCTCAGAAGCGGCGATCCGCCAGGTTGTTGGCTCTAAACCGATTGACAATGTTTTGACTTCGGGCAAGGCTGATGTTGAGAATGAAACCCGGGATTTACTCCAGAGTGTCCTGGATTCATATCAGGCCGGTATTTTTGTACAACAGGTCAAACTGCAGGATGTAGCGCCGCCAGAAGAGGTTGCACCAGCTTTTAAGGATGTCCAGTCGGCTAAGGAGGACAAAGAGAAGGTGATCAACCAGGCCATGGGCTACAACAACGAAATCATCCCACAAGCACGTGGTGAAGCTGCCAAAATCGCCCAGGAAGCTGAAGCTTTCAAGCAGAAGCGGGTCAAAGAGGCCGAAGGCGATGCGGATCGTTTTACTCAAAT
>MNWS01000143.1:0-4986 GCA_001872685.1 Fidelibacterota bacterium CG1_02_48_14
GTCTGGGACATTAACTGATAAGCCTCGCAAATCATCTGCATGTCGCCGTACTCAATGCCATTGTGGACCATTTTCACGAGTCTGGGACATTAACTGATAAGCCTCGCAAATCATCTGCATGTCGCCGTACTCAATGCCATTGTGGACCATTTTCACGAAATGACCAGCCCCATTTTCGCCGACCCAATCGCAACAGATGGTAGCGCCTTCATCTACTTTTGCAGCAATATCCTGTAAAATAGGTTTCATGATCGGCCAGGCTCTGGGATTGCCGCCGGGCATGAGCGATGGTCCGTTGAGTGCCCCTTCTTCCCCTCCTGAGACACCCATACCCATGTAAAGAATCCCTTTCGTGTTCATTTGGCTAAACCGGGACTCTGTGTCGGTAAAATGGGAATTTCCGCCATCAATCAGGACATCGCCGTTTTCGAGGTGGGGTGAAACATCGCGAATCACAGCATCAACCGGCTTTCCGGCTGGTACCATCATTAAAATTCTGCGTGGCCGATTAAGACTGTTGATGAACGATCCCAAATCGGGATACACCCGGGCGTTCTGTCCCTCAAATGCTTCTGTACTTTCATTCTGTTTAATTTTATCCAGGTCATAAGCGGCGACTGAATAACCATGATGCGCGATATTGAGCGCGAGATTTCTGCCCATTACTCCCAGACCGATGACACCCATATCATTTTGCATTTGTTGCACTTTCCAGAATCAGGTTGATAGAAAAAATGTTTGATGACCCACCATGGCACTAATCTAACTGATCAACCAGCTCAGTGGGAAAATTAATTACTGCAGATTCGTGGGGATCCATTTTTTAGAAAAACCAAGCCGTTTAGCCATACGAATCCAATCCCTGTGTTGGTCAGAAGGGATTACAGCGCCGCCCTGCCTGGATTGAAATCGAGATTCGGTTGGTAATTTTGAGATTGGCTTGGATTCCTCCGTCAATGGTCTGAAAAATCACTTCAGATTCAGTCAACAAGGACGTATTGTTTCCGCCGAAGAATTGTCAAATGGCATGATGCCTGAAATACCAACAAAAGAGAGGAACGAGACAGGGATAGATCATGACCGATAAGGGGCAACATAATCTTTCTAGCAGTTGGATGGCAAGGGTGGTGAAGGCGTTTGTCCTGAATTGTACGGTGATGGTTAGGCCTCAAACCGTGATTTTTTTTAAAAAAAACCTGTATCGGAGACATTAATTCATGATTTACGTGCCCTGGATTGGATTTTTCCTGATCATTGGTTTTCTGCTCTATTTCGATTTGCATGTCACCCACAGCAAACCTCATGAAGTCACTGTCTCGGAATCCCTGCTCTGGACCGGGTTTTGGATTCTACTGTCACTATTTTTCACCATAGCGGTCTACTTTATTTACGAGAAAAATGCTTTCGGTTTGGAGCATTTTCTACTGGAGGAGATGTCCGGGCGACAAGCCGTAATGGATTACCTCACCGGTTATATTATCGAGAAGACCCTGAGCCTGGATAACATTTTCGTCATCGCACTGATCTTCAGTTATTTCCGAATTGACCTCAAATATCAGCACCGTGTGTTGTATTGGGGCATTCTCGGTGCCATCGTTTTACGCGGACTGTTTATCTGGGGCGGAATTGCCCTACTCAACCAGGTGGATTGGATCTCCTACCTTTTTGGCGCCATATTATTGTACAGCGCATTCAAATTGCTTCGAACCAAAGAGAAAGAAATTGATCCCGAGCATAATTATTTTGTTCGTTTGGTCTCGCGGATATACCCCATTGATGGGAATTACCACGGGCAATCATTTTTCACCATGAAGGCTGGTGTTCGTTATGGAACGCCATTGATCCTGGCGCTGATTATGGTGGAAAGCAGCGATGTGATGTTCGCAGTGGATTCCATTCCTGCTATTTTCTCCATTACGCAAGATCCATTTTTAGTTCTGACCTCCAATATCTTTGCCATCCTTGGACTCAGGTCACTCTATTTCGCTTTGGCGGCAATCATGCATCAATTCCGGTTTTTCAACATCAGTCTGACGGTGATTCTGGGGTTCGTCGGTCTCAAGATGATGTTGATCAATCACTATCACATCTCAACCAGTATCTCATTGATTCTGATTCTCGCGATCCTGGGATTGGGTATTCTATTATCTTGGTTGATTAAGGCCGATAAGAATAATTCACCACCCGGAGCCTAAGAATATCATCCTGGAAAACAGCCGAGTGAGGGCGGTGGGCTAATCCTGATCGGTGAGACTACGGCTTTAACTTAACCGCAGTTCCATAGGCTAAAATTTCAGCGGTACTCTGCATAATCATAGCCGTGGTAAACCGGACATTTACAACTGCATCCGCATCCAATTCCTGGGCTCTTTGTAACATGCGGTCCACCGCCTGTTCCCGCGCCTCTGCCATGAGTTGAGAATACTCAGGAAGTTCGCCACCCACCAGCATGCGTAGCATTGCCATAATGTCCCTACCGATATTCCTGGCTCTGACGGTGTTGCCACGAACAACTCCCAGATCAGCAGTAATCTCGCGACCTGGTACCGATGGTGTTGTCACCCATTTTACCATTTGATTGCCTCCATTTTTTCTGCTTTGCGTGAGCGTATACGGTCAATTATGACGACGACAAATCCTGCTAAAAGTGCCAGAATGAAAATGATTGAAATGACTTTCCCCCACACGGGCAATTCGTCCACGGAAACCCACAAAACCTGATAGATCCCTACCACACAACTCGCCAGGATTCCCAAAACAGCGATGAATGCAAAGATGTTAGCCATGAGTTTCGACATTTTATGGTCCTCCCTATTTTCGTGTGTCTAGCGGCGAGAAATCATTTCGCGTTTTCACTCAGATCAATTTGACGCAACAATTCGTAAGTATAAATACCCGAATCGTGTTTATCCGCCCAGGCAAGTTGAATCGCATAATGCCCTACTTTTTGCACGGATACCAGGTGATAACTTTGTTCGTTTTTTTTCCGCTTGATGCCAAAATACTTGGTGCCAAAAATGTCCGATTCACCGGAACAATTGGCACAGGGGCAGGCATCCCGCAGAGGTTTGTATTCGATAAATGACTCTTTGGCGTCATCCCAGCGGATGGCAAGTCCGGTTGGGAATTGTTGTACATCCAATATATGCAAAATTCAATCTCCGATTTTTCGTGCTTCCATAACCATTTCAAGAAACCGTTTTCATCTCAATATCGGTCGCCAATTTAGAATAATCCACGGCACTTTGCTGCAATTTTCAGGATTAAAAAAAATCCCCGGCATTGCAACTGCCGGGGATTTGATAGAACAGGTTATGTGAGTGGAATCGAATGCTTAAGCGGAAATATCGCCAGCGTGGGCTTCCAGATATTTAGCCTCTGCGCGTCCTTTTTCGTCATCCACAAAATAGAACAGGATACCGCCGGCAATAAACAGGATTAAAATGGAACCGATCCCCCACCGGGATGCCAGGTGGCCAATCTCCACGACCTGTTCCGGGGTCGGGGCAACGGGCATCAATATCCGCCGAACAATTAATCCAACCAACCCCATCAAAGCGGGGCCGATGATCGCAGCAAATTTTCCCAGCATATTGTAAAATCCATAAAACTCACCAGCTTGTGATTTTGGAATAAGTCTGGAGTAGTAGGAACGGCTCAACGCCTGAATACCACCCTGAACCAACCCGATGACGATGGCGAGGATGTAAAATTCAATTTTTTGGGTCATTTGAACGCCCCAAATCGTCACGCCGATATAAACGCCAATGGCGATGAAGATGGATTTTCGCACGCTCCAGGTTTCGCCCAATTTTCCAAAAATCCATGCCGCCGGGAATCCGACGAATTGGGTAATCAGCAATGCTTTGATCAGATCACTGGAATCGAAGCCGATGGACATACCATAATCCACTGCCATCCGAATGATCGTGTCTACACCGTCGATATAAAGCCAATAAGCACTGAGGAACAGAAAAATGGTTTTCATGTGTCGGATTTTGCCAAAAGTCGCTTTTAATTGACCAAAACCTTCGGTAATAAAATTTCCGGTCTTCGTCGTCACCTTTGGGTATTTCGTCTCTTCCACCCAAAAAATGGTAAATAGTGTAAACCCACCCCACCACAATGCTACCGTGAGAAATGACCAGCGCACAGCTTCACCGGCATTGGCCAGTCCGAATGCTTCCGGCATTTGGGTCATGAGCACATTCACAAGAAAGAGCAATCCACCACCCAGATAACCCATGGCGAAACCCAGACCGGAGACATAATCAATTTTTTCCTCGCTCACGACACTGGGCAGTAGCGAATCGTAGAAGACATTTGCCCCGGAGAACCCGATGATTCCCATGGCATAGATGAAGATAGCCCACATCCAGTTACCCTCAGCGACCATGTAGAGCGCGGCTGTCATTAACACACCCAGATATGCAAAAAATATCAGGAACTTTTTCTTGGCTGATGCCTTGTCGGCGATGGCTCCCAGAATCGGGGCCATAATGGCGACTACCAGACTGGCAATCGCATTTCCAAATCCCAGTAAAGCCGTGCTGGTGTTGACATCAGCACCTGAACTCCAGTACTGTTTGAAGAATACCGGAAAGAATCCCGCCATGACCGTTGTGGCAAATGCTGAATTCGCCCAGTCGTACATTGCCCAACCCCAAATACCTTTTTTGTTGTCTTTCATGCTGCGCTTCCTCTCGATTTTTGCGGTGATTTCACCTCATTCAATGACCCGTATTACTGGCTTCCCTCCCAGAGGAGTCATTCGTTCAGCCCAATTTCACGATGAGGCGAGGGCGGAATATAATTCGGTTTTCAATTGATGGTTAATAGAATCACATAATGGGGAGCGGATATTGGATAATGGTCAATCGTCATTCAACATTGGACATTCGACATTGGTCATCCCCGCTCGTCTCCCCCCAAAGGGATCCCTACGGGGCTGAGCCTGCCCTGAGCCAGACGAAGGGCTCCGTCGAA
>MNWS01000143.1:5036-5117 GCA_001872685.1 Fidelibacterota bacterium CG1_02_48_14
TTGACATTCCCGCTCGTCTCCCCCCAAAGGGATCCCTACGGGGCTGAGCCTGCCCTGAGCCAGACGAAGGGCTCCGTCGAA
>MNWS01000147.1 GCA_001872685.1 Fidelibacterota bacterium CG1_02_48_14
CATCACGCAAGTCAACTCGTGCCATTGGACCGACTTCCGTAGTCTCATCAAGCGGGTCTCCAAT
This sequence comes from Fidelibacterota bacterium CG1_02_48_14, assembly GCA_001872685.1. Taxonomy (GTDB): domain Bacteria; phylum Fidelibacterota; class UBA8477; order UBA8477; family UBA8477; genus UBA8477. Next base: position 65 of record MNWS01000147.1, read on the forward strand.
TTTCATGTTGGCCAGTATCTGCGCTTGTCGGGCAGCGAATTCCTCCACGCGTGATTCCACTACAATAAATCGTTTGGCGGCGATACAGCTCTGGCCACAATTGATCATGCGAGCGGTGGCTGCCATTTTCGCACATGCAGAAATGTCGGCATCTTCCAACACGATGTAGGGGTCAGAGCCTCCCAATTCCAGGACGGTCTTTTTTAGTGCGCGACCCGCTTCCACAGCCACCCGCATCCCTGCGACTTCGCTGCCGGTGAGCGTTACTGCTTTGACCCGAGGATCACGAATGACCACGGCAACCTGACTGGCGGGAATCTTGAGCGAACGAAACAGATGTTCGGGAAATCCAGCCTCACGGAAAATTGACTCAATCGCCAATGCGGATCCAGGCACATTGGAAGCATGTTTCAAAACCGCAGCATTTCCAGCCATCAGTGCCGGCGCGGCAAAGCGGAACACCTGCCAAAACGGGAAATTCCACGGCATGACTGCCAAAACGATCCCAATCGGTTCAAATGCGATAAAACTCCGGCTCGCATCGGTTTCAATGACTTCATCCTTCAGAAAATCTGCAGCAGCATCAGCGTAATAATCGCAAACCCAGGCGCATTTTTCCACTTCTGCACGCGCTTCTCCATTGAGCTTGCCCATCTCCAATGACATTAGACGAGCATAGCTTTCCCTATTTTTTCGAAGAATCCCAGCGGCTTGATGCATGAGAACTGATCGAAACTCGAAGGTCGTATTTCGCCAATCCAGCCAGGTTGCCTGCGTCCTTTCAATGATGTTTTGGACATCATTATCGGTGTGTGTTTCATATTCTCCAACGATTTCATCATTAGCCGGGTTGATCGCGATCAGCATACGGTTCTCCTAAAACTTTGTTTTAATTCCAATCACCGATATTATCCACCTTGATGTTCCCCTTAACTCAGCAAATAAAATGCCTTCATTTACACTGTCTCGGTGTCGCACCAAACCATTGGTCTTGATGACTCGGTGCGCTATTTTTCACCCCTGATGATTAAGCCAATTTCCCAAGATGAAAATCTGAACATGTCTACAAAAATGGACTCCCCCAAAAGTCATTCCCATCCGATCCCTTCATCCGGCCGATTAATGGCTACGATGATTCTAAATTTCGCCATCACCATTACGGAAGTCATCGGTGGACTGGTTTCGGGTTCGCTTTCTTTATTATCTGATGCACTGCATAATTTCAGTGATGGTCTCTCCATCATCATCAGCTACATCGCTTTACGGTTAGGGCGGCGGCCCGGGAGTCGCCAGCATACATTCGGACTAAAGCGGGCAGAAATTTTAGCGGCGATGATAAACGCCACGACGCTATTGGCGATTTCGATTTTTCTCTTTAGGGAAGCCTGGTTGCATTTTATCGCGCCGGAGGAGATTCGCGGATCAATCATGGTGATGGTTGCGGGTATTGGCCTCGCAGCAAATATTTTAGGAACTGTTTTGTTGCATCGGGATGCGCAACACAGCATGAATATCCGTGCGAGCTATCTCCACCTGTTGAGTGATGTCGTTTCGAGCATTGGCGTCATTCTGGGCGGTTTGGCAATCATGTTCTGGAAAATTTACTGGATTGATCCACTGCTCACTGTGTTGATTTCGGTGTATGTCCTCAAGGCGAGTGTTGATATTGTCAAACAGGCGACGCATATCCTCATGATGGGGACACCGGATTCGCTGGAGTTGGATAAAATTCAAGGTTTGATCGAAGCTGTTCCGGGTGTGATCAATCTTCACCATGTTCACATCTGGATGCTCAATGAACACGCTATACATTTTGAGGCTCATGTGGACCTGAAGGACATGCAACTCAGCGAATCCCGGGTGATTCGTCATCAGATCGAAACACTTCTGGCGGATCAGTTCGATATTGAACATGTGACGTTACAGCTGGAATGCGGCGAGTGCCCGACACCTGAGCTCATCGTTTAGTTTTCGATGGATAAAATCTCAAAATACAAGCAGATAGACGAACAATTAAAAGCGGTCTTTGCCAATGAGGGTCATGATCGCCCCATCTCCGACATGGTGAAAATGGTAACCCTGAATTCCATTTTAAAACGCGAAATGACCTATTTTGACTGGGTCGGTTTTTATCTCCTGGTGGCTGATGACATGCTGGAAGTCGGTCCTTATCAAGGCACGGTAGGTTGTTTTTTTATACCCTTCGGAAAGGGCGTCTGCGGTGCTGCCGCAGCCTCCGGTGAGACCATCATCGTTCCTGATGTGCATGCCTTTCCCGGACATATCGCCTGCGACACCGGAACGCGCTCCGAAATCGTGGTACCCGTTTTTCGAAACGGGAAATTAATCGCCGTACTCGATGTGGATAGCAATCAACCCGCCGCCTTTGACGCGATTGATCAATCCGCTTTAGAATCGATCCTCACTCAATGGTTCAGTTCGGCTGAATGATTCTTAAAGAATTACTGAATCGAAATATTCGCCTACTTTGGGCTGGTCAACTTGTCTCGCAATCGGGTGATGCGATTACCCACATGGCCACCATCTGGCTGATGCTCCAGCTCACCGGTTCAGCCACAATGACTGGTTTGGTAGCATTCGCAGGCACCTTTCCGGCACTTATTTTTGGCCTCATCGCAGGTGTCGTTGTAGACCGGTTCAATCGTCGTAACCTCATGTTGATCAGTGATATGGTGCGGTTTAGCCTGGTGCTAACGATTCCGCTTTTGTTTATGTCAGAAAATCTCTCACCTCTGATTCTGGCCATCCTCGTTTTTCTCATGGCAACGTTCAGCACGCTGTTTAATCCCGCCAGAGACGCGATTCTGCCGCAGCTCACCTCCAGAAATCAGCTTTTCCGTGTCAACACCCTGATGCAATCCACGAGTTATTTCGCCTACTTTGCCGGTCTGTTTGGTGCGGGAATAATCCTCGGGTGGACGGGTTTAATTAACTTGTTTTACCTGGACGCGATTACCTTCGCATTCTCTTTTATCATGATTTGGTGGATGGTAATCCCAAAAATTCCAGCCAATTCCTCAACTCTCCCTGAGATCGGATTTAAAAACCGGAGCTGGCAGGACTTGAAAATTGGTCTACGGTACGTCTGGCGGGATGATCGTAGGATTCTGGGCATTGTATTGATCACCGCCCTTAATAATTTTTTCATTATGGGGCCGGCGGTGGTTGGAATTCCCCTTGTGATCAAATCGGCATGGGGAGGAGGCGGCAGCGATTTTGCATTTGTCGAATCAACCTACGGCATCGGTATGCTCTTGGGAGCCATTCTGGTTTACTGGTATGCCCAACGCTTTGGTAAAGGTGTCTGGCTCATGCTGGGAATGATCTACGACGGATTGACATTTATCCCGATTTTGGTTGTCGATAAATTGGGCGTCGCACCGCTTTACGCCATGATTGGAATTATTTTTATTCATAGCATCGGGATTCCTTTCATCCAGGTCACGCGAACGACGCTGATTCATTCCCTGGTGCCTAATCATATGCAGGGGCGTGTTTTCGCCATGGTTAATCTGGCTGTCATCGGGATGACATCCCTCTCTGTTGCTTTGACGGGGATTATTGCTGAAATGATCTCACCTCAGGTCATTTTTTTGCTAATTGGTATCGGTGGTGCCTTGTGCGGCGTTGCCGGACTGCTCTATTCACCCATTCGCCAGGCTGATTGACCGATTGATTGACTGACTATGAATTCATTGACATTATCCCCCAAATTTATAGACACGCTGTCGCAAATATTGGTCAATGATCTGCCCGGATTTGAAGGTCAGCAAGTGATGATGCCAGCAGGGCGACCTGTGATAATGCCGGAATTGAGTGAATTTAAAAATCTGAAGCCTGCAGCGGTACTCATCGCGCTTTTTCAGGCAAATGGTACTGAATGGCGTTTCCCCTTGATCCAGCGTGTTGAGGATGGCCTTGCGCATTCCGGACAAATTGCGCTACCCGGTGGTCGTCTGGAGGTGGGAGAGACGGTTGAAATGGCTGCATTGCGCGAAGCAGAGGAGGAGATCGGGCTTGACTCATCCAGCGTGACGGTGATCGGAAATCTCTCACCGTTGCCCATTCCCGTCAGCGGATTTTTAGTTCATCCGGTGGTTGGCGTTTTGACCCACGAACCGATTTGGAGACCCCAACGGGGTGAGGTCGAGACCGTTTTCACGGTGTCCGTTTCTGACCTGATGGATGAAGCAAAACGCGCCACTGAGGTGCGCCATTTCCGTGAACAGCCATTCACCGTGCCCTATTTTCATTTCGAACCTTATAAAGTCTGGGGAGCTACTGCGATGATCCTATCCGAGTTTGATCACCTGCTCCAGCGATTAACGACATTAATCTGATCCCGCCATTTCGTAACCTTTCTCTTTAAAAGCCATCTTAATACCGCATCGTCAAATGAGTGAGGCGATGGGAGACGGGAGCTAAGGAAATTGACAATAATAAATAATACACGACTAAGGTTGGAGGTAATGTGACTGAACATTTGACACTGGATACTTTTAAAAATAAAGTGTTCGATTTTGACAAAAACCAGGAATGGAAATTTGAAGGTGAACTGCCTTGTTTGATTGATTTTTATGCCGATTGGTGTGGCCCGTGTAAGGCTGTAGCGCCGATTTTGGAAGATTTGTCCAAGGAGTATGCCGGCAAGGTAAATGTCTATAAAATTGATACGGAAGCGGAGCAGCAGCTCGCGGGGATGTTTGGGATTCGCAGCATTCCATCCCTGTTGTTTGTACCGAAAGATGGCAAGCCGCAAATGTCCGTTGGCGCTTTACCAAAGGATGCTTTGATAAAGGCGATTGACGAAGTTTTGGGTGTTGCCGCCGCAAACTAAACCAGATTTTCCCTCCCACACGAAAACCAGATTTCCACAGAAACCTGGTGGTGTAAAGTAAAAAGGCTGCCTTGAAAAAGGCGGTCTTTTTTTATTGTGGGTCGAGAACGAAGAAATAGTACACGGATGGCACTGATGAGACAGATTCACACGGATCAATCATTCGATCATTTAAGTAGTGCGTGACG
>MNWS01000084.1:0-4780 GCA_001872685.1 Fidelibacterota bacterium CG1_02_48_14
TAACCACTTTAAGTCATTCGGATTGACAGCAATTGAATCATCATAGCTAAGTTTCACATTCATTGGAGCTGTTTTTTTAAACACTACATAGTAGACTCCCTGAGTCGAATCTAGTTCTGTACCGGTGAGTTCCATATAAAAATCTTCAGCTACAATTTTAAATGAATAACCGTCATCATATATGAACGTTAAACTATCTTGAGGGACTTCTTTTGCAAAACCAATCGTGGCAAGCAAGCCTAACAACATCATCTTCTTCATCTTATCACCATTATCGGCTCATATTGTGGGTGGTAATCCCCATTTCTTCGTGGTGCAGGCTTAAGCCTAGATCTCTCTTTTCCTTCCCACTCGTCGTACTGGTGTTCAGTCACAATACGAGATTGCTCTGCTTGGTTTTCTTTACCAGGTTCGATTCTCTTTTTACCATGTCTAGTAGCGTGCACAGCCTCGTGGCAACCTACTCCATTTATATATTTCCCCATACTTTTCCCAGAAGTTGGTTGATGGCCTAAGTAAATAGTAACTTTTATAATCGTTCCAGGTTTATATACGCCACGGGCCACCTTTCTGCGGGTATTCCCCAATACTTTCTTATCGGTATCGGGATCAATCGGCGAGTCGTCTGATAAATTTAGCTCAATCAATCTTTCCGATTCCTCCATTTCTTTATATAATTTAGCACCTTCCGGTGTCACTTCCATATTCATCTTAATGGTTTGAGCGTCTTGACTATTGGCATTCACTATTATTTTTCCGTCTGGATCAATATATTTCAGGGGATTATTGATTGCATATTGGTAGGGGGTAACGCTTGGTAAATCATCCCACTGTGGATCTATCTGTGTAAATTGTCCGAGCTCGTAATCATAATACCGGTGCCAGGAATAATCCAGATTGGTTTCCACATCGCGCTCCTTGCCGGTAAATTTATACGGATTGTCATCATTACCCGAATTATTTCGTTCGTCACCATAGGGTCTGTAATCTCTTGCCCAAACTATATCTCCACCTTCATCAGTCATGAGTCGCGCTGATCCCAGATAATCATTATGAAAATAGTGTCTGGTAAAAGATTCTTCCGTTACAAACATATGATCCCAGTCGATATGTACCGGAGTTGTTTCATCACTGTAATATACGTGCCAATGTAAGTCGTCAACCACATTGCTTCCACCAGAAACATCGGTCCGACTCAAATCGAGCCAGATTTCATTCCACTGACCGTATTCAAAATCTTCACCTCCGGTGTGTGTCAACATAGTTGTCGCCTGATTTGATGTTTTCATGTAGCCAGAACCGGGTTTAATACCACCATTTCCGGTCTCTGCCATTGTTTACACTGTCTACTTCCCCAACGTTCGGGGAATTTTGCTTTTGCCTCTTCCATAACCTGATTTCTTTCCCCAAAAAGTTGAACAGCCTCCCCACTGCGCATCTGCAGCGGCGTCACATATCCAATCGAGGAATGAAGATGAGCCGTGTTATACCACCAGTTCACAAAGTCAGCCATCCATACGCGTGCTGCCTCAAGCGTGTCAAAGCACAGAGGATATCCGGGATGATATTTCAGCGTTCTGAACAAGGATTCAATAAACGGGTTATCATTGCTGACACGCGGTCTTGAAAAGGAGACGGCAACCGGGGATTCGGTTTGGGTCAATTGTGAAAATTTTTATTTCATCAAGATCATCTTCCGGGTCTGGCTGAATCCGTCCGCCATAATACGATAGAAATAAACACCGGTACTCACCTGTCGTCCCGCGTCATCCTGACCTTGCCAGTCAATTGATTGATAACCAGCTGGCAAGTCACGGTTGACCAAGGTCCGGACCGGTTTCCCCTGAATATCGTAAATCACCAGATTTACCAGACCGGCTTCCGGCAGGCCGAATCGAATGGTGGTTGATGGATTAAAGGGATTGGGATAATTGTTACCCAGGGAGTAGGTGCTGGGAATGGATTCCGGATGGATGGAAACAACCGGCTCATGCACCGTGACCTGAAATAAATGGGCATTTTCATCCAGACACATGGGGAGGGATTCAGACGCACAATCTTGAGATTCGGTGGTGAGCGCGAATTGGATCTCTGTAGCCGTAACCAGATTCAAATCAGCGATGACCCGAAAAGTCAGTATCTGGTTCAGGCCTACGGACAGGTCATTAAGCCAGGCAGTGGAATCCAAAATCGTTACCAACGGATTATCCACTGTAAGCCGTAACCCTACCGGATGATTAAAGTCCAGGGGTCCGGCGTTGGTAATTTCTGCGCTGATGGTGAGGGTATCCCCCAGGTACCAGACTGAATTGGTGGCACTGTAGCTGAACTGGACATTTTCAGCATGAATATTCCAGTGTGCGAAAATGGCAAGGAAGGGGCCATTGGCAGACGCCACCGTATCCACACCGTCAGAGACCTTTACATTCCAGTTAAGTGTAAGCGAATCCTGATTCAGTGCTGTCATGTGGTTGAGCACGCTGTCCAGGGAGAGCATTTTCAGTGTATCAGTCACAGAATAAATCCACAGGTCACCAGCGTATGCCACATCTACCAGATATTCCAATTCATCACCATCTGAATCAGTGGCCGGATGCCAGGTCAGGCTGAGTTCCGAACCTGAAGTGCTTTCTGAAATGGAAACCGATTCAGCATTGATCGGTCCTGCCAGAATGGGTGCTGTGGGTGGAAAATTGGGGAGCTCAACCAGGGAGTCAGGGATCAGGAAAAAGTCAAAATCATAGATCCCGCAGGAAGCTTGTACCACCTGGTTTGCGCCGGTGAAGTAGATCTGAATTTCATTAGTCCCCTGGGGATCGAGCTCGGCGATAAAATCGTCAATCCCAATAGCTGGATTAATGGTACCGGAAGCGGTACCTTCCATAAAAGAGAGCATATAATCCTGATCCGATGTCATGGTGATATTATCAATCCGCATCAGGGTGTCATTTCCTAAAAGAATCTGGGCGTGTCCACCCGAATAAACCCGGTGATCGCCCCACGGCTCCTGAATACAGTAGAAAGAGTCCACTTCCAGCATAAATCCACCCATGGTGAGCCGGACGCTGTCCAACCCGGCCAGAAAGTCCATGTCTTCCGACCGGGCGAATCCTTCCGTGGCCACACTGCAACCTAATTCCACCATCTCCAAATAGGCATAAGCGCCAGCGCCGCACATTTCCGGTCCGCTGGGATTCGTGAAAACCGAATGCCCTGAGAAGTGAATGCCCCGGTCAGGCAAAACCTGAATGAAAATAAGTCCGGTATCCGCCAGATTACCGTCACTCACGGAAAAAGTCAGACTATCCTCGCCCAAAAATTCCGCATCCGGTGTGTAGGTGAGATGGGGTGCGGTTCCGGCGAGTGAGCCGTGCACTGGATTCATTGTGACTGAAAATGTCAATGCGTCGCCGTCCGCGTCACTGCCCGCCAAGGTGATCTCCACTGTTAAATTTGGCTCGGTTGTGACCGTATCCGATTGGGCGACCGGTGTGGTTTGGGCTACAAGGCTTGTACTGGTAATGATCAGTATCAAAATCCCCATGAATCGTCTCAATTGCTCCATTTTCTTCTCCTGCTCCTGAAATTCACCGTGAATTACGAATCTGTCTGACGTAAAAATCCCGGGCATGTTAAAGGTCATTGTTTGATGACGATTATTGTAATATTTCCTGAATCTGAATCAATTGATTAGAATGAGATAGGGCACACATGTGCTATAAATCAAGCCATAAAAATCTTGCACTGTTTCAAATGCCCGTTTCATGATGAATTTTCCAGTTCCTGTGGTGTTTATGGTATTAACCTGCAAGCCCTGAGATACACTGCTGATTATCGTCTGTCGGAAGTTTCCAGGCAGTAGGACTGCCCAAACATTACGCCACTGAAGGTGACCAGGCAAATAATTTTGTTTTTAATATTTAACAATTGACTCATTGTTCACATGCTCCTTCCGATATGTTAATGGCGTAATGCAATATTCCCGGCATCCGTTTCTTTTTTCGTCAGTTCCGTTTGATTATCCCAATCCGGACCTGGTACCGGATATATTTGAACGATGTTATTCATCTCCAAGTTTGACATTGGATCACATTGCCATTTTTTTTCGATTTATCGAAAGCTTTTTAAAAAAAGCCATGTCGAACTGTGAAACTCCCAGACTCAAACCTTATTGCGGCCCGGCAGAGCGGTAAACCTGATGAAAGACGAAATAGCGGGATTCTTTTCAGCATGTATGAACCATTCATTTTATGTACCTCTGTCTGTATCCGGGTTAAAAACCGGTGAAAGTTTATCCCGGTGACTGTGAATACGCAAGGAAGATGCGGTATGTTTTCTTCTGAACAGCGCTGGAGAATAATCAGGGGCTTAAGCCCGTCCCAATCGGTAAAAATCCCAAATCCCAATCATCAAACAACAAGCAAATTCAATTTCCAATTTTAAATGACCGAAACAGGGTTCGGAGCGGATTAGCGGATTACCGGCAGGGAGGAAGGGTTCTCCTCCCCTTGAGATTAGGAAAGGTTTGGGAGGGGATCAACTTTTGGCGCTGCCGGCATTCTCAACCCCTCTTTCATTCTCCCCTTTCAAAGGGGAGAAAACTTGAGTCCATGCCATGCACCAAATCAAAACCAAACAAGCAAATTCAAATTCTTCCGGTAGCTGTTAACCACGACCTACCTGTCCAGCTCAGACGGCGAGCCCCTGGCAATGAAATCCCCAGATGAAATTTGGGTATCATTTCAATAGAGGCTGCCTTTGGGGACAGCCTCCAATAATA
>MNWS01000084.1:4795-4926 GCA_001872685.1 Fidelibacterota bacterium CG1_02_48_14
ATGATCGAACGAAGCATTACCACCTGTTGGCCTCATAGAAAAATCCTTTATGCTTCACAAATCTCCGGTACCAGTCCGGGAAATTATTCAGGCGGCGTACGCTTGAATAATTTTCTAAACCAACGGGTAAA
>MNWS01000053.1:0-6080 GCA_001872685.1 Fidelibacterota bacterium CG1_02_48_14
AGGCACGCTACGGCGCGGTCGACTCCGCTCTTCGAGCGAAAAGATCAAAGGCGTTTCTTGGAGAAGGCGCGGCCGGAGGGAGTTTTCAGATAGCGCTCAAACTTCAAGGCTTGTTCTTTATCCGAGAATGCGAGATAAGTTTTCAAACGCCAAGGTTTGAACTTACTGGTGTGAGTGCTTTGTCCATTGTTATGGGCTTCTAAGCGTTTTTCTACATCAGTTGTAAAACCGGTGTAAAATCGGGTTGGGTACTTTTCGGATTGAATTATATAAACAAAATACATTCGGATGACATGTGAGCGTGCTGCGACGAAGCTCGGTTTGCTGCTAGGGCAATGGAATACCCGCCTTCGCCTGCCAGAGGCACGCTACGGCGCGGTCGACTCCGCTCTTCGAGCGAAGTCGAGTGGAGGCGGGGAGAATCGAACTCCCGTCCGCAATGCAAAGCCAACCAGTATCTACATGTTTATTCTGACCTTTAATCTCGCCTGAACAGCGCCGTCAGACGGGCTCATGCTCAGGCCAACCAAGAAAATTTAAGTACCTGCCCCCTGGTATGACAGCTACCGAGCCTGTGAACACGACGCCCTGTCACTAACCCACAGACAAAGTCAGTGCAGAACGGGCTACCTAATTAAGATTAATTAGGCAGCCATGGCATAGTTATACTCGCCATGTATTTTGGTTTGCGCGATTTTTAAGGTGATTTCGTGCGAACCACCACATGCAACCAGCGGTCTCCGACATCCCGTCGAAACCAAGTCGCCCCCTATTGCCAAGAAGCGCGCTAATATAATGGGAGAACAAGGCTTTAGAAGGATTATTGCACCCCAACTCGCTTGGTGCAAATTCATTTTCCTCAATGGACACATTCGTTATACTTCCCCATCATGAACTTACCAGACACATTTATCATCCACGACGAAGTCCAGACTGCACTCAATGAACGCCGACCCGTTTTGGCGTTGGAATCCACCATCATCAGCCACGGAATGCCTTATCCGGACAATCTCGATTTTGCCCGTTTGGCTGAACATGAATGCCGCGAATATGGTGCGACCCCGGCCACCATCGCCATTCTGGATGGCAGGGTCCACATCGGCTTGAATGAAGGTGCTTTGGAAAAACTAGCCCGTGGTGATGGTATTGAAAAGGTGGCCACACGCGATCTGGGATTGATTATAGCCCGGTGTAAGAGTGGCGCAACAACGGTATCAGCCACCATGCGGTTGGCATATTTAGCCGGGATTCAGGTGTTTGCTACAGGCGGTATCGGTGGTGTCCATCGCGGTGCAGAACAAACCGGCGACATCTCCCTTGACCTGAAAGAGCTGGGTGAAACGCCCGTCATTGTCATTTCCGCCGGTGCCAAAGCCATCCTGGATCTGCCGCGGACACTGGAATACCTGGAAACCGCCGGAGTGCCGGTTCTTGGTTATCAGACGGACGAATTCCCAGCCTTTTACTCACGGAAATCTGGCCTGTCCGTAGCCTGGCGCGTTGACTCACCCGAAGAAATTGCTGCGATATTTCGAGAACAACTCACATTGAGTCTTACCGTCGGCCTCCTGGTCACCAACCCGGTTCCACTGCAATTCGAGATTCCGGCGACGGAGCTCAATCCCATAATTGAAAAAGCACTCTACGAATGTGAACAATTGGGGATTCGCGGGAAAGCCGTGACACCCTATTTATTGGGGAAAATTGTCGAACTGACGGCTGGTCGGAGTCTCGCTACCAATATTCAATTGGCATTAAATAATATTCGTCTGGGTGCGGCGGTCGCACTTGCACTTACCCGGTAAACGTCCTGTTGACAATTATCGTATGGGTAAAAACGGAAGCAGGTCTACCGCCCGTTCAATGACGACCGTGGGTGTCACATCGGAATAGTCAGCTTTTTGGCGTGAAGTGCCTCCGGATAGTACCAAAGCAGTGGGAATGTGGTTTTGAAATCCCATGGAAATGTCTGTCGAAAGCCGATCACCCACGACGCAAAGATCTGATATTTTTAGTTTTAATCGCGTCGTAATACCATACAGCATTTCCCGATAGGGTTTTCCAATATATTTTGGGTGAACACCTGTGGCGGCTGTAAATGCTGCTGCTAAAGCACCGGCATCCGGGAGAGATTCAGCGTTGGCGATGGGGCAGTTCAAATCCGGATGCGTCGCTATGAACGGAACGCCACGCTTCAGCCAATGGCATCCTATCTTGAATTTTTCATAATTGAACGTGGTGTCGAAACCCAGAACGACAAAATCCGGGCTTTCATCAGTGATGACATTCCCGGCACACCGAAATTGGGACTCCATGGCTGGCGTTCCAATGAGATAGAGATTGGCGTTCGATTTTAATCGTGACAGGTATTCAATCGTAGCTTCGGTGGAGGTATAAATCATCTCCTCTGTCACATTCAACCCCATCCGTTGCATTTTTCGGGCATAATCTCCGGTGGTTTTCGACGAGTTGTTTGAAACGAACAGATACCTGAGATTGCGCTGATCAAGTCCTGCCAGGAATGCCGGAGTTGATTCAAAAAGCTCCTCTCCCAGATAGAGCGTGCCATCCAGGTCCAGAATTAATGCTTTCACCCCGGCGAATGCTGATTGAATCGCGACAATATCCTGGTCAATTCGTTGTGTTTCGTTTTCCATGAAGTCCGTGCTGATTATGCGGGTTTAAGATTAGCCATCAAATGATGTTTTTCAACCCAATTCTGATAATCCCGCTTCTGTTGCCTCTGCTCATCAGCATCCCAATCCAAGAGTGGGGCGGCTAATTCTACGACACGATCCAGACATTCCAGACCCAAACCGGCATGCGTTCCCAGACTTGTTCGCCGGAGCATAATGTCACTGAGGCTGCGCGCTTGTTCATTTTGAATGCCATAAATGACCTGAGCAGCGATGTCCGGGTAATGGGGATGGATTTGTTGCGCCAGTTCGTGATGATCCTCAGTCAAAGCCGTCACTTTGTCTGCCTGGCTGCCATAAAAATGGACCAGGTGTCTGGCCACGTCCAGGGATAGTCGGAAGCGATTCGCCGACAATCGAGATTTTTGCTCGAAATAAATGGGCCAGTTCTTGACATTTTCAGCGCCGAGCAGGGGAAAATCGCGTGACGGCGATTCAGTGACGGGTTTGTCTAAACGCCGTTGAACCACATCAATGGTCTCCTCCGCCAGATTGCGGTAGGTTGTTAATTTTCCTCCGATAATGGACAGCATCCGCTGGTGACCATGAGCCTGTGTATGCTCGTAAATAATATGACGCCGCGTTACCTGACTGGCCTTTTTTGCTTCCGGCTCGTAGGGCAACGGACGAACACCACTGTACGTGTAAAGAATATCCTCTTTTGTGAACCCGTGAGTTGGGAAGAAAAATGTCAGTTCGTTCAACAAATACTCAATTTCCGCTTCGCTTACAGTAATGTCATCCAAATCGCCATCGAAAAATAGATCGGTTGTTCCGACCAGATAATAATCACGCCAGGGAATGAGAAAAAATGGTCGGCCATCTGCCCGAGCCTCCATGTAAAACGCATCTTCCGGACCATTTTGAAACCGCCGGATGACCAGATGACTGCCTTTGGTCACTCCCATCTTGCGATCAACCTTCTGATCCACCAGCCCTAAAACATGATCCACCCAGGGACCACCTGCGTTCACCAAATAGCGGCCGGAGATTGATTGCACCTCACCCGTTATCCGATCCATTGTCCGGACGGTAATCGTGTCGCTGGTGGCATCGGTCAATCCGGTTAGTTCCGTGTGTGTCATGATGGTAGCACCCCGGGATTTCGCCGTGAGTGCCAACTCCATACAAAGTCGTTCAGGCCAGGTGAGTTGACAATCCTGATAGGTCGCCATACCGTGCAAACCTTCAGACTGCAAAAAGGGGTTCTCCTTCAATATGGTACTGCTGAGATAATTCATCTGATGGTTTGGCATCGTTTTGTCATAAGACAGGAAATCGTAAAGGACCATTCCAGCCTTGATCAGCAACGGTCCGCGTTTGCTGTGCTCAAAAAGGGGTACACGAAAAGTGAGTGGCTGGACCAGGTGTGGCGCATTGTGAAGCAGGCGTTCTCGCTCGCGCAAGGATTCCCGGACCAGACCGAACTCAAGGTACTCAAGGTATCGTAAGCCACCATGAATCAGGCGTGTATTCCAGGTGGAGGTTGCATGTCCAATATCTTCCTTCTCTACGAGAATCACCGCAAGTCCGCGCAACGCTGCTTCCAGCGCGATTCCAGTCCCGTTGATGCCTCCGCCAATGATGATCAGATCGAATATTTTAGGTGGTGTCATGTATGCGTAAATGTAATCCTTTTCATCAGATTGTGAACAGGCTTGTGAAGATTGTGACGGATCAGATTGAAATTGTCCTGCACCATTAAATGATCGGTGGTGGTTTCATCAAGGCGTTTGTCATTCGGATCATCTGCTTTCCAAAATATTTTATGGCTGTAATTGTACTTACGACAACATGGACACGACGACGACATAATCCATTGGCCCGGGTCATTATCAAACTAGATTAACACCACAAACGTTTTACATTGAGCAGTAATTGTTCACCCTGTACTGTTGGGGGACAATTCGCAGGATTGAGGGTAATCAATGGATAAGAAATTGATATTTAGACCAGGTCGGTTTTCAATAGTCGTTTTGATTTTTGCAGGAGTATTCATGAATTGTGAATCCACAGTGGAGAAAAAAAATTATCAGGAGCTATTCGAAGCGGGACAATTCACCCAAGCGCGTCAATCTATCGCCCATATTTTCACCTCCAACCAGGCGTTACAGACTCAGGAACGGCTGGAGCTGGAATTTCTGGTGGAACGGATGAACCGTATCGAGAAGGACTTTACCAAATCGCGTGAAATCGTGGTGGCAGAGATCAAGGAAACCATCTCCGAAGTCTCCGACGAGGACATCCGGCGTTGGGAAGAGAGCAAAGCCCTGGAATTCCGCATCATTGATGGGGAGAAATGGTATTTCAACCGGGCCGCCCGAAATCTGTTTCGGATTGACAAAACCGCGAAAGCCATTTGGGATGAGAAACACGCGGATGATGAAATAACCTCGGGCTCCGGAGCCAAATTAGAACTGGATAAGCATAACGCCGGGATCATTCAGACAACACTGGAAACCGGGCTACGCTATGTGAACCCGGTGCGGATGCGCATTACCCAAAGCATTGATGTTGATTCCGGAGCCGTTCCTGCCGGCGAAATGATCCGTTGTTGGATTCCATTCCCCAGAGCAATCAACGACCGCCAAATGGATATTAGTTTCCTTGGCTCCGAACCTGACGAGCACATAATCGCCCCCAACTCCACAAATCTCCAACGCACGATCTATATGCAAAAAACCTCCGCAGGTGATCGACCCACGCATTTTGAAGTGACATATGAATACACCAGTTATGGCGTTTACGCGCCGGTCACCGCTGAAACCGTTCAACCTCTGGAGATTACACCCGCTTTAGCGCTATTTTTAAAAGAAGAGCCACCCCATATCGTCTTCACACGGGAACTTCGGGACCTTTCCGAACGCCTGTTGGAAGGCGAGGAGAATCCCTACCGGAAAGCGCAAATTCTTTTTGAATGGATTGACAATAACATCCCATGGGCGTCCGCCAGAGAGTATTCAACCATTGGTGAAATCTCTCGTTACGCTTATGAAAATGGTCACGGTGACTGCGGAATTCAGACATTGCTGTTTATGACATTATGCCGGATGAATGGAATCCCGGCCAAATGGCAATCGGGTTGGGAATTTCAACCGCCGGATGACAGTATGCATGACTGGGGATTGATCTATTTCGAGCCATATGGGTGGGTTCCCATGGATGTTACTTACGGCCTCCGTCAATCCAACCAGGACGCCCTCCATTGGTTTTATCTGTCCGGCATGGACAGCTATCGCCTGATTTTCAATGACGGAATCAGTCAGCCCTTTTTCCCAGCCAAGACTTTTCCGCGTTCAGAAACAATCGATTCACAACGCGGTGAAGTGGAATGGCGGGGTGGAAATCTCTATTTTGATCAGTGGTCCTGGGATTTGAAGTGGA
>MNWS01000053.1:6091-6465 GCA_001872685.1 Fidelibacterota bacterium CG1_02_48_14
ACGAGCTAAGGATTGCCTTATCTCAACGCAAAAATGCCTCGTGTCTTCCTGAGCTTTGAGCTTTGACATTCGTCCTTGGACATTGTTAACAAGGACATTCTTCACTCGTCTGGCTGATACCCGCCTGCCCGTGCGAAGCAAAGCGTAGCAGGGTCGAAGCCCAAGTGGGGAACCGGGAAAATCCCCGCATGCCCTTCGATCCGTCGAGAGCCGGACAGGCAAAGCTCAGGAATACATGCGGTAGATACTCCATCTACCTTCTCAAGACTGCTTTGGTAAAAATATAATCGGGGATTTCGGCATTAAAATCTACCGACTCCAGGATAAACACAGTGCCATCACCACTGGTCAGCATATCCTTGAAAACCATTCGT
>MNWS01000019.1:0-2265 GCA_001872685.1 Fidelibacterota bacterium CG1_02_48_14
CCCAGATGGGGCGGGGAGCGGAGCAAAACCTGTCAGGCTTTTGACCGATCAAAATAAATGAAATGAATTGACCCAAAAAAGAGAGGTTGCCACACACACCATGTTAACCGAAAAACAACGCGCACTTTACGATTACATCCGTCGCTATATCGAGGAGCATGAGTTCGCGCCCACCATCACGGAACTGCGTGATTATTTTGGGCTGGCATCCAATTTTGCCATTCAAAAACGCCTGAAAGCGCTTCAGCAAAAAGGCTATGTGGAATTCGATCGCTACAACACGGCCCGCAACATTCGTCTGGCCGGACTCAGTGGCGAATCGGTCACACTGTCTGTGGTAGGCACAGTTACCGCCGGTGTACCCATTGAGGCGATTGAAATCCCTGAACCCATCGAAGTGCCTCGTCACCTGTTGCGTGGTTCCAACAACTTCGCGCTGCGGGTGAAGGGCGATTCCATGCTGGACGCCAATATCGAAGATGGCGACATCATCATCGTCAAATCCCAACCCCGGGCGAATCATGGTCAAATCGTGGTCGCCACAATCAATGGTGAAGCAACGGTGAAAAAATTGGACATTGGTGGTCCGCAGATTTTTCTCCAACCCTGTAACCGGGCTCAACAGTATCAACCCATTCCCATTAATTCGGACGATGTTTTTGAAATCAAAGGAATTGTGGTGGGATTGCTACGCCAATACGGGTGAAGGTCTGGGGCTCCGTCCCTGAATACGCCCGGCCGGCGGCCGCTGATGGCCGGCACCTGGAATGCCTGAGTCGAACGGCTCAAGGCAGATTTCCTCCATTTTCCGAAGGTCAGACAAAGATGGCGACACATCACTGGCTTGTTCATCTGAGGTGCCGGATTCGGCCGCTGATCGGAGACGCAATCATAGCCACTTCAAGATCAGCCTCTGGCCTTACTTAAGGAGACAGCGTTGACCTCTGCCCGTAATTTTTGAAAATGAGTCAGTCTGATGTCAATGTCACCTCAACCTCAACCTCAACCTCAACCTCAACCTCAACCTCAACCATGCAGCGCCATGTAACACACCTGGATTTCCCGGCCTTCCTGGCTGCGATAGAACAAGCCAAACACCCGGACTATCGTAACCGTCCGGTCATTGTTTCGTCTGCATCCAGTACCCGCTCCGTGGTGCTATCGGCTTCCCCGGAGGCCAAACGGGAAGGTATTTACAACGGCATGCTGCTGAAACAGGCACTCAGGCAAGCCAATGGTGCGATTGTGGTTGAGCCCAATCCGGAATTGTACCAGCGCGCCACCCAATACATTCTGAAACGCCTGGAAAGCTTTTCACCCTTCGTGGAACCCATTCGCTTCGGTCATATTGCTGTGGACCTCACCGGAACGACCCGGTTGTTCGGACGAGTCAAAGACACAGCATATCGGATTTACAAGGATATGGAGAGCAGTTGTCACCTGAAGCCCAGTATCGGCATCGCCGTGAACAAACTGGTGTCAGGCATTGCGGCGCACTACATCCAGTCCTATGCCGAACTGTTTGATGTGCTGGCGGGAAATGAACAGCAGTTCCTGGAACCGTTGGATGTGAAATTGTTACCCGGCATTGGTGGTGCGAAGGAAAATGTTTTGCTGGAGGAATTGAATATCCGTTCCATTGGTGAACTCAGCGAGATTCCGGTGAACAAGCTGGCGATTGTCTTCGGACGCCAGGCCTATGGTTTGCATCAGGCGGCACGCGGTGTTGATGACAGCCCGGTGCGGCCGCCGGCAACTCAACCAGAGATCAAGGAAGAGTACACTTTCGACGATGACACCAATCACGATGAAGTTCTATATGGTGTCGCCTATTATCTGATCGAACGCGGCTGTTTACGCTTACGCCAATTGGGCAAAAAAACCAACCGGGTGCGTCTGTTTTGTCGCTATTCGGATAATCAGGTGAGCAGTCGCGTGCTCACTTTCGCTGAACCTTTACAGGAGGAGTATGCCATTGCGCAAAAACTACAGCAGGTATTTGAGGGCTTATTCGAACGCCGGACGCGGGTGCGGTATTTGTCGGTGGCATTTCAGCAGTTACAACACAGTGCGGAGCAGATTCGCTTGTTTGAACCGGAACTGAGTATCAATGCCTACAAACAGCGACAAATCATTCAGGCGTTGGATCGAATTCGTTTGCGAAATGGACACAAGGCGATTGGATTTGGGACCAATTATTTCCTGGTGGAGCAGGAGCCGAGAGGAAATTTGATTCTTGCCTGAAAGGTGTGGCTTGGCGAAATC
>MNWS01000019.1:2283-7146 GCA_001872685.1 Fidelibacterota bacterium CG1_02_48_14
ACGAGATTGTTTAGCCACGGATTTTCGTAGATAACGCGGATAAAACCAGGAATCTAAAATTCTCATTTTTTTTAAAAAAAGGGGAGACCCGGAGGGGGTTCTTTTTTTAGAAGCAAGAGGAAGAAATCGAGAATGAATACGAGCAGGAGAAAGAGACAGAAGAAAGAAACCGTGCCACGGACCATCTCATCCAGGTAATGATTCCGCAATTGAATAATCAACACATCCGTGTAGATTGTCAAGCGACGACGAGAAAAAGATAGTTTTCCGATAATTAGAGGAATCGCTTTGGCATGTTATTGAAAATGTTGTTTGTTGGATTAGGTGGGTTTTTTGGCGCAATCTTACGCTACGCAATGAGTGGTTGGGCACAAACCATCTCAAAAAACAGTTCGTTTCCAATCGGTACTCTGGCAGTCAATCTGATCGGTTGTTTCGTACTGGGATTTTTATACTACCTGGCGCAATCCCGGGGCATTTTCAGTCCTGAATGGCGACTGGTGCTTTTCGTTGGATTGTTGGGTGGCTTTACCACATTCTCCACATTCGGAAATGAAACAATGTTATTGGTGCAAAATTCCGAACTGAATTTGGCACTGTTGAATATTGGCTTACACCTGATTTTAGGATTAATGGCCGTTTGGGTTGGTCAACTACTTGGAAAATTGATTGGAGGTTAGTTCAAATGACGATACCACAACAAGGATTTCTCCTCCGGATTTTTATCGGCGAAAGTGATAAGTACGCAGGCAAACCGTTGTTTGAATGGCTGGTTGAATTGGCACGGGAACGCGGTCTGGCAGGCGCTACCGTTTTACGCGGGATCATGGGGTACGGCGGGCGCAGCCGAATTCACACATCGAAAATTCTGCGACTATCCGAAGACCTGCCCATAATTGTCGAGCTCGTAGACACTCAGGAAAAACTGGAAGCGTTTCTGGAATTAATTGACCATGCCATCCGGGATGGATTAGCCACTCTGGAAAAGGCGGAGGTTAAATTTTACCGAAGTGGTGATAAACTGTCAGGGTAAGTGTGCCGACCTAAATATCCCGTGCCAAAACATGGTCAATCAATGCAAACACATCCATAATATTTACGACTAAGTCCTGATTGACATCGCTGAAATAATAGACAACAGGCTCCGGGATTTGATTTTCCAGAATCATTTCCACCAATGCCACAGCATCCGCAACATTCACCAACTCATCATGATTCAAATCTGAAACGGTTGCATTCAGAGTAGCGATGGGCTGATAAGTGACGACCCCGCTGGTACTCGATTCATTGTCATCATAAATGGTTTGATCAATATTGCTCAGGTTTGCATCCAGCCAAATGTTGTTCTGGGCATTTATGGCGTTAGGTGTATCATTCCAGATATTCCAGGTGATGCCATTCAGCGAATTCCCAGCAAACAGGTTCAGTCCATCGTCATTTTGCGCCGCATTGCCAACGTCACCGAGATTGGCTGATCCACTGCTGATGATGGAAATACCATAATAATTACCAGCGATTAAATTCCCGGTGCAGATCGGATTCCCGTTTGGATAACCAATATACAACCCGGCTCCTGAATTGGGATTTCCGGTAACAAAGTTACCTACCACAATGTTGTCCCTGATGATGGGTGTTCCGTTCACTATGGTGATGCCCGTGAAATTACCCCTCACCAAATTGTGACGAATCGTTGGTGCTGCTGCACCTGTGAGTGCCCAAACGCCCATGCCCTGGGCATGATTATCCACAACCATATTGTCCATGACAGTATCCGGGGAACATGAGTCAATAAATATGGCCGGGTAGGTCGTATTGCTGGTTGAATTTCCGGTAAGTGTGTTGTGACGGATCAGGACATTATTCGAACTGGTGACGCGAATGCCATATCTTCCGCAATACTGAACGGTTGAATTCATCACGAAACCCTGTGCTGCTGAGTGAAATTCTATTCCCGTTTGAGCGACATTTTCAACGATTGCACCCGTGATCTGTAAATGACCACCAAAGGCTTTTATGCCGTTGGTAGTGGAATCAATTCTGCTGTTCGAGAGAATCGCAGTACCGCTTTCCACGAAAATGCCATCGCCCTGGGTAAGTCTGGCGTCAGACATATTCAGTAAACCGGCAACCCTGAGTTCATATCCTCCCAAGGCTCGTATCACCACACCTGAGCTGACAATCAATGTATCACCGGTCGGGACCAGTACATCACCTGTCAGGTGATAGGGGGAGTTACGAAAATCCCACTCGCCGGATACATTCCCGGAAACCATCGTTTGACCTTGAGTGAGGCTTGTAAAAAAAATGAATATCAATAAGAGAAAGTGTCTGTTATGGTGCATGGAGTCCTCTTGGTTTTGCGGATTTAATTACGGGAACCTGAGCCGTATTACGAATGAAAATCTCATTACATTTTGGTAATGCTTTCGACTTATATTCAGTCGAGTCTGATGTGACGACTACACCAATCCAACGAAAGGAACTTGAGTGAAAACAGAATTTGCATCGCCTGAACGCCTTAATAAAAGTGACTTAGCCGTTCAGACTGAAGCGATTAAGCGTGATAGCGTCCTGGGGCAAATGTTGGATGCAATGCCCAATATTATTTTGGTCTTGAATCGACAACGGCAGGTGGTTTTTGCCAATCAGGTTTTACTGGATCATTTCAATATAACATCCATTGACGAATTCGTGGGTCTCAGACCAGGTGAAATTTTGAATTGTATTCACTCAGCAGAGAATGAAGCCGGTTGCGGGACTACGGAATTTTGTCGGGAGTGTGGTGCGGCCAACGCCATATTAAATAGTCAGAAAAATGGAGCCGATATTCAGGAATGCCGTATCATCCAGAATGAATCCCTGGAAGCGCTGGATCTCAGAATTAATGCCACACGGTTTAAGGTATCAGAGGAAGAATTCACCATTTTTGCCGTCACGGACATCAGCAATGAAAAACGCCGTGAGGTTCTGGAGCAATTATTTTTCCATGATGTCCTCAATACTGCTAATGGCATGATCGGATACACCGAGCTCTTACGCATTGTTGACCAGGATCAGGTACCGGGTGTTGCCGATCAACTCATGACGATGCATGATAGATTGGTTGGCGAAATCAAGATGCAGCGCTTGCTCATCAGTGCCGAGAATGGCGAATTAGAGCCCGCTTTTACATCACAAAACGCAGTGGCCTTCATGCACAAAATTGTGGCATTGTACCAATCCCATGATGTTGCCAAAGGCAAACATGTTCGATTCGAACCTGGTGACAATGATTTCGTCTTCGAAACGGATGGTACCATACTCGGACGCGTCATTGGTAATATGGTTAAAAATGCTCTCGAGGCTTGCCAGGTTGGTGATACCGTCGTCTGTCGTTACAGCTCAGAGAATGGAAAAATCAAATTCAGCGTTCAGAATCCCGCGATTATGCCCCGGGAAGTTCAGTTACAAGTGTTCCAACGCTCATTTTCCACAAAAGGCAAAGGCCGTGGGTTGGGTACTTACAGCATGAAGATGTTAAGTGAACGCTACCTCCACGGTAATGTGTGGTTTACCTCAAATCCAGAGTCAGGAACGACATTTTACGCTGAATTTCCATTATCGAATCCCTCGGCCAAATCGTGAACTCATTGCCTTTTTAACCCCGCAATGAGTTCGCGCTCCAACCTGAATTCTACCTTTAAACCGTTAATTATTTCCCTTTAACATGCTGCTATTCAATCGTTTGTTCAAAACTTACGCTCGTGTCCCACACTCAATTCTTAATTTGGTCACCGGTATATTTTTACTGGACCTGGTTAATTCAGGATTCATGCTTATTCTAAATATTTATCTCAAGAAAATTGGTTATGACGATGTTCATATTGCCAGTTACACCGCCTATCGGTTTTTGGGTGTGTTGCTGTTGGCATTTCCCCTGGGCATTTATATCAAAGGGAAGTCACTCAAACCCTATTTTATTGCCTCGGCTTTGATCGTCCCATTTTCAAGCCTCGTCATGCTTTACGCGGTAGACGCACACTTTGAATTGCTCACGAAGGTCAGTTTTTTTATCTGGGGCATTGGTTTCATGCTGCTTCAGGTTTGTGCGTTACCCTATATCATGCGCACCGCTCCGGAGGATGCGTTGACCGAATCCATAACGCTCAATTTTTCCATGTGGTCACTTAGCACCGTGATCGCGGGTATTTTCATCGCTGTTTTAACGAAGTGGGGCAGTCTGGTCACGAATATTTCCTGGACTGAGCGGGAAATTTTGATTTTCATTGCCTGCGTTGGTCTACTGGCGACCCTATTAATGCTTCGTCTTGAGGAAAGTACGCCCCGCTCGCCATCCATAACTCTCCGGAATCATTTCAAAGACCTGGCTACCGGTTACGACTGGCGTCCCATTCTCAAAGTCATTACTCCCACGTTACTCATCGCGGTAGGGGCCGGACTCACCATTCCATTTGTGAATCTATTTTTCTTCTCAGTTTTCGGTATGAGCTCAACACAATTCAGTTTGATCGGCAGCATAACAGCCGTCATTCTATTTTTCACCGCGTTACTTGTACCTTATCTGCGGAGGCGATTTGGATTCAAAGTCACGATTATTGTCTCCCAGGGTTTCGCGATATTGTTTCTGGTGATCATGAGCATGACCGAAGTCTATGCGACTCTGCCGGGAATGCTCGCCATCGCAGTTGCGTGTTACATGTTTCGACAACCCTTGATGAATATGGCCGGACCAATCACCAGCGAATTGTCCATGAAATATGTGGGGAAACGCAATCAGGAGCTGATTAGTGCACTGGATAGCAGTATATGGAGTGCCAGTTGGTTCGTGAGCGCGAAGATTTTTCAGTTCCTGCGCAGTGTAGA
>MNWS01000217.1 GCA_001872685.1 Fidelibacterota bacterium CG1_02_48_14
AAAGGGTTTTGTCTCAAAAAAGGAGTGAGAAGCTTCTGTCCAGGTGGGGTGCAGGCTGGTCGCGCTGAGATGGGGCGTGATGTCCGCTTGCTGAATCATATCACCAGGTGTCAGGATATACAGCCGTTCCATCAAGTTTCGTAATTCGCGAATATTTCCCGGGAACGCGTATGCTTGTAGGGCAGACACGCCATCTGCACTCACTGCTTTCCTGCCAAGTTTTAATTCCATGGCAAAATGATCCAGAAAATAGGTGACCAATCGCGGGATGTCAGCGACACGATTGCGCAGGGGTGGAACATCCACCGGAACGACATTTAACCGGTAGTACAGATCTTCCCGAAATGTGCCGAGTTTCACCATCTCCTCCAGGGGCTTATGCGTCGCGGCGATGATCCGGACATTAATATCCAGCGTTTTGTTACTGCCCACCCGTTCGAATTTACCTTCCTGAATCACACGCAGGATTTTCGCCTGAGCGGAGAGTTCCATATCGCCGATTTCATCCAGAAACAGCGTCCCTTCATGGGCGCGTTCCAGTTTTCCCGGCTTGGCTTTCTGGGCACCGGTGAAAGCACCCTTTTCATACCCAAACAGCTCGCTCTCCACCAATTCTTTGGGAATCGCGGCGGAGTTGAATTTCACGAAAGCGCCCTTGCGACGATTGCTCTTGGTGTGGATGGAATGCGCCACCAACTCTTTGCCACAACCACTTTCACCCCGAATCAGAACCTTGGCATCCGTCTGCGCCACACGCTGGATCAAGTCATTTAGTTTCACCATTTCCGGTGATTCACCAATCATCCGGTAGCGCTGTTCCAGATCATCGGAAAATTCCTGAGAGCGCCGGGCGAGCGAGCGTTTTTCATCCAGATTTTGAATGGAAATGAGAATCTTCGGCAGCGAAAGCGGCTTTTCGCAAAAATCATAAGCGCCCATTTTCACGGCCTGCACCGCAGTACTGATCCCACTATGGCCGGAGATCATGATAATGTCCAGATCCGGCATGAATTGTTTCGCGGTTTCCAGGAACATGAGCCCGTCCATCCCGGGAAGTTTGACATCCACCAACGCTACTTCAAATTGCTGTTCCCGAATGACCTCCAGCCCTTTTTCCGCCGATTCCACCGCCATCACTAAATAACCGGCGTCTTCTAAAATACCGGAGAGTGTGGCACGGATGTTTTTTTCGTCGTCTATAACCAAGATGCGCATGGTTTATGATCCCTGAGGTTGAGGTTGAGGTTGAGGTTGAGGTTGGTCTTGCTGCTGCTGTTTCTGTTTTAAGCTGATGGAGAATGTCGTGCCCTGGCCGAATTCCGATTCAACGGTGACCTCGCCTCCATGGAGTTCCACAATTCTTTGGACCACCGCGAGTCCCAAACCGGTGCCGCGTTCCCGGGTAGTGAAGTAGGGTTTGAATACCCGGTCCAGATTTTCCGGAGTGATGCCGGTGCCGTGATCGCTGAAACGCGCCAGCACCCGCCCCAGATCGGATTCGGTCTTGATCACAATCTGGCTTACGGTATCGCTTTTTTTGGAAAGAATCGCGTTTTGAATCAGGTTGACCCACACCTGTCGCAATTGCAGGCGGTCAGCATGAATGAAAATTGGTTGAGGCGCGAGATGGAGTTCGATCTCGCTTTCATCTTTAAAATGGTCACGCAGATCGGTGAGTTGCTCATTCAAATCATAAATTTCCAGTTGTAATGCCGGCATCTGGGCAAACGCTGAGAATGCCCGCACCAATCGTTGTAAACTGGCGATTTCTTCGTGAATGATACGGGTACTTTCCGTGAGCACCTTTTGAAAATTGGGCGATTGATTGAGGTAATTATGCTCGATCCGCTGGGTCGCAAGTTGAATCGGCGTGAGGGGATTTTTAATTTCATGCGCCATAATTTTCGCCATTTCACGCCAGACCATGTCCTTTTGAGCCTGGAGTAATTTGCGGCGATTTTCTTCAAGTTCGCTCACCATGGTGTTGAATGTCCGGATCAACGGATTAATGGGAGAGCGGGGACTTTCCTCCACTCGGATGTTAAAATTCCCAACGCTCAAAGCCTCCACCGCTGTTTGCAGGCGCACCAGCGGTCGTGTGATGACATTCATGCTGATAAGAAAAACGCCTCCCACCGTCAATGTGATGAATATGAGGATGAAGAGGGAATAGAGCGCTAAATCCCGATTCTGAAATTCCCCGGAGAGCTTGAGTTGGTTAATGTCGTTGACCAGCGCTTCGAGTTCCGCTTTATACGTCCGGGCTGCTTCGGGTGGGAGACTGTCCACATAAACATGGTACATGGATTTCAGGCGATTTTGTAGATCAATCACCTCAACCTGTGCCTGATAGGATGTCAGTGATTGAATAAAATATGAGCGCACGAAATAGACCGCGCCAATCACCAACGCCAGCATGAGTAAAAAGATTTGTGTGCGAAATGTCAGACGCGGCTTTTTCATAGTGAGAAATCCGCTTTCTTGAAGGGTTCACTGCGGAAGGTGGGGCGAATGCTTTTCCAGTACGCCATGAGATTGAGTTCTTCACTCATGCCCGGGAGCATAATTCGGTTGAGGTGGGCGCTGGTCTGGAGGTAATAGGTTTTGTCATTGACCATATCGGCAACACCCAGGAAATCAACCTGTTTCAACTGGCTCATGAAAAGTTTGGCGTGGGTCAACTCGCTGGAGGTGATGTTCTGATCGGTTTCGCTCTGGTGAACAGTATAGGTTTCATCCAGAGCGCTGTATCGGATTTCGTGTGTGATGGAAATAGCTGATTCCGGCAACAAACCATTTTCCGTAAACAATTCCAGCCGGTAGGTAATTTTGACGATTTGGCCGGACTGGAGAATCCGATCAAACTCCTCGGTCCAGCAGTTCGTCAATTCTGAGCTGATAACCACCCGCTGACCGCGTTGTTCGATGAGGCCATTGGTAAAGGCGGCATCCACACCCTGAATATTGGTGAAAACCGATGTACCTAAGGCGAGGATTGTGGAGATGAGCTTGGAAAACATACTCTCGGGTTGAGTGCTCCGGAAATTCCTGGTTCAGTTTTGGCGTCGGTAAGATACACCAAGCCCACGGAAAATGGTTAAAAAACCAGCCGCGGGCTCAGGGTTTGGTCAATGACGATTGGAGTGTAGGTTAATCGCCGTTGATTCCACGTCGGAGCAGGGAGTAAGCAGTCGTGGAAAGGTTATTCATTGCAGTGTCTCTTTATCGGTGGTTATCTCCCGGTGAAGAACACCCCACATAGGCGGGTGAGGTGTTCTCCAGTCGGGATGATGCTGGTTATTGATTCAAATGTCAAGGAAGCCAATTATCAATTGTTTCGCCGTGATTCTTAAAACCCGAACCAAACACCCAGTGAAGCCGTGGCTCCCTGCAGGTCCGTGTCCGGGGAGTTCTTGACGGTATACTTGTTGTCGCCCACCGTAGCTTTCCAGCCTTTATACCAGGAATATCCATAAGCATAACCGCCTTCAGCCCGAATTGACATCCAGGGTAAAACCCGGATTAACAGACCAACGCGGGGTTGAACAAGGATGTAATCGCGGCTGATTTCAATGGCGCTATTCGCGGTACTCTCGAAATCCTGATTCACGGTACTCCAGTTATAAGCACCGTCAGTTTGGGTAATCTTCAGATTATAAGACCCACCACCCAACATGATACCCAGTGACGGGATGAGCTTTTTCGATAATGCGAAGCGTTTATCAAGTGTAACACCGCCGATACCCAGGTTCAGGTTAAGTTGACGGGTGACATAGGTGGAGTCTGCGCCATTGTGAGCCCACATGCCCACATTGTCATTTAACGTGTAGCCGATACCCTGGCCACCCAAAAACCAACCGTTCCCAACATTACCGTGTCCGCCGCCGCCCTGGAGCAAAATACCTTTGCTGCCAATGGAGTCGAAGTTCAGGTCAGTCAGAAGACCATTCACATCGGAAAGGTCTAGCTGCATCCAGGTGGGGGTCCAGCCACCGCCGCCATAACCAACCGATTTGCTTTCTTTGCCGGTGTCGAATGTAAAACTGCCTTCGATTGTTCCTCCGGAAGAGCTGGAGGGACTGAGTGTAACGGTCAGGTTTTGTTCACCCTCGTTGCGGAAAATGGTTATCGGGACGGCGTCGCCAATCTTTTTGCTTTGAATCAGGCGCACGAGTTGGTCATCGTACAGGACTTTAACGCTGTCAAAGGTCATGATGATGTCGCCTTCAACAATGCCGGCGGTTTCGGAGGCTCCGCCTTTGACGACGCCGGAAACCATCACACCATAGTTATGGGGATAATGCTGTTCATAAGCATCTTTGAAATTAAGATTGCTGAGATAGACGCCCAATTTGGGTTTGCTGCGCAGTGTCGCATCAATGGTCATGCTATCACCTGCAGAGGTGATCCAGACGGCGTTGTGCTTGAGAGCAGATTTTTCCTCTTCCAGCCGGGCACGTTCGGCTTCCACCCGGGCGGCTGCAGCTTCGACATTGGCTGCGGCGGTCTGGACATGTTGGATGATCAATTCAGAGTTTGGATTTACCGGAGCTTCCTGACCTTTGGCCGTCCAGGGAATTCCCGTGAAGAAGGCGACTGCGAACAGGGTTGAGATTTTTAGGTAACGTTTCATTTTTATTTCCTTTCGGTTTCTTTGCTTTTGGCCATTTAGTGACAATCCGCGTGCCAGAACTCGAAATAGAGCATAAGCGCATGTATAACAGTAAGATAGAGCGATATTTATTCAGGGCAGAAGCCTGGGAGGCTATATCAATCTGATCGAATTATATCGAAATGATATGAATCGGGGGAAGAGAAAGAGGAAAGAAGAAAGAGGAAGATGCCGAGAACGAGTACGAGTACGAGAACGAGTACGAGCAGGTGACCCGAGATCTTCCTGAGTAGATCGGGTGTCTTCCTGAGCGGATCGGGTGTCTTCCTGAGCGGATCGGGTGTCTTC
>MNWS01000068.1:0-3115 GCA_001872685.1 Fidelibacterota bacterium CG1_02_48_14
TGATTAGTGTTCAGGGGTTTAGTATTTTTCTATCGACTGCATTGAGGAATTTTAGGGTCGGCTTGAAAACCTTGGATTCATCAAAATATGCGGTGTACTTTGCAACCGTGTTTTTAGGGACAATTGATCTGTCTGTGCTCACGTTTGTGCCGTACCAGAATGAAACATTCAAATGCAACGAAAACAGGTAACAAGTTGAAAAGTGTTACCCATGTCTTGAATATAATCTGTTACCTATGTCCTGACTTCACCGGAGACGAGCGGGAATGACCAATGTCCAATGTCAAAGCTCAAAGCTCTAATCTCAAAGCTCAAAGACGCCAACCCACCTCCGGCTCCTCTTGTCCCCCACAACAAATCCTTTCTGAATCTGCGTTTTCAGCATAGATTTCCCACAATCCATGCGCAGAATGATATGGTTTGGTTTATTGCTGTCGTCGGCGATGCTCACGGCACAGGATCACGGAACTTACACTTACCGCGAATGGTCGCGCTATGGCCAAAACTCTCCTGACAGCTTGGCAGCCGTCAAAAACATCAGCCCATATTATGAAGTGACGTATGATTCCAGCCGGGTCACCCTCGTGAAAGTCCATTCCGCCACCGATTCACTCTTGCGAGTGATTCAATATCATTATGATGAGCAAAACAATACAATCGGTGAAACCCTGAGTGATAGCCGCGGCAATCCCGTCCTCGAAACCACTTTTCTGGAACAACCTGAAGATGCCAATCTGCTGCAAAAGGTCTATGGTCCCGATTTCACCATGCATGCGACGCATTTTTTTTCGCGACGGTTTTTCGATCTGGCCCAACGCCAGGTTCGCTATGAACTTTTCGCAGTGAATGGTAAAATGATAGCCCATGTTGAGACGCAGTACAATGCAGCGGGCAAACGCATTCTGGAAATGACGCAGGATGATGTTCACTATCAACCCCTTGAAAAATTAGTCTATGATTACAGCGGTGAGGGACGCTATATCCTTGAAACATTTGATTCAGCCGGGAAAATGGTCAGTCGTATGACGCTCTTCCATGGAAATCAATTATTAACCCCCTAAACAGGAGATCTGATCTTATGAACCGAAACATGCTAACCAGTCTGATCCTCATGTTGAGCATTGCACTGCTGGCGATGGGACAAACTGCACCACCGGACACCGTCAGGGCATTATTGGATCAGGCTGAAAAAGCCCACGATGCCAATGATTACCAGAAAACCATGACATTGCTCCAACAAGCGGAAAAATTTGCTCCCAATTCCGCCGAAGTGCTCTGGAAAGAGGCCCGCGGTTATTTTGATTTCGCCGACCAAAAACCCGATGATGTGGAATGGCGGAAGCAAAATCTGTATCCCGGTCTGAAGAAAGCCGAACAAGCCTTGAAATTGGATGACAATAGCGCCGGCGCTCACAAATGGTACGCCATTATGATCGGTCAGGTTGGTGAAATTGAGGGAACGAAGCAGAAAATTCTGAATTCCTACCCCATGAAGGAACACACCCTGCGCGCCATCGAACTGGATCCCACTGAGGCTGCCAATTACCATGTGATGGGCCGTTGGCATTATGCTCTGGCTGACCTTTCATGGGTGGAGCGTCAGGTAGCATCCATTATCTACGCCACACCACCGGATGCGTCATTCGAAGAAGCGCTCAAGTATTTTCAGAAAGCCAACCAGCTTGATCAGGATGATTTGCGGAACGTCCTCTACATGGGTAAATGCTACGAAGCGCTGGACCAGGATGATAAAGCGGGTATTTATTTCAAAAAGACCATCGCCATGAAAGCGGTGACCGATAGTGATCGCGCGATCCAGAAAGAGGCCCAGGAGGGGTTGGACGATCTGTAGAGATTACGAATGTTTTTTTTCGGATTAAATGGAAATCCCGGGAGTTTAGCATGATGCAGTTCCCGGGATTTTCGTGTATTTACAAAGGTTGAATGATGCTTAAGAACATTTTAATGAGGCTGGTCCGGGGTGGTCTTTTTTTCATGCCGATACTCAGCTTCGGACAATGGGTCGGATTTACGAAATCCATTGATCCCGGCTTTGCCTGGACCATACCGGCTCAGGGGAATATTGTATTGGGAAATGAACTAGCCCAGCTCATTGATAATGCCACCGCTTCGGTGGATTTTTGTTTCTACGACATTGAATTTCCCGCAGTTGTCACCTCACTGATCAATGCTCAGCAGCGGGGAATCACCGTGCGGGTGATTACGGACAACGCGCTCTACTCGAATCCTGAAATTCTGGAGCTGGAAAATGCCGGAATTCCGGTGATTGATGACGCTTTTGGTGATCTGAATTCCGGTGGTGGTGAGATGCATAACAAGTTCGCCGTGATGGATCAGGCCATCATCTGGACAGGCTCTTACAATGTGACCATCTACGGAACATACAGCAATGCAAACAATGGTTTATGGCTGGAAAATGTCGGTCTGGCCAGCGCGTACACCACTGAATTCAACGAAATGTGGGGCAGTACAACGACGACACCCAATCCGGTAACTGCTCGATTTCATGGTGCAAAAACCGACAACACGACGCATCAATTTTATCAAAATAACAACAGTTGGCAGCTCTACTTTGCCCCTTCGGATGGATTGACCAGTCGCATCATCCAGGCGATCAATACCGCCGATTATGAAATTTACTTTTCCATTTTTGCCTTCTCCACCGCATCAATCGCCGATGCCATTCATCAGAAAATGCTTTCCAATCCTGATTTTGTCGTCAAGGGCGTTTTCGAGGAAACCTATTGGAACACCAGTTGGTCTATGAGCCTGCCTATGCGTGGTGATGGTGAGAATGGCTGGGATCCACCCGCCGATGTCTATAAAGATTCTGTGGAGGCTGATCTTGGCCTCAAACGATTGCATCACAAATACATGATTATTGACGGGCAGCACCCGGGCAGCAATCCCAAAGTGATTACCGGAAGTATGAACTGGTCGGACAATGGAGAAAGTCTTAATGACGAAAACCTGTTGATCATTGACGATCCCAATATTGCGAATGCCTATGTTCAGGAGTTTGTCGCTCGTTTGGAAGAGGCAGGTGGTGCACTGGAATTTATTCCCCAAGGGTTGATGATCGAGCCACCGGTAG
>MNWS01000068.1:3153-5032 GCA_001872685.1 Fidelibacterota bacterium CG1_02_48_14
CTCACATTTACCCTGAAAAATTTATCCGCCACAGGTATTCAAATCGCACTTGGAAATTTCACCGGACCAGACAATGCCATTACCATCTCAGATTCCTATAATGGTATCCTGGCGGCTGGTGATTCCACCTCTTTAACGGCTCAGTTCAATCCGGCTTATCTGGGACAGCATGTTGCACTGGCACCGATTCATCTGGACGGAGAAACCAGTCCGAGTCGTTATCTCACACTCCAGGGACGCGGCGTTTCCGACCAACCGACACCGGTGGTCATCAATGAGTTCATGTCCAATCCCGAAGCCGTTTATGATAATAATGGCGAATGGCTGGAGCTGTACAATCCCACTGGTCCGCCCGTGAAATTGAACGATTGGCGCGTGATTGATCTGGATGGCGATTATCATCATATCGAAGCCAGCGAAACCATGGTTCTCCCGACCTATGGATTTTTTGTGCTGGGTAATAATGGCGATTTTGCCACGAATGGTGGCGTCAATCTTGACTACACCTGGTCAGGATATAATCTCGCAAATACAGATGATGAAATCATTTTGCATAATGACCTGGGTGAAACCGTGGACAGTGTTGCCTACTTAGGCGGTTGGCCGTTAATGTCAGGAAGATCCACATCGCTCATCAGCTCATCGGCCGATAATTCAATTGCCGGAAATTGGTTTTCGGCTTCGACCGTTTTTGGCATGGGCGACAAAGGGACACCCGGCGCACTCAATGAAAATGAAGTTGGCCTGGCCAGCGAGAATCGTCCGGTGGGTTTCCAGCTCGCTGACCCTTATCCGAATCCCTTCAATGGCAGCATCATTTTGCCTGTGTGGATGGGTCAGCAAACCGAGATCGAGATTTTCAATCTTAGGGGACAGGCGGTTTGGCGTACACGGTTAACCGGCGATTCAGAACAATCCTTCATTACCTGGTCACCACAGACGCTCGCTGGCGGTCTTTATTTTGCCCGAATCAAGTCCGACGAGTCTTTGAAAACCTTCAAAATAACCTATCTCAAATAGCCCTTTCTTTAATTACCAGCGGAGTTCAAAGCGCATGTTAGAAAAATTGCAGTCCTTCAAACCGATTCAACCCGGTGCTACGATTGCTATCGTTTCGCCGGCCAGCCATTACAAAGAGGAAAAACTGAAGCGGGGGATTGATTATCTCCATCGACGTGGTTATAAAACCGTACTGGCACCGAATCATGACAAGAAAAACAAGTACTTAACGGGTCATGGTCCGGAGCAGGTGGAAGATTTACACTGGGCATTCAGTCATCCTGGTGTTGATGCCATTATTTGCACCCGGGGTGGGTACGGGACGCCACGCTATCTGGACAAGTTGGATTATGACCTGATCAAAAATCACCCCAAACCTTTCGTGGGTTACTCAGATATAACCGCCCTTCAATGCGCCATAATGACCCAGGCACAATTGATGACGCTCTCCGGGGCCATGGTCGCCGTTGAAATGGGTGATGAAAATGGCATTGACCCTTACACCGAAGCGCATTTCTGGCCGATTTTGGAGAATGGGGTGGGGGGACAGGTTTATCATAATCCGGAGGAGGAACCCATTACTGTCCTGAGTCCGGGTGTCGGTGAAGGCCGGCTGGTGGGTGGGTGTTTCGCCTTGGTAAACAACATCATGGGGACAAAATATTTCCCCCCCATGGCAGGAAATATTCTGGTTCTGGAGGACATCGGTGAAAATGTCCAACACTTTGACCGGATGCTGACACAATTCCGACTGGCTGGAATATTTGACCAGATCAACGGACTGATTCTGGGACAATTTTTAGACTGTTGGGAGAATGCCGAGCCTGACGATTTTTCCATGGAAGAGATTGTCCGGGATGTGGTGGGAAAGCGTCATTAT
>MNWS01000027.1 GCA_001872685.1 Fidelibacterota bacterium CG1_02_48_14
CAGCACCATATAATTGCGGGAATACGGGATCTGAAAATCGCGCGTTGGGATGGTAACAAATCGCCATCTGCTTACTGTCACGGTTTTGAAATGCTGTATAGAATTTTTGTATGAGGTCAATATGAGGATGCATCATTTACTCCATATTTCCAGCGATCAATCCATCCAGCCGGGTGTGCCGTGCGATTATCAAAACGAATCAAACAGTGATTGAATTTTCCGGTCCCAGACGCACCAGGTGCATGACACCCAAAGCCGCGAAGAGGAAGATAGCGCAACCGATGACAGACCCCAGTCCCACCGCCCAATACGTTTGTTTGGCATTCATGGCTAATGTCCTGGATAACGCGATTCCCGTCCAAACTCCCCCGGCAAATGGAGTCGCGGTAATCGCAACGACCCCCAGCCAGCCGAGAGGTATCAATTTTCGCGTCCAGCGCCCCCCCGCCAACCAGGCTTGCCCTGATTCAAAACGATAACGCAAATTTTGAATCCATTTAAGTTTCGCGAATGAAGCGGAGAAAATCTGGTAAACAACAAACATGAGTGCGAGATCGCAGAGGATGACAATTAAAGCAACACCATAAGCTGTGTAGCCCAATATCAGTCCCAGCGGGAAGGCTGCTTTCTTCCCGAAGAGGAATTGCGCCACCACGATGCTGAGTAAAACTAAAATGCTATGGAGTGGGTTTCTCACCAGCTTCGAATTTTTTAACAATCATGATTCGCTGAATCGCGGTAAAATTCGCGCCAATGGCGAGAAGGATGATCGTAAGTCTTAGAACAATGTCAGTCCCATAAAACATGGCGACAAAAGTGTTGGCAATCGCACCGAGTGAAAGCAGAATGAGTCGTTCCGCCCGCTGCATCATACCCACCACCTCATTCACACCCAGGGATTGTGCCCGCGATCGCGTGTAACTGACCATGATGGAACCTGCCAGCGCTGCAAAACCCCAGTAAAACATGTCCGTGTTGCGGTAATAATTGATGATCCCCAAAAACAATGCGAATTCCACATAGCGGTCCAGGCTCGAATCAATGATGGCGCCAAATTTCGTGGCGCGGTTGTTCATCCGTGCGACCGTTCCGTCAAAGGTGTCCAGTGCCCCGCTCACCAGCAGAAACACACCCGCGGTAAAGCTATGCCCAAACAGGAATGCTCCTGCCGCTACCAATCCCATTAATGATGCCAGCACTGAAATTGTGTTTGGATTCAGATCTTTGATGGGCGTGAGTTTGATGAGAGCCCGCACATAGGAGTAGTAAATTTTGATGATTTTATCGCGTGCACTCATGACTTATTGATACTCGTTGTAATATTCTTGTCCCAGATGGGTGATGGGTTCTTCATTCATCATCCACCGCAGCGTGTTCTTCAATTTGATCAACTGGATAAATAGGTCATGTTCCGGATAAAGATTGGGCGCAACATGGGGTGATTTAAAGTAAAACGACAGCCACTCCTGAATGCCTTTCATGCCGGCCCGCTGCGCCAAATCTGCAAACAGAACCAAATCCAGGACAATGGGCGCTGCCAGAATGGAATCGCGACAGAGAAAATCTACCTTGATCTGCATTTTGTAACCCATCCAACCAAAAATGTCAATGTTATCCCAACCCTCTTTTGAATCGCCGCGTGGTGGATAATAGTTTATGCGCACCTTGTGGTACAAATTTTTGTATAACTCCGGATACAGGGTCGGTTGGAAAATATAGTCCAGTGCTCCCTTTTTGGAGACCTCCTTGGTTTTGAAAGACTCCGGATCATCCAGCACTTCACCGTCACGGTTACCTAAAATATTGGTGGAGAACCAGCCATCCACACCCAGCATACGAGCCTTCAACCCCGGTGCTAAAATCGTTTTAATGAGTGTCTGTCCGGTTTTGAAATCCTTACCGGCAATAGGCGCTCCCATTTTATTGGCCAATTCCTGCATGGCCGGAATGTCAACTGTCAGGTTCGGCGCGCCATTGATAAAGGCAATACCTGATTTCAATGCCGCATAGGCGTAGATCATGCTTGACGGGATTTTTGGATCATTATTCCGTAAACCTGCCTCAAATTTTTCCAGGGAACTATGGACATCGCTGGCTTCGATGTATATTTCCGTGCTCGCTGCCCAAATCATCACTTCCCGGGAGGTTTGATTCAATTTCCGAAACCGCTCAATGTCTTCAATGAGTTGTTCCGCCAGTTCCATTTTATTGGCGCCGGATTTCACATGAGGACCGTCCAGTTTTTTCACATACCGCCGATCAAAAACGGCTTTCATGGGTTTGACAGCCTCCAATGCCGGTCGCGCAGCCTCCAGATCCGCTGGTGACAAAACCTGTGCATTCAGGGCTGATTCGTAACCGTTATCCGGGAATAAATCCCATGCTCCGAAAACCAGATCCTCCAATCTCGCCAGGGGGACAAAATCTTTGATTTTGGGTGTCCGGTTATCGGTTCGTTTCCCCAACCGAATGGTCGCCATCTGGGTTAAGCTACCGAATGGCGCGGTTCGACCTTTGATGATGGCATCCACGCCGGCTATAAAAGTTGTGGATACTGCTCCCAAACCCGGGATTAAAATTCCTAATTTTCCTTCTGGAGACCCAATTTTCATCGCATTACCTATTACCATTAAAGGCATTAAAAATCTTTGGTGCAAACTTGATTGTCATTTGCGAAATATAACCCTGACGCCCCTGCTCGCATGTGGGAATTTTTTTTACTCGTTTGAATCCTATAATGATTCCTTAGCAGCCTCAAACAAGTAGGGCTAAAATTTTTGATGAGCCGCGTGTGGAATTTTAATACCTTTCACCAAGAACAGCGGTGGATGAATCAAAAATGACCATCGTTCGAGTGAAAATTGACCTTCTACATTGTGTAGTCAAGAACTGGAGATTTCGTGAAACGACAAACAATATTTCTGGCAGGCTTCCTCATTTTGACGCTGCAATGTGGTTTCAGTCAGGTGGATGAACAATCAAATTGGTCTTTCGGTGGTAAGTCTAACTTATTGTTTTCTCAACTATCTATGACCAATTGGGCGGCGGGCGGTGAGGATGCCGTTTCAGTCACGGGAGCGCTTAACCTGAATGCCAACTATACCCAGGGAAAGGCGAACTGGGAAAATGGAATGAATTTGGCATACGGACTGCTTCGGCAGGGCAGCGATCCTACCAGAAAAAGCGATGATCGGATCGAGATTTCCTCTAAGTATGGCTATGCCCGTTCCAAATGGTGGTTCTACAGCGGGGAAGCCACCTTCAAAACCCAATTCTCCCCTGGTTATAACCTCCCGGACGATTCAACCATCGTCTCCGATTTCATGGCGCCAGGGTATTTAAGCATGTCCCTGGGTATGGATTACAAAATCGCGGAAAAATTTACGGCCATGTTCTCACCCTTTTCCGGCAAGATCACGTTTGTTAAAAACCAGGATCTGGCAAACGCTGGCGCTTTTGGCGTAACCCCGGCGACATACGACTCCACCGGATTAATAATTCAAAATGGGGAAACCAACCGGGCAGAATTTGGTGCCCTGATCAAGATTGGATACAATCGCGTGTTATGGGAAAATGTCGATATGACGACAAAACTCGGCCTCTTCACAAATTATTTTGATAAACCTCAAAATGTGGATGTGAACTGGGAAATGGTGTTGAATCTGAAAGTCAATGAGTACATCTCGACCCATATCAGTGCCCAATTTGTCTATGATGACAACACGCGTTTCCCCAACACAGCCGGAAGGATGGTTGCTAAACCGCAATTTAAAGAGATTCTGGGGGTCGGCTTAAACTATCAGTTCTAGTCCATTTTTCCTTTTCTTCATTTCATTCTCAACAGCCCCTCAAGTATTGCATTAAAGTTGGGATAAATGTGTCCATGAGCACAACACTATAAAGAATAATATGTTATGTATTAAAAAAAGGAAGTGCTAAGATGCGATACACAAAAAATATACGAACCCTGCTAAGCCTTTCAATTGGTTTGGCTGTCATGGCCGGTTGTGATTCAACAAACAGTACACAGGGCGATTTATCAACAGCGAGTTTGAGTTTTCAGGTTCCTGCGAATACCATTATGCAAAAAACGACGGCTGATACATTATTGCGGATTGAATCAGCCAAAATCTATCTCCGGTCGATTCAATTCCACAGTGGATTGGAAGATTCCAGTGAGCACGAGATGATGGATGACGACTCCATCGCGGTAAAAAGCGATCCGATGGTTGTTAACCTGGACTTAACGGGAAACACCAATTCAGTCGTAGTCACCGAGATTCCCAGTGGAACGTACAAACGGGTCAGTTTTCGATTACACAAACCCGAAAATAGTGAAACGGTACTCGACTCGGACTTTGTAGAGGGAACTGGTGGTAACCAACGCTTTTCAGTGGTGGTCCAGGGCAGTTATGACGGGATTAATTTCACGTATAAATCCAGACGGACAGCCAACCAACATGTTGATATTGAGCCGCCAATTGTCATTACAGACACGGTTACCTTTGTGAATGTAACGATGCTGGTGGACGTCAATAGTTGGTTCATGGACAGTGACAGCACGATGCTTAACCCGTCTGATTCATCAAATTTCACCGAGATTGACAACGCGATTGTGCGGTCATTTAAAGCAATCAAAGACAATAACCATAATGGTTGCAGAGATGATGAAGATTAACCAGCAATTCGAACATGCCGTGACATAACATAACAAGTCGGCCGGACCAAGAACTTGATCCGGCCGATTTTTTTGTTTCTCAACCGCAATTTCAAACCCCCACTCACTTCCCTTTATTGTCCGCCCGGCATAACAATTCACGATAATTTCTCTCCGAGAATTTGCTCGGCCGATTATGTTACCCGCCATGAATGGGTTGAATCAATAATGAATGCATCTTTCTTCACAGAACGCG
>MNWS01000124.1:0-20697 GCA_001872685.1 Fidelibacterota bacterium CG1_02_48_14
GCCAGGGCAAACATGAACACAGCCATTGAAATTCCAACCCAGGGGGCTTTGAATCCAAGTCCCGCGTAATCAGAAATCGTCTCGGTGTCGTATAAATTTTTAATTTGAATCGCGACAAAAAACGCACCGAGATTCATCAGCATATAAACACCGGTATAGTACAAAATTGCAGAAATACCGGTCTGATCCGCCACAACGACACCCATGAGCATGTACCCGGCGTGGGCGATGCTTGAGTAAGCCAGCATGCGTTTGATATTCGTCTGTTGAATGGCCAGCACATTACCCACGGTCATGGTCAAAGCGCTCAAAGCGGCAATGATGACGGGCCAGTTTAACCCGGGCAACGCCAACCATGCCTGGGAATTGGGATCACCGGTGGTAAAAGCAACATTCAAAAACCGAATCAGTACAGCGAACCCAGCGGCTTTGGGAGCAACCGAAAGAAAGGCTGTAATCGTGGTGGGAGCACCTTCATAGACATCGGGTGTCCAAAAATGAAAGGGTACCGCAGAAATTTTATACCCAAATCCTGCTAGTATCAGCACTGCAATTAATATCAGTAACACAGGTGAAGCCTGCCCTGTCATCAGTTGAGTCTGAATACCGCTGATATACCCGGTTCCGGTTAATCCGTATAGTAGGGATAAGCCATACAGCATGACGCCTGATGAAAACGCACCATAGATGACATATTTGATACTAGCCTCATTGGAACGGGAATTTTCCTTCAAATATCCAGCGAGAATGTAGGACATCAGGCTGACCATTTCCAAAGCCAGATAAATGGAAAGGATATGGGTCGCGGATACCAATAGAAACATGCCAAAAACCACCACGAGGATGAGAACGTAAAATTCCCCGACCTTGCGATTCATCAGCTCTTTCGAATCCAAAGACATCCACATCACCAAAATCGCGCCGATGGCAACCAGCCATTTAAAGAAGCTGGCGAAAGAGTCCAGGGCAAACATGTTTGAAAAAAGTCCCGTGGAGGGCAGACCACGCTGTAAATACAAGGTAACCAGTGTGACAAATAGACCCAGGATAGCCACAAATCCGACCCGGTGACTTTGATCTTTTTTCAAAAACAGATCATAGATGATGGCAATCAGGATAAAGCCCGTCAACACCATTTCGGGGACGAAATACTTCAGGCTAAGTGCGAGTTGAGTTAAATCCATAGTACGACTCTAATTCGCTTTCAATACCTATTAGAAACCAGCCGTTATGCCGGCAGTTTTGACATAATCCACCAGTTGATTCAGCGTTCCGCTCATCAGATCCAACATGGGTGCCGGATAGATTCCCAGGAAAATGACAACGATAGCTAGTGGGACCAGGGTCCAGAGCTCGCGTTTATTGATTTCCGCGAGATTCTCATACTTGGGATTTAGCGGACCAAAGAACATCCGCTGGTATGACCATAAAAAGTACGCTGCATTCAGAACAATACCCAGCGTGGCGAAAATCGTTATCCAGGTGAAAACCGGGAAGGCACCGATGAAGCACAGCGCTTCGGACAGGAAGCCTGACAATCCCGGCAATCCCAAGCCTGCAAACCAGGCTAGCGCCACGACCCCGGCATAGATAGGAACCTTTGCTGCCAAACCACCGAAGCCGTCAATATCACGATGATGAGCGCGATCATAAATGACGCCTACCAGCATAAAGAGCATGGCTGTGATGGTACCGTGGTTGAACATCTGGAAGACCGCGCCATTCATTCCGGCGGAGGTCATTGCAGCCATTCCCAGTAAGACATATCCCATATGATTGATGGAGGAATAGGCTACCATCTTTTTCAAATCTTTTTGCGCCAGGGCAGCCATCGCACCGTAGATGATATTGATCAATCCTAAAATGGCCAGTGGCAGGGCAAACCAGAGAGTCGCTGCTGGCAAAACAGGGAATGAAACCCGTAAAAATCCATAGGTTCCCATCTTCAACAAGATACCCGCCAGGATAACTGAAATCGCTGTAGGGGCTTCCACATGTGCGAGTGGTAACCAGGTGTGAAATGGGAAAATGGGGACTTTGATGGCGAAGCCCACGAACAGCAGAATAAAAATGACCTTCCCGGCATTCAATCCGAGGAGAAAAGTTTGACTGATGGCCGGAGCCGCAGCCCGTAACATCACCAGATTAAAGGTATGGGGTTCCAGTGAGAAATAGAGTGCCAGCATACCAAGAAGCAGAAGGACAGAGCCGAATAACGTGTACAGAAAGAATTTGATTGCGGCGTATTCTTTCTTCGGACCGCCCCACATGCCAATGAGGAAGTACATGGGCAGAAGCATGACTTCCCAAAAGATATAAAACAGGAAAAAGTCCAGGGAAACGAACACGCCCATCATACCGGCATCCAGCAACAGGAAGAGTGAAAAATACCCTTTCTGAGCTTTGGGAATATTCCATGATGAGAAAATGGCTAAAAAGCTGATGAATGGTGTCAGTAACACCATCGGCAGACTTAAGCCATCAATGCCCATAAAATATTCGATGTTAAAAGCCGGGATCCAGGAGTAGTGTTCAATGAGTTGAATATCCGGGTTCAGCCGGTTGTATTTCCCCAGAATCATGAATGCAATGATGAACTGAATGCCTGTTGCTGCAACAGCCGTCCACCGGATAGCATCCAATTTTTCCCGAGGAATAAGAACGATGATAATCGCTCCAATCACCGGAACAAATGTCACTAGTGTTAAGAGATGCGCACCCATCTAAGCCAATTCCTCCCTGTCCTAGAAGACATTGATTAAATAGACCATCAGCACTCCGATGAGTACATAGATCAAATAATTCTGAATTTTACCGGTTTGGACGAACTTGAATGTCCAGCCCAACCATTGGAAAATGATACCCACTAAATTTACGGCACCATCAACAACCAAATCATCAGCGATACCAGTCCCGGTAGCTAACGCTTTCACACGACGACCAACACCATCAATGACATAATGGTCGTATATCTCCATATCAAAATATGCAATGGCATCACAACCCTTGAGAAAGGGTCGGATGATACCGTTCAGATAAATCTCATCCATGTACCATTTATTCAATGATCCACGATAGAGTATGCCCAGGCGCTGAGCCATTTTTGCCGGGTCTATTTCTTTGAGAATGTAAATGAGGACGGCCAGACCAATACCCACTCCTGCAACGATTAATGACGTATACATGGCCGGGTAATGCGCCAGGTGCAGGCCGTGCGCAAATCCCTCAGAATCGAATGCACCCATGGGTACAACCGTCTCGGGTTGTTTCACCAGTGTCTGAAACCAGCTCTTACCACCTAAAGGATTGAACGATGGCAGTGTAAAGAAAATAAAGGTAGAGAGCGCACCCAAAACCATCAGCGGAATGGTCATGAGCTTCGGTGACTCATGCATCTTCGCAAATATATCCTTGCGCTTCGGCTCGCCATGGAAGGTCATGAAGATCAGCCTAAACATGTAAAATGCGGTAATCAATGCCGCGCCAAATCCAAAGAACGGCAGGATCCAACCCAAATGTGCCTGAGCCAGCCAGCCATCATGGATATGAGCAGCGTAGGACCAGGTTCCGGCCAGAATCGCATCTTTGCTCAAGAACCCCGAGAATAAGGGAATACCCGAAATAGAGAGTGAAGCGATAAAAAATACCGCATAGGTGATGGGCATCTTCGAACGAAGTCCACCCATGTTGCGCATATCCTGAGCGTCTGTGTGATGATCATTCAGCTTGGTCAGACTATGGTGCATCATGTGAATCACCGAACCCGATGCAAGGAACAGCAGCGCTTTGAACATGGCGTGTGTCACCAGATGAAAAAATCCAGCCACATAAGCACCCGTGCCCAATGCCATAATCATGTAGCCCAGTTGCGACACGGTGGAATAGGCCAAAACTTTTTTAAGATCGTTCTGGGTTATGGCAATCGTTGCTGCAAAAAATGCCGTAAATCCACCAATAAGTGCCACAAACGCCATCGCATCCGGAGTCAGCAGCGGAAAAATTCTAACGGTCAGATACACGCCGGCGGCAACCATTGTGGCGGCATGGATCAGGGCTGAAACTGGTGTTGGGCCTTCCATCGCATCAGGTAACCACACATGGAGAGGGAATTGTGCCGATTTTCCAATGGCACCCATAAAAATGAGGACGCCCGCCCAGGTTAAAAGCGTGTTGGGATCAACGCCACCAAACAGACCCTGAACGCCTGCAGCCCAGGCACCGCTGGCGATACGCTCGAATAAAACCTGATAGTTAAATGTCCCCGCGACGGTGGCAACCACCATCATTCCCATGAACATACCAATATCACCAATGCGGTTCACGATAAATGCTTTTTTCCCAGCATCGGCGGCAGATTTCTTCTCCCACCAGTGACCAATGAGCAGGTAGGATGAAAGACCGACGAGTTCCCAAAAGCAATAGATCATGAACAGGTTGTTGGCGATGGTAATGCCGTACATCGAGAAAGTAAAAATGCCCAGAAACCCAAAATAGCGGGAATATCGGACATCATTTTTCATGTATTCGACAGAATAAAGGTGGACCAGCGAACTGATCAACGCGACGACCACCAGCATGATGATCGTGATATTGTCAACCAGAACGCCCATTTCAATCTGAAATTGACCCAGATTCACCCAGTTGATACTGGCTTCCTGTCTGAAATCAGGTTGATAATCGAACAACATCTGGGCGAACATGATGATGGCTAGTAGGAGCGTGGTCAACACCAACGCAATTGAAATCCATTCCCCTTTTTTATGCTCCAACCGTTTCCCAAAGAAAATCTGGAAAAGGAAGCTGATCAGGGGTAAGACCAGAATGATTAGAGATAGATTTACCATGGGCATAAAAATGACCTACCGTTTTAGCGCGTCGGCTTCGTCAACATTAATATTACCTTGATCATTATATAAATTCAGTATGATGGCTAGTGCCACGGCTGCTTCAGCGGCCGCGAGCATGATAATGAAAATAGCCATCAGATGACCCTCAACCTGATGGGTCACGAATTTCGAGAAAGCGACAAAATTGATATTGGCGGCATTCAAAATGAGTTCAATACCCATCAGAATCGCCACACCATTTTTCCGGGTGATGACGGTATACAGTCCGAGCGAGAAAAGCAGTGCACTCAGGATCAGGTATGATTCAAGATGATTCATGTCTAAAGTTCCTTCCGCGCCAAGGTTGCCGCACCGATCAACGCACCCAGCAACAGAATAGATGCCACTTCAAACAAAATGAGATAATCTCCGAATAAGAGTGTTCCGATTTTCCCCACCGTTGAATCAAAGTCCATCGACTCGGCTAAAACTGGCCAGGATTGTCCCAGAATCGTAATCACCAGGATGACAAAAACGGCTCCAACCACAACCATCCCGAGGGATGTCTGGAAGGAGGACTGATTGATTTTTGCTACGGCGATTCTGTTGGTGAGCATGATCCCGAAAATCAGTAGGACCAGAATACCACCGACATAAATGACAATCTGAGTCACGGCGATGAAATCGGCATTCAGGAAAATATAAATGGCTGCGACCCCAACGAAAGTAGCCAACAGTGAGAAAACCGAATAAATGAGATTTTTACTGTAAGCAACGATCATGGCCGAAATGACCACCAAGACCCAGATCACCCAGAAAATGACCTCACTCATGGGCTTGTTCCTCCCCGGAACCCGGCGTTATTTCCCGATTTTCAGCAGGTTTTGGCGTAGCCGTGGCACTTGCTTCGGCAGCAACTCTCGCCTTTTCTAAAGCCGCGGCTTTGACGGCTTCAGCGTCTGCTATGATTTGCAAGCGCCGATCAACCTCAGTTTTTGGTACGGTTGAATATTCATAAATTAAATTATTGCGATCCCGCCAGCGCTCGACATTCGTCACCTGAACTTCTTTGTTGTCACCCCGCTCAAAGCGATAATCCGGCGTCATGTAAATGCATTCCTCCGGACAGGGGAAGGTACACAGATCGCAGTACATACATTCGGTCATATCAATCGTGAATCGCGTAACCAGAAGTCGCTTTTGCGTTCCCAGTTTGGTCGTCCCAATGTCTTCACCCTTGTCGGTTTTAAGCGTATCAATGGTGATACAATTGACCGGGCAGGCTCTTTCACACTTTTTGCAGCCGATGCAATCATCAATGTCTACATGCAATTTTGATCGAATGACATTGTAAGTATCTAACTCGCCCACACCAATATTGCGCTCAGGATTGGGCCATTTTTCGTCTGGGTACTGTAAGGTCACATGCTCTTTCGCACGGACAAAATAGCCCATCGTTACCTTCATCCCCGTAATGAGCGTTGTAATGCTGTCGCCAATATTCTTGAAATAACCCATGCGTTCTTTATCCTACCAAACTTATAGCACCGGTTAACCACATCCATACAGCCACACCTGCCAGGTTTATTAGGGCGATGGGAAGCAGGACCTTCCAGCTCAGATACATCAATTGGTCAACGCGTAAGCGTGGAAATGTCCAACGGAACCACATTAATAAGAAAATAACGACACCACCTTTGATGGCAATCCAGACCAGTC
This sequence comes from Fidelibacterota bacterium CG1_02_48_14, assembly GCA_001872685.1. GTDB lineage: Bacteria > Fidelibacterota > UBA8477 > UBA8477 > UBA8477 > UBA8477. Next base: position 6,546 of record MNWS01000124.1, read on the forward strand.
CTGGTGTGGCAAGCCAAATGGCGAACGCCGGGAATAACCAGGCGATAACTGTCAGGGCGAGAATGGTACCAATCGGATAGATGGATAACCGCTTGACCTTGTATTTTACAAAAATTGTCCAGATCAATGCCAGAACCGTCAGACTGATCATCCCAAATCGGGCACCGGCCAGATCAGCGAATGGCGATTGCCACCCACCCAGGAACACGATCGCCGTTAATAAGGCCACCACGGCGGCATTGGCGTACTCCGACAGGAAGAACAAAGCCCATCGAATGCCGGAGTATTCTGTCATAAACCCGGCTACCAGTTCAGATTCTGATTCGGGAATGTCAAAGGGGGTACGATTTACCTCAGCCGTTGCCGCGATGAGGTAAATACACCCGGCTAAAAATAGGAATGGGCTGTGGAAAATGTACCAATTGGGAAATGGGATTGGAATCCAGTGGAACAGATTTCCGACGCCAGCCTGTGCGGCAATAATTTCCTGCAGATTCAGCGTACCGACGACAGCCACCGCTGCCAGGAGTGACAACCCTACCGGAATTTCGTAACTCACGATCTGAGCGGCTGACCGCATGGCACCGTAGAGTGACCATTTGTTATTGGATGCCCAACCGGACATCACGATCCCAATCACCACAACCGATGAGATGGATACCACATAAAACAGCCCGATACTCATGTCAGCCGGTACCCAGCCGGGACTGAATGGCACGGCGGCAAAGGCTACAAAGGAGGCCAGCAAGATAATCCATGGGCCGACCCGGAAGAGAATTGGGTCCGCGAAGCGAGGGATTATGTCTTCTTTGAGAAGGAGCTTTAACGCGTCGGCCACAGTTTGCAGAGTGCCCATGGGTCCCACCCGCATGGGTCCTAACCGTACCTGCATAAATGCCGAAACCTTGCGTTCCACATAAACCAGAACAAGGGCGTTCAGCGCTACAAAGATGAAAATCGCAACCGCAACCAGACTCATCGCCAGAATCGTTGCCGGGGTGGTTCCCAGCCAACTCAGAGCGCCAAATTGTAACATCCAGGAGGCAAAGGCATCAATCATGACGATTCCTTTAAAACCCTATTCCACAAAATTTGATGACATCCATTTTTTAATTTGCCCAGCCCTTACCGATCAATCTCGCCTAAAACAATATCCAGACTACCCAGGATCGCGATGACATCCGAAATCATCCAGCCGGCGCCAATCTCATTGATAACGCTGAGGTTACAGAAGGCTGGCGACCGCATTTTCAGTCGAAAAGGAACGCTGCTCCCGTCACTGATAATGTAATAACCCAGCTCACCACGGGGATTTTCACTGCGAGAATATATTTCACCTTTCGGAGGGCGAATTTTCTTGGGAACTGCCGACTTCACATCGCCTTCGGTTGGTAACTGCTCCAGGGCTTGACGAATGATTCGTGCACTCTGAGCCATCTCGAGCACACGGACATTGTACCGATCCCAACAGTCGCCAACTGTCCCCATCTCACCTTTGCCAACAACCGTGTCAAATTCAAACCGGTCATAAATGGAGTAAGGTTGCGCCCGGCGCAGATCATGATTGACACCTGAGGCTCGTAAGCATGGACCCGTAACACCATAATTAATAGCGACTTCAGCAGGCATTACACCCACGTCGGCTGAGCGTTCGATAAAGATTTTATTGCCGGTGAGGATCCGGTCATACTCCCGGATTCGTTCATCAAAATAATCTAAAAATTCGTACGCTTTTTCCACGAAACCCGGCGGAATATCATGTGCCAGACCGCCGATCCAAACATAGTTGTATAAAAGTCGCGCACCGGAAGCCATCTCGAAAAGATCCAGGATCGATTCCCGCTCCCGGAAACAATACAGGAACGGTGTGATGGCGCCTACATCCAAACCAAAAGCACCCACCGCCACCAGGTGGCTGGCGATGCGCTGAAATTCAGCAAAAATAATTCGCAGATATTCGACGCGCTCCGGCAGTTCAATATCCATCAATTTTTCAACAGCCATGGCGTAACCATGAGCATTGTTCATACTTGCCAGGTAATCACACCGATCGGTGAAGGGTGTTACCATTGGGTACTCGATATTTTCCCCATGTTTCTCGAAACAGCGATGGAGATACCCGATTACCGGTTCAATATGGGAAACAATTTCACCGTCGGTCCTCAATTTTAGTCGTAACACCCCATGCGTACTGGGATGTTGCGGCCCCATATTCAGCACCATTTCTTCAGCATGCAGCCGGGCCATCAGGCGCTCTCCTCGAAAATCATGCGTGCTTCACCAGCAGGATTCAATGTGAATGTGAATTCGATTGAAAATGTGTTTGGGCTGACTGGTGAATATGTCTGGAATGTGTCGATGTTTATTTTTCCTTGGCGATCTTCATACCGCGATAGAATTCAGCCTGGACATAATCTTTGCGCAATGGATAACCTTCCCAGTCATCCTCCAGCAAGATCCGGTGGAAATCGGGATGCCCTTCAAAGGTAATCCCATACATATCGTACGCTTCCCGTTCATGCCAATCGGCCGTACGGAACAGGTCATTTATTGTTTTCAATTTTGGATTTTCGCGATCTTCAAACAGAACTTTGACCGCGAAATAATGGTTTAGGGACATTGAATAAAGGTGATAAATAATCCCTAATGGTTGCTCGGCTCCCCCAAGATCAAAACCACTGAGAGACATTAATGAGTCAAACTTCAACCGCTCATCCCGCTTCAGGAAACTCATGATTTCATGAATGGCCTGGTGCTGAATAACCGCAAAGGGCGTCTTTTCCTCACCCTGGAAGCTCACCACCTTGTCGCCAAATTCTGTGGATAACAGACTGTAGATTTCTGCTTCTGTCACGATCTTTAGCTCGCCTTCCTGGCTAGACTTGACTCTTCCCGGATCTTCACCTGCAACCGCATGAGTCCTTCAATAAGTGCTTCCGGGCGCGGTGGACAACCGGGAATATAAATATCCACCGGCACGATCTGATCGACACCCTTCAGAACATGATAACCATGTTGCCAATAGGGTCCGCCTGAATTGGCGCAACTGCCCATGGAAATGACATACTTGGGATCGGCCATTTGTTGGTAGAGTCGCTGGATTCGGGTGGCCATCTTCAAGGTCACCGTCCCGGTCACCAGCATGACATCCGCCTGACGCGGCGATGAACGGGGCATTGCACCAAACCGCTCCAAATCATGCCGGGCAGCGGCGGTGGCCATCATCTCAATGGCACAACAGGCCAGACCAAACTGGAAATACCATTCCGAATTGGAACGAGCCCAGTTGATGACTTTATCCAATGACGTGATAATGACATTATCACCAGAAAATTTATGTTCTAAAATGCCCATAATTTGAGCTCCAGACTAATTTATTCGGTTTCGTGTAAACGGGCTGCTGAATAGCGACCGGCACCGTATTTTAACTTCATCTTCACCCACTCCAGGTCGCCCTTCACCCAGACATATGCCAGGCCGACAACCAGTATCGCGAGAAAGACAAATACTTCAATAAAGGTTACGAACCCCAGATCCTTGAACACAACAGCCCAGGGAAAGAGGAAAACGATTTCCACATCGAAAACGATGAAAACCAGGGCGACCACATAAAAGCGGATATTGAACTGCACCCAACTGGATCCTTCAGTGGGTTCACCACACTCGTAGGTATCCAGTTTCATCTCGCTGCTGTTTTTGGGACCAATTAATTTTTGAAGAATGAAGGCTGCATACATCAGGCAGAAGCCCAGAATCCCGAATACCAAAACGACACCGTAATGTTCGTGCATAATCCCTCGTTCGATTAGCTCATAACCATTTTGAGCGCGACAATATAGAAGCCACCTTCTGGTGTTTCAAGGTCATTTCCGGAAAGGCAGTAATTATCGTTTTTGCGCTTTTCATGTCGCCACCGCAATTGCAAGGTTTATGCCACCAGGGGGTGGTATCAACGGTTTTGGACGGCAACTTTTGAATTGAATCGAATCGAATTGAATTAAAACAACAAGAGTCCCGGATTGCCGGGACTCTCATACGAATCATGCGCTATTGTTGGAGAAATGACTAACCACCGTCGCCTGCAAATTCCGCCAATGCCGTCAAAACATCCGGCAGAATTCGCAGCACGGTACTGATTCCCACAGACGGGACAGTGAGAATCATGGCATCAAGGATTTCATCCCGGGTTGCACCCGCCCGCAACGCCTTAGGAACAATCACCTTAATAGCCTGGGGTGACGGACTGGTCATTTGCAGCGCCAGCATGATGAGTTGTTTGGTTTTTTCGTCAAGGTGTTCACCCAGACTGCCAACCATCTTCATGTAAGAAACCATAACCTCTTTACGATGGGTCAGCATGAAGGTCATACCATCTGGTTCCAGGTTCTTGAAGTCGTAATTCTCACTCATACCCAAATTTCCTCAATCCCGAGCTTGGGTCATTTCATTATTTTGACTTTTTTTGGTCGATTTCCTGAGCATCAACCACAGCCAGAGCCGTCATGTTGGCCACATCAATGACTTCACTCGACCCAACTTGCAGCAAATGAACCGGTTTCTTCATACCAACCAGGATCGGACCAATCGCCTCAGCGCCACTCAACCGATGGACCAGTTTGTAGGCGATATTTCCAGATTGGAGGTCGGGAAAAATCAGGACATTGGCACTTTCCTGAAGCTGGCTGAAGGGGTAATGCTCCTTCAGCAGTTCAGGCATGACCGCCAGGTCAGCATTCATCTCACCATCAACGATCATATCAGGGGCTTTTTCATGGAGAATTTCCACGGCCCTGCGAACTTTTTCTGTTTCTGGATGACTCACACTGCCAAAGTTTGAAAAACTCAGCATGGCGACCTTGGGATCCATCCGGAACCGCCTGGCCGTGTCCGCTGCCATCATGGCGATTTCAGCTAATATCTCCGGCGTGGTATCAATATTCACTGTGACATCAGCGAAGATTTTCATGGTGTTTTTAAAAATCAGCAGGAACAAACCCGCTACATGCTTCACACCAGGAGCCATTTTGATAATCTGCAATGCCGGACGGATGGTTTCCGGATACTGCTGGGAAATGCCCGAGACCAAGCCGTCAGCATCCCCGACCTCGACCATTAATGTCCCGTAATAACTTTGGCGCTGAACCAGCCGCTGAGCCTGGGCTAATGTGACACCCTTCCGCTTCCTGATGTCATATAACCGGCTGGCATATTCATCCTGTTTTGAACTTGTCAACGGATTGATGATTTCAATCCCATCGAGATCCACGCCCAGTGTTGCCGCTTTGCTGCGAATAATGTCTTCACGACCCAACAGGATCGGTTTGGCGATACCCTCCTGCACAACCAAGCGACTTGCCCGGATAATCCGGTTATTCTCACCTTCGGGGTACACGATCTTCTTTGGATTTTTCTTTGCACGATTGTAAAGCAAACGCATGAACTCGCGACTCTTGCCCAAACGGCCTTCCAGCTCTTCCCGATATTTTTCAATATCAATGGTCTTCTGAGCGACGCCGGTCTCCATCGCTGCCTGAGCAACCGCAGCAGCTTCCCAAATAAGTACCCGGGGATCGAATGGTTTTGGAATGATATAATCCCGACCGAATTCCAGTCGTTCCACACCATAAGCCCGGGCCACTTCGTCCGGTACATCCTCTTTCGCCAGGTTGGCTAATGCCATCGTGGCAGCGACCTTCATCTCTTCGTTAATGGATGTAGCCTGAACATCCAGAGCGCCACGAAAAATGAATGGGAATCCCAGAACATTGTTGATCTGGTTCGGATAATCTGAGCGACCCGTGCCCATGATAATATCCGGACGGGCTGCCTTCGCTTCATTATAGGTGATTTCAGGGTCCGGATTTGCCATTGCAAACACAATCGGATCCTTAGCCATAGCCTTAACATCATTCTGATCAATTGAGTTGGGTCCGGAAAGCCCGATAAACACATCCGCGCCAGCCATGGCCTCGTGAATGTTCCGCAATTTGGTATCAACAGCGAAACGAGCCTTGAATTCGTTCATTCCGTCCGTGCGACCCTTGTAAATGACCCCCTTGGAATCACACATAATCATATTTTCCCGGGTCGCTCCCAAACGAATGTAATGTTCGCAGCAGGAAATGGCCGCAGCACCAGCACCAGAAATGACGAATTTCAGATCGGCCAAATTTTTACCGGTCAAAGCCGCAGCGTTGATCACTGCCGCACCGGAGATGATGGCCGTTCCATGTTGATCATCATGGAAAACCGGAATATTCATCTCTTCCCGCAGGCGTTTTTCAATGTAGAAACATTCCGGAGCTTTAATATCCTCCAGATTAATGCCGCCAAATGTTGGCTCCAGCAATTTTACTGCTTCACAAAATTTCACCGGATCCAGCGTATCGACTTCAATATCGAATACATCAATATCTGCGAATCGTTTGAAAAGGACGCCTTTCCCTTCCATTACTGGTTTGCCAGCCAGAGCGCCAATGTTACCCAGTCCCAACACCGCGGTGCCGTTGGAAATAACGCCAACCAGATTCCCTTTGGCCGTGTATTCATTCGCCAGCGCTGGATTTTTTTCAATCTCAAGACAGGGAATGGCAACGCCCGGTGTATATGCCAGCCCTAAATCTCTTTGTGTGGAACAGGGTTTGGTTGGAACAACTTCGATCTTCCCTTTGCGTCCCCTACTATGATACTCCAGTGCATCTTCTTTTGTGATCATCCTACCATTTCTCCTTGGTCAGAGTCAACTGAGGCTCTGTGATACTGTTAATTTTGCTTGCTCTTTTTTATGCTTCCCAGAAGGTCTTGAGTTTGCTCAACCCTTCTTCGATTTGGTCGGTATAAATCCCTGAATAGGCAAATCTGATAAATACTTTTTCTTCACCCGGCAGTCGCCGCCCAAAGTGCTCCCGGGAACAAAATGAAACACCCGTTTTTTCCAGAGCATCTTTTCTGAAACTGGCGGAATCGCCATAACCTTTGCGCTTAAAAATGTCCGTCACATCCGGAAACAGGTAGAATGTCGTGTTGGGCTTGGAGACCTTTACACCATCTATTTTTTGCAGCATATCAACCAGAACATCTCTGCGCTTCTGCAGCTCTGCCAGGATAGCCTGCTGTGGTTCCGGTGGTCCCTGTAAAGCCGCGATGCCGGCATACTGGACAAAGTGATTCGAGCATGATTCATGATTGGTATTGAATTTTGAAATCCCGCTGATCAAATCCTTTGGTCCAATCGCCCCACCCAAACGCCAGCCGGTCATGGCGAATTTTTTAGAAAATGTGTATAGAACTACAGTGCGTTCTGCCATCCCGGGTAGGGAGACAATACTTTTACTTTCACCGCCATACCGAATTTCAAAATAGGCTTCATCTGACAACACCCACAGGTCATGCTTGATGGCCAGATCAGCGATATATTGCATCTCTTCAGCGGTTGATTCAGCGCCTATCGGGTTTTGATAATTGTTGTAGATAATAGCGACGGTCTGATCGGAAATCTGGCGTTCAATCTCGTCCCGATTGATTGAAAAACCCTTTGCCGTTGGCGTGAATCCGTAGGGTAAGGCTTTGCCGCCTAAAAATTCAATCTGTGATTCGTAAATTGGGTACCCTGGATTGGGGTACAATACCTGTTTGCCCGCCTCCATGACAACACCCAAAAACTTGCCGATGACCGGCTTACCACCCGGTTGAACTGAAACATTTTCAGCGGTGTAGGGAACGCCTCTTGCGCGACTAACATCTTCCGCGAGCGCTTCTCTTAATTGCATAATGCCCGCACCGGGTGCATACCCGGTCTTGCCGGAACCAATCGCCCTGAACGCTGCATCCGTGATGTACTCTGGCGTTGGTAAATTAATGTCACCCAAATGGAAGGGATAGACCGTGTGACCTTTAGCTGCCCACGCAGCGGCATCAGCCCCTACAGCGAAGGCGGTTTCGGTTCCCAGAAGGCTGTATCTTTTTGAAAAATTTTTCATGCTAATCCTACTTCCTTAACTAACGCATTCTGACAAGATGCTTATTCGTTCTCCTTGAGCGATGCCCCTTGACCGAACGCGGAACATTTCGAGAAATTTTTTCTATTCGACAATTCAATTCAATTAATTCAGACATGCCTTTTGGGACTTTGCGGTTTTTTATAATCCGGGACCGCTGTTTTGTCTCCCCCTCCTGCAACCCAAAAGCACAAATAATATGCCAAGGAAATCTCCCCGGAGATGATTGCCAGTGGGTTTTGGCGTGCGTGTCAAATTCGAGGCGGCCTTCATAAATAGTTGCCAATGTTAAAATTTTAACGTTTGAAAGCATTTATTTTTTCTGCCGAAAACGCTTCTCTAAATGAAACGGGGTGGCTGCCCACCCCGCTCCGTTATTCTTTCAAACTTGTTGATTCGCTCAGCTAAGCGCGCCGTCAATTCCATCGCGCAAACGCCCCAGGCGCTGTGAACGGTCACCTACAAATCGCTCAATTCCTTTGAAAATCCATTCTGGAGAAATATGAGCCTCTTCACAGACTTCTTCCACTGATCCACCCGTCCGCCAACGATTGTCCCAATCGGAAGAAATGGCGTATTCCTCGGCAATTTTGTGCGCCAGCCAATCGTGCATCGTGCGTCGGGCGCCATTGGTAATGACAGTAGAATCAGCCCAGTCACCATCCGAAACGATTGACCGACGATACTCCGGGGATTGACGACGGAACAATTCCGGGCTAACTGCCGCCACCAGTTTGACATTTAATCCGGCACCATCCAGCTTTGGCAAAATTTTAATGACATTCGCCGTGGTGCTGGTGCCCTGGACAAAGAGACAGCCCATCTTCGGCAGGCCGGGTTTGTAGTCCCGAATCAGGTATGCTCCTTTTGCAGCTTCAAAATACGAGTCAATCCCCAACGCATCCCGGTCTGGAATTTCCACCGGTGGCCGTGTCAGGTGTAGCGCAATGATGGGTACTTCTGTCGCCAGTGCAGCACCCAACATCGGTGCGACTTCATTGTGCTCCCAGGGGTAGAGATTGATTATTTGACCTTCCGGAAATAGCTGGGTGACAGCCGGTGCAAAAATGCCAAAGTGCGTCCGGGAATCTTCCGCAGTTTCCGGACCCGAGTGACCGGCAATCCAAATGACTTTGCCGACTTTCAGCTCGGAATCCTGACCCACCTGGCTGAACAGCCGCATCAATCCATATTTGAGATAGGAAAATGAACCGTAGGTTGATGCCGCTGCATAATAACCGTTAAATTCCTCAAACGGCTTCTCACTCAAATTTACCGTGGCAATACCGGCGCAAATGCCCGCGTTGGTAAATTCCGTAATACCCTGAGGTAACAAGCACCCTTTTTGATTCAGGTTACGATCGTAAAAACCCAATCCCTTGAAATCACCAAAGGATTTCCCAAACCCTGAGATATTGGTGGAATCCGCTAAATCGGCTGACATGGCGATGACCAATGGCCGACCATATTTCTCATAGGTATAGGCATTCACCCAGGCTCCGAATCTTGCCAGGCCAGCACGGTTCGGCGATTTTTCACCGGGTTTTGCAAATATTTCCTCCGGGTAATTCTTGTAATCGGTAATGACCGGATCGTGAAAGGGATTAGCATTGAAATTAAAACTGCTTGTGGTGCGTTCCACCGGAACAGAGTCACCGATCTCTACCAGCGTATCGGCGATTGCATCCAGAAAATCGGCGTCATCATAAAGTGAAAAAACCTTCTCATAATGGCTTGCCGTCTGAGCCAGACGCTCTTCACGCTTTTCTGATCCGGCCTCACCAAATCCGTCAAAGACAACCTCATATTTCTCCATGAAATGTGATTTTGTCTTCCAAAAATTCTCACTGTTGAATTTGTGCGGCGTCCCATGTGATTTGTTGTCATAGACCTCGTACTCACGACCTTTTCTCGTCTTGAACCAGGCGACATTCGGGCGTTGATCAGGATTTTCCGTGTTCACCATCTCCACCACAGCCTTCGTCACATCCGGCCAATCCATGCCATTTTCAGCGCCAAAAACACGAAAGCCGTGCGATCCAAACCAGTCTGTGGGTGTGCCATAGACGACTGAACTGAATGGCCGGTCATCAATCCCGAAATCGTTCCAGTCCAAAAGGTAATAGAGATTATTGAGCCCCAGTCCCCAGGCCGAATTCATGGTTTCGTGAATGGCTCCGGCAGTCGCGCCACCTTCTCCTTCAACGGCAAAAACCTTTACATCGTCCAGCCCGGCCATTTTAAGCGCCATCGCTTCACCAGCAGCGGCCGGAGAACCATGACCGGATGGACCCGTATTGAACTTGAAAAAGAGTGTCTTTCCGGACATTTCGGCATGACCCGGCAGGCCACCATTATGCCGGAGGGTCATTAAATCTTCCCAATAAACGGCTTCGCCGGGGATTTTGTATTTGGGGTCACCGGTTTGGGCGAATTTCCGGCGCAATGCTTCATTCAAAACGGCTAGCGCGGCGTAAAGGAGCGGTACGGTGTGTCCGGCAACCAGGATAAAACGATCCGCGAACCGCTTTTCAGGATGGCGAATGTCCCACCGCATGGCACCGCTGAGCAGGGTTGCTGTCACCATGTGAACTTTTGAGCGCGATCCGCCCGGGTGGCCGCTTTGACTTAAATTGAGCATGAGATCAATGGATTGATCAATCATGTCCTTGATTTTTTCCCATTGTGGAAATTTTCGTTCGAGTTGGGAATAATTCAGGTTCATTTCATTACATCCTTTTTTCGCGTGATATAATTTTTTGTCATCCTGCATCGGTCAGATTTGCCGGCACGGAAGGATGGTGGTCTGTTGGGAAAAAATTCGAATTTCAATTGGTGATATATGGCAGAAACTGGCGCATGAGCGTGTCATTTTGTGGTGGTGCGATGAGCGGAATATGGACTCTCACCCTTGAAAGAATATCAATGCGGATCCAACAATGCGTTTAGCGTTTTCCCCCCTAAAATCTTGAACATGGCTTCCTGGGCTTCAATCCAGACCGGATGCATCCCGCAATCACCTATGAACTGGCAGGTCTCATTGTGGACCAGGCACGTATTCAGATTGATCGGACCCTCCAGCGCTTCGATTACCTCCAGAAAAGTAATTTCCTCCAGGGGACGACCCACCATAACCCCGCCGGCAACGCCCCGAATGGACACCAGGATTCCTTTTTGGATGAGTGGTTTCAGGAGTTTCCGCAGGTAGGGTTCCGGGATTTGACGAGCCTGAGAAATCTCGGCGATACTAACTTTTACACCTGGCCCCTGATTGACCAGATAGGCCAGAGCGCGGAGTCCATACTCGCCAGCTTTGGTTACTTGGATCATTGTCTACCTCATCCTTGGGTGGTAATGCAACTGCTCGGTCATTCGCTTCGCTGGATTCCCCGGACCAGGGTTTGCGAATGATGCTACGAATCTTCTCTGACACAGGTGCTTATTATTCATGAGAATTATGGTCTTATTATGGAGAAGGGTTTAACCCTGCCTGACTTACTTTCTTATTTCCGGTGTTTGGGTGGAGGTCAATCCGGACTTCCCATGTCTGGTGAACCGGATGACAAGATTAATGCCACCGAGAGTTGCGATCAGTCCGATGAATAAAAACAACAGTTCCCACCAGGACGCTTCATTCTGAATGATATTTCCCCAGGCATGCAAAAGTGCTATGACGCCAATGAGGACCAATCCATAACCCAGTTTGCGAAACTCTGCCAGCAGGGGTCCGGACATGGGCTTTTTTAGGGTGTTGGTGGTGGTTTTCATTTCATTTGCTTCTAAGTATGCGCCTCTACCGCAAATAATCTGCCAAATCGTCCCTGTTGAAAACCATCTTACGAAACCGGGAAAGCTCTTCACAAGCAATGAAGCCGTGTTCAATACACGGCTTCTGAGAAAAGCGGTCGTCATTTTATTTAATCTACTTGATAAAACTGATCTTCATCTGATGCTGAAAATCTCCGTTATCGATCCGGACCAGATAAACACCACTTCCAAGAACCTGTGATTCGGATGAAATACCGCTCCAGAGATAACGATAAGTTCCGTCTGCAACGATCTGGTCGCTGAAAACCCGCTCGCCCAGGATATTAAAAATGGAGACCTTCACAACCTGCCGAAAACCGGTGTGAATGGGAAAAGTAACAGCGCCATTAAAGGGGTTGGGATAACCTTCGCCCAGTGAAAAATCATTTGCCAGAAGTGTCTCCTCATCCAAACTTGTCACCTGAGTTGCCCGGCGGTAAACCCATTTTTCCGGATCAAACTGGACTGTTCCGGGATTGAATGGCAAAGCCAGAGAAAACTCTTGTGACCGGCTGTCATTCCAAACTACCAGCACTGTATCATGGGTCGCATCGCTCAAATGAATATCAATGGGCATGGTATAGGTGGGATATGAATTATCCTGGGTTTGATCAACTTGCAGCGTGATGATTGTGGAGTCGTTATTCGTATTTTGGACACCCCACCACCACCGGTATAACGGTCGCCCTGCGCCATAAATCCACTCATCGAAAAACCAGGTCAGGTCACTGCCGTATACATTTTCGGCGACATTTTGAAAATCTTCAGTACGAACGGTAGAAAATTCATATTCATTTCGCCATTGGGTCAGAATGTCGAAAAAATTCTCGTCACCCACCACATGTCGCAACATGTGTAAAACCCAGGCAGCCTTGTCATAGACAATTCGATTGAATATGGAATTTACAGAAGTTGTATCCACCCGGTAGATTGAGCCGTAAAAATCCCAGTCTTTGTTGCTCATGGCACTGAAATAGGACGCTGTCCCAAAACGATTTTCGGCATATAAAGCTTCTGAGTACGCTGCGAATCCTTCGTTGAGCCAAATGTGGTGGAAATCAGCGCAGGTGATCATATCGCCCCACCATTGGTGCGCCATTTCGTGAGCGTTCAGAATTTCGCCGGCACCACCCATACTGGAACAGGTCTGGTGCTCCATTCCTCCACCCCAGTTGAATTGAACCATACCATATTTTTCATTCTCATAAGGATACTTGCCAAATAGCTCGTTGTAGGCATCCATGATGTAAGGTGTATCGGTTTGCCAACGCGTATAAAAAGTGCTGTAGTACTCAGGATAAACCCAATACTCCAACGGCATGGAATCGCCATCTGAGAAATGGTAAACGTCTGTCCAATATTCATAATTGGTCACCGCCAAATGAACCAGATAGGTGGTAATGGGGTAATTGTGTTGCCAGAACCAGGTTTTTGAACCATCCAGGTTATCGATGGTGTTGACCAGCATGCCATTCGAAACAGCGATCAGATCACCTGGTGCGCGAATGGTGATGGCTACCGAATCGGCTTTGTCACGGGGGGAATCCTTACACGGCCACCATGAACGCGCACCGTAAGGTTCACTCAGGGTGGAGATAATCGGATGACCATTGTGCGAACCAAATTCAAAACCCTGAAACCCGACTTCGGCTTGAGGTTGTCCGTGATAAGCGATTCCAAGAATAGCCTGCTCACCCAGCGCCAATGTATCGGTCAGGGTAATGGTAATCAGATCACCACCGCGCGTGAATTCAGTGCCTGCACCAAAAACTGAGTCCACCGTCAGCACATCCGTGAGATCCAGTATCACGGTGGATAACGCATTGACCTCACTTTGAAATAATATCTGAGTTCGAGCTTGGATGACTTCATTCACCGGATCGAGGTCGAAGTAGAGATCGTACCACTTCACATCATAGTCAAACATGGCATCATTGGTGACCGGGCGGGCCAGGCTCCCAAATGAAGCGCGGTACTCGTCGATTTCCTTGCAGATCATCTCCTCAGACTGATCGGCCAGGGGTTGGGCAAATAGGAGGGCGACGGGAAAGAGCATCAACATAAGCACAAGTTTTCGAAGGGGCATAAGTCATCCTGATTTTTTTTAGTGTCATGAATGTAATGGCGCGACGCGACAGACAAAAGTAACAATCGCCTCGCGATTCAATGGCTTAGGGTTGACTTGCTATTAAAAAAAGGTCTTCTCAAAACTCGAACCCGACCTTTTTATTTCTATGCCTTTTTCAAAATCAGGTGTAAACACGGCTTACATCCAGATTTCATTTTTTTATTACAGAGCTGAACCCACGGGCTGCCTGTCCGGCTCAGACGGAAAGCTCGTGGCAATG
>MNWS01000124.1:20779-21220 GCA_001872685.1 Fidelibacterota bacterium CG1_02_48_14
ACTATACGATGATTGGGCTTCAGCCCAATTCCCAAGAACCACAAATCCCAGGCATCAATGACCAAAACAGGGTCCGGCTCAGACGGAAAGCCCGTGGCAACGGAGAAAACCCATCCGTAGCTCCGGGCTTTCCCAGAGTGATCCCTTCGGGGCAGCCCGGAGAAGGATGTTGCCTTACATGGGCCAAAAATTGGAATTACTCCAGAATTCTTCCCGCATCTCCTCATCCAGTCCCCGGAGCCGTTCATGATGCTCCATCTCCCACTCCGTGAGCCAGCGAAAAAGTTTCTTACCTTCAGGATCGTCGGTTTGCTTCTCAGCCTCCTGATAAAACTTGAAGGCTTTCTCTTCAAGTGTCAAAGCGATACTAATGGCAGAGGAATCGAAGTAACTCTCTTTCAGCCTGTCCATGAATTCATGGTTCAAAATCGGATTATCAAA
>MNWS01000124.1:21496-22217 GCA_001872685.1 Fidelibacterota bacterium CG1_02_48_14
TCAAAACTTTGATTGATATTTTTGGTGATCCGGGTTTCATCGGAACCTATTTCCTGAATGCCGTATCCTTCCGCCGCGCGTTGAATCGCACAAACCGTAATGGCGGCATCACGCAAATTATTCATGGGGTCATAATCCCTGTCAACGCGCTCTTCACAACTGCTGGCGGCTTCACTCCCTTGCGGACATGGGGTGTCATAAACCGGACACCAGCCGGCTCGGGGATTCTCTGATTGTTTATTATTAAGGTTTGTCATGTGATACTCCTTGAACTCATACCCTTACCTACAAAGGTCGTTCCAAACAAAACCAGCCATTCAGGTTTATCTCAACGCCACCCGGGTCAGGTGTGAACGGGAAAATGACCCAAACACGCCATAACCGCCAGTCACGCCATAGCGCGGACCCTCACCACCCTGCCCCATGAAAAAGGAGAAAAATTCATCCACGGAATGTTGATAAAAATAGCCAAAATAATTTTCATCGAGTGCCTTCAGGGTAATATTCATGATCATGGATTCCGGCTCCCAGTCATTCTGAAAACAATCGGCTGGATAGCTGGAAGTCCAGATTGAATCACCGGCTTGTAACACCACGATATTGTCACTACCACATAACCAGCCATCGCCTCCGGTGGTCAATTCAACCGCATTGACAGGGTCAGGGTGCCAGCGCAATGTGAAATCACGGTGGAGGACAATCGTGTCCGGGATGGTTTCAG
>MNWS01000251.1:0-27828 GCA_001872685.1 Fidelibacterota bacterium CG1_02_48_14
ATATCGAAAAATATCTCGAAGAACCGCACCACATCGAATTTCAAATTTTAGCCGATACACACGGGAATATTATTCATCTGAACGAGCGCGAATGCTCCATCCAACGCCGTTATCAGAAAGTGGTGGAGGAATCACCCTCACCCTTTATGACACCCGATCTGCGGGCAAAAATGGGTTCTGCAGCAGCGGAGGCTGCCCGGAGTTGTGGCTATACCAGTGCGGGTACGGTTGAATTTTTGGTAGATAAATATCGCCATTTTTACTTTCTGGAAATGAATACGCGCTTGCAGGTTGAGCATCCCGTAACGGAGATGGTCACGCAGATTGATCTTGTTGCAGAACAGATCAAAATCGCCGATGGTCAACCCCTCACCCTTTCGCAAAAGGATGTCAAATCCACCGGACACGCCATTGAATGTCGAATCTACGCGGAGGATGCACGGCAGGATTTTATGCCATCAACAGGAACCATTAAGGCATTGATCATTCCCAACGGGTTCGGGACACGATTTGATGGCGCGATTCGACACGGCTCAGAGGTGACACCATTTTACGACCCGATGCTGGGCAAACTCGTCACCTGGGGAAAAGACCGGAAGTCAGCACTGGATCGGATGCATCGAGCGCTGTCTGAATTTCTCATCGCCGGAATCGAAACGAGCATTGGATTTTGTGACGCTGTGATTCAACACCCTCAATTCAGAAACGGTCCATACGACACCCATTTTTACCAGACCTACCAGGCTGACTTGTTAGGGAAACTGAATGAGATAACGCCGGAAGCCGGACTGGCAGCCGGATTAACCGCAGCAGCACATCAGTTTCAACCAGGCTCGAATGGAAAAATTCACGCCAATGGTGAAAATAAACAGGTGAGTTCGTGGGTCCAAATCCGACGCCGGGAGCAGCTCCAATGAAATTTTTAGCGAAAATTCAGGATCAGGAAATCCGGTTTGAATTGGGGACAGGAAATGGCTCACTTAAGGCATCCGGTGAACACTTCGAAGGTTCTCTGGATCTGCAACGCATCTATCCCGACGGGGTGTATAGTTTGATCTTGAACCACCGGTCACATATAATCACTGTGCGTAACAACGACGAACTCAATGTGCAGGTAGATGGCGTCACAACCCCCGTCACGTTATTGGATGAGATGGCGTTGCAACTCGAGGCCATGGGTTGGGAAAATGTCAATGAAAAGCGTGTGGGACACATTATCGCTCAAATTCCGGGTTTGGTGACACACATTTTTAAATCGGTGGGGGACGCAGTGACCGAGGGTGATCCGTTGTTGATCATGGAGGCGATGAAGATGGAAAATGAATTGAAAGCGCCCACCAGCGGCATTCTTCAAGCGCTCCATATCAAAACCGGAGAGACGGTTGATAAGGGTCAATTGATTCTTGAAATCGTTTAAACAATGCAACAAATCGAAATTCAAATTATTCATTAACGCGATTCTTTAACAATTACCTGGATCGCATTGAAAAAAATTACTAACAGGAACCACATATTATGAGTGTTTTGGGCAGAATTTTTATTAGCGGATTAGGGTGGGCATTTGCTGGTCCAATTGGAGGACTAATTGGTTGGTGGCTGGGTGGGCAGCTCGATCAATCCAATTTCGGCAGTGGATTTCAAACAGGCTCAAATGGCTCTGCCCGACCGTCTATTCGTCGGTCTGCACAAACGCGATCGGGCGATTTTGCTATCGCTGTGCTGGTCCTCATTGCGAAGGTGTTGAAAGCAGACGGGAAAATTTTGAAGTCAGAAGTGGAATATGTGAAACAGTATTTCATCCAGGCTTTTGGGGCTGAAAGCGCTCAGGAGATGATGGTCTTGTTGAAAAATTTACTGGAGCAGAATTACTATGTTTACGAAGTGGCGCCGCAGATTAATCGGCACATGCAGGTGGCCGAAAAGCTCGAGTTACTGCATGTTTTGTTTGGGATTAGTGCCGCCGACGGACAGATCGATCCGCGTGAGATTGAAGTCATTACTGACATCGCGCAACAATTGAAAATTTCCACGGGTGATTTCAAATCCATTCAGGCATTATTTGTAAAAAATGACCATCAGGCATACCAGATCCTGGAAATAACATCCGATGCCAGCGAAGCGGATGTGAAAAAAGCGTACCACCGTATGGCAGCGCGTTTCCATCCCGATAAAGTTTCGCACTTGGGACCCGATTTCCAAAAAATGGCTGAAGATAAATTCAAGGCCATTAATCAGGCATATCAGGACATTCGAGCGCATCGGGGATTTTAATTTTTTTTAAAAAAAACCACGACAACGGCGAGG
Source organism: Fidelibacterota bacterium CG1_02_48_14 (assembly GCA_001872685.1). Taxonomy (GTDB): domain Bacteria; phylum Fidelibacterota; class UBA8477; order UBA8477; family UBA8477; genus UBA8477. The sequence continues at coordinate 2,305 of MNWS01000251.1, forward strand.
TTGTCGACAGAGAGACGAGGAGTAGCCATGGGATCATCTCCGCTCGAAAAAGCTGGTGAATTTCCATTCACGAGTGGCATTTATACCGAGATGTACCGGGAACGACTGTGGACAATGCGGCAATACGCAGGTTTCTCATCGGCAGAAGATTCGAACGCCCGTTATCGTTATTTGCTGGGAAATGGCCAGACCGGCCTGTCGGTAGCATTCGATTTACCGACGCAGATGGGGTATGACTCGGATCATGAATTGGCTGAAGGTGAAGTCGGCCGGGTGGGCGTGCCCATCAATTCCCTGGCCGACATGGAAATATTGCTGGACAGGATTCCACTGGACAAAGTTTCAACATCCATGACCATCAACAGCACGGCGGCTATTTTGCTGGCGTTGTATGTCGCAGTAGCGGAAAAGCAGGGTGTGCCATTAGAGACATTGTCGGGAACAATTCAGAACGACATTCTGAAGGAGTACGTGGCGCGTGGGACCTATATTTTTCCACCAAAAGCTTCGCTCCGGGTCGTGACTGATATTTTTGAATGGTGCAACACCCACCTACCCCGGTGGAATACGATTTCAATTTCAGGTTATCACATTCGCGAGGCGGGTTCGACCGCGGCTCAGGAGTTGGCATTTACCTTTGCAAATGCGATTGCCTATGTGGAGGCAGCGGTCATAGCGGGATTGGATGTGAATCAATTCGGCTCACGGTTGTCCTTTTTCTGGAATGCCCACAATGACTTTCTGGAAGAGGTTGCGAAGTTTCGTGTATCGCGTCGAATTTGGGCCGGGATAATGCGCGACCGATTCGGCGCTACCAATCCCAAAGCGATGATGTGTCGCTTTCATACACAAACGGGTGGGTCAACTCTCACGGCTCAGCAGATTGATAACAATGTGGTGCGGGTGACATTGCAGGCATTCGCGGCAGTTTTGGGTGGCACGCAATCACTCCACACCAATGCCAAAGATGAAGCTCTGGCGCTTCCCACGGAGGAATCTGCACGCGTGGCATTGCGGACGCAGCAGATCATTGGTTACGAAAGTGGTGTTACTCAGTATGTCGATCCGTTGGCCGGGTCGTATGTCATTGAGGGACTCACCGACAAATTGGAGCAGGAAGTCAACGCCTATCTTACTCAGATTGATGAATTGGGTGGCGCAGTGGCCGCCATCGAGCGCGGCTATTTCCAGGATGAAATCGGTCGGAGCGCTTACGAATACCAGCAAAGAATTGAATCTGAAGAACAGATCATTGTTGGTTTGAACAAATTTGAAAGCCCGAGTTCTGATCATCCTGAAACCTTGGTACTAGATCAACAGGCCACTATTCGGCAACTCGATCGGTTGGACCAAACTCGTCGCAACCGTGATCCAGAATCCGTCAAAATTGCCTTGGACAAACTCGAAGCCGCTGCCCGAGGGACCACCAATCTGATGCCGTTTATCCTGGATTGTGTGAAATCCTACGCAACGCTGGGTGAAATTTCCGATAAATTGCGCCAGGTTTTTGGCGAATACGGAGGTTGAGAATCAGCAGACATTTTCATCATGCCCATTAATTTTCCACATATCGATTCGTTTCAACATTTTGATACGATAGACTCTACCAATTCTGAAGCACAGCGCTTCATCCAAAAGCATCCCGGTAAAAATGCCATCATCATTGCGGACGCTCAAACGGCCGGTCGTGGTCGTCTTCGTCGTGAGTGGCATTCGCCTGGTGGCAAGGGGCTGTGGTGGAGCTTGGTTTTGGGTCAGCCGGAGTGGATTCCCCCCAACCACGAGCTACTTTCGCTTTATGCGGGAATTGTAACCGGTATGGTTCTGAGTGAATGGACCGCTGCTCCGGTGAAACAAAAATGGCCAAATGACCTGTACATTGGCGACAAGAAAATCTGCGGAATACTGATAGAGCGAAAATGGTTGGGGAATTTGCCGGGTAGCGCCATCATCGGGATTGGCATTAATCTGCTACAAAGCCCGGAGGATTTCGCTCCGGAAATGCGGGAAACGGCCACCAGCTTGATTCAGCAACCGCTGTTGAAAGAGATTAACCGACCAGATATGCTGGCTGCGATGATCGATATTTTTTTTAAAAACTGGGATCTGTTAAAATCTCCGGAAACTTTGATTCAGCGCTGGCAATGTGACGCGTTATGGTTGGATGAGATCGTGGAAATCCGGAACGAAAATCAGTCGTTTTCAGGAAAATTCCGTGGTTTGAATAAGTCGGGGCATGCTCTGATTGAAACGGTGGCGGGTGTAAAAATTGTCGTTGATGGTGAATTTTCACTACGCAAATCGGGTTAAGATTCTGTAAATCCGACTCGCTGATCATCCGGAATTTACTTCAGTGAACGCACCACCTCTTTTACCAGGTGAACGTCATTCATCACATAAAAATGCAAACAAGAGACACCGGCGTTGATCAATTCTCCAGCCTGCTTTTTTAAATATTCCACACCAATTTGTTGCGCTTCTGTCTCTGAGTCCGCCGCTGTCATCGCCGCAACCAGGGTATCAGGGATATTGACATGAAAATTTGAGGGCAAACTTTTCATTTGGTAGGGTTTGGTGAGGAGCTTAAGCCCGGGAATGATGGGCACTGTAATGCCAGCGTCACGACATTTTTTCTCAAAATCAAAGAAATATTGGTTGTCGAAGAACATCTGGGTCACTGCATAATGGGCACCGGCGTCAATTTTTTCTTTCAGATGCCGAATATCAGCTTCAAGGTTGGGTGACTCTTCGTGTTTTTCCGGGTAGCCGCCCACACCGATACAAAAGTCTGTTTGAGCTGAATCCAAAATATCGTCCTGGAACCGACCGCGATTCATATCGGCGACCTGACGTACCAGATCAATGGCGTAATTATTTTTTGAGCGATCCGGATTGATTGCCTTTTGATAGTTTGGATCGTCACCGCGCACGGCCAGCAGATTTTCAATTCCCAGGTAGTTTAGCTCAATAAGCATATCCTCGGTCTCTTCCCTGGTAAAACCACGGCACAACAGATGCGGCACGGCTTCGATCTTATAACGGTATTTAATACCAGCGCAAAGCCCAAGTGTACCCGGTCGTTTCCGTTTGATATAGCGTTTGAACGAGCCGTCTTTCTGCTCGACATAGTAGGCGTCGGCAGCATGGCTGGTCACATCGATAAAGGGTGGCTCGAACTCGATGAGTTGGTCCAGAATCGTATAGACTTCCTGTGCACTTCGTCCCCGCATGGGTGGGATAATCTCAAAACTAATAAGGGTTTCAGTGGCCTTTTCTAAATACTCAATAACTTTCATTTAACCCTTCAGCTTCCTCTTTTGTCAATTCTGAATTTCCGCTCGTTAACGACCCGAATCACTCAATACCCGGTTCATGGTTAAACACGAACCGAGTATTGAGCAACGATTTTTTTTAAAACTACTTATTGGGCGTCGGTCTCATCTGTGCTGACATTAAGCGGTACATAAAGCGGACACCACCTAAAGGCAGCGGTTAGCAATGGCACCAAACCCACCAGTCCCCACCAACTCTGGAAATAGAATCCGAGAATCACGATTACAATTCCCAACAAGATACGAATCATGCGATCCGTTTTTCCGATGTTACATTTCATCAATTATCCCTTTCTATTCGGTTAGTTAACAAAACGTCCCTGTTTCACTTCACACCACTTCACTTCGCGTTGATCGTGGAACGAACAAATTTTACCTCATCCGCTGTCAATGGTTTATCCTGGGCTGCAAGATTGATCTGCACTTGCTTCAAATTCCGGAACCCGGGAATCACAGCACCCACGACCGGCTCATGCAGGAGGTATTGCAGGGCTACCCTGGCCAGATCTTCTGTGGTTGAACCAAATCGTGCTTCCAATTTTTCAAGCCGCGGTTCCAATACTTCCAGCGCCGCTTTCGAAAATTTGTCTTTGTCCTGCCGATTATCACCACTCACGAACTCAGGTGGGTTTTTCGCGGTGAACTTATGAAGCAATAAACCCTGATTTAATGGTGAAAACGCTACAAACGACATGCTTTCAGACTCCAGTAATTTTCTCACCGGTTGACCCGCTCCAATGAAGTGATCATCCATGATATGCGCCCAACTTTGGAGCACATCCGGTTTAATTTTAGGGACCAGGCGCAGGAAATCGGCATTCGAATAGGCGGACAGGCCAATCGTGCGAATTTTCCCCTCATCCCGGAGTCGGTGCATCACTGCCAGGGCATCTTCCAGATATTGATCATTCGGTCCAAAATCGCCGTGGTGAAAATAGTACAGATCAATGGTATCCCGCTTGAGATTGATCAGCGACTGTTCGCATTGGTGACGAATATGTTGCGGCTCGTAGGCATGTGCAGCGGTGCCCCAGGCATGACCAACTTTTGTTGCAATAATGACATCATTGGTGCGTGATCCGAGTATGTGTGCCAGCATTCGTTCGGCTTTGCCATTGCCATAGACATCCGCATTATCAAAATGGTTGACACCGTGTTCCAGTGCGTAATCAATGGCGCTGCGGATCTCTGTTTCATCAACATCCGCCCATCCGATTGATGTCCCACGGGACCAATTGCGACCGCCCATGGTCCAGCATCCCAGGCTGATCTCTGAAACTTTGATATTTGATTTTCCTAAATTCCGATATTCCATGTGTGCTCCTTAAATTCGAATCACTTCAAATAATCTTCAATCAACTGAACGATAACGGCGGCTCCGATGGTCAATGCCTTTTCATCGAATTTAAACCGCGGACTGTGATGAGGAATGATTTCCGACTGGGATTGAGCCTGATGATTCCCCGCCCCAATAAAGAAGAAACAACCTGGACGTTCATTCAGATAATAGGCCATATCTTCCCCACCCATCGTGAGGTAGGGCGGTATAACATTCTCGGACCCAACGATCTTTCCGGCAGCAATCCGTAGTTTATCGGTAGCCGCAGTATCATTGATGACCGGTGGGTACCCGTCTTTGTAATTCATGTGAATTTTTGCCCCAAATGAGCGTCCTGTTCCTTCACAGATTTCCGATAAACGATTTTTTAATAACTGACGAACTTTCTCTTTGTATGCTCGCACGGTGCCGGTCAGATGAGCCTGCTCGGCGATGACATTAAAATTTGAACCTGCATTAAACGTCCCCACCGTAATCACAGCGCTGTCTATGGGATCGATATTCCGACTCACAATTGATTGGATGGCTTGTACCAGGTGAGCGCTAACGGAAATGGCATCTACCGTTCCTTGAGGCATAGCGCCGTGGCCACCTTTACCAACAACATTAATCTCAAACTCATCTGCTGCCGCCATAGTCGGTCCGGATTTTACACCAATGGTGCCAACGGGTTGGTACGTCCATAAGTGTGCGCCAAAAATGGCATCTACATGCGGGTTCTCCAAAACACCGTCGGTAACCATCATTTTTGCCCCGGCGAACCCCTCTTCCCCAGGCTGGAAAATGAATTTTATAGTGCCGCGTAATTCACTTTTACGACGGACAAGTTCTTCCACCACGCCGATAAGGATTGCCATGTGTCCATCGTGACCACATGCGTGCATTATTCCGGGAGTTTTTGAGGAGTAGGATAAAAGTTCATTCGCTTCCTGAATCGGTAACGCGTCCATATCGGCGCGTAAAGCAATGCAGGGACCTATGCCAGCTTCTCCCTCCAAAACAGCCACCAGTCCCGTTTTTGACATTGGCTGGGGATCAAGTCCCAGAGTCGTTAGTTGCGAAATGAGATATTTCTGAGTCTCGATCTCCTCAAAACCAAGTTCAGGGTTTTGATGAAAATATCGATGATGATTCCGGATGTGTTTTTCGACCTGTGGGGATATATGGGGTGTGGTCATTATTTCTCATGTCTCGTATTGCTGTGTTTCATAACGGCTGATAATATGGCATCACAAATTCCAGCTTCCAATCGTACTCCCCAATTTATTATCTGCTGCATGTGTGCTTTAGATTACGCGATCGTGAGCAGGTGACAACCTCATTCAGATAGCATTGTCTTTACGACAAAATCCAAATTAATTTCCATAAAAGGGAGCTTAAAACATGCAGATCAGTGTCAGGAAAAAATTAAAACGGAACATGAACAGGGTTCAAAGAAGCGGCATGGTCCTGCTGAATCTGTATCTGATCGGGAGTATGATTGGGTGTGCGCAACGGCCGAGTGAACTCCCGGTATCAAATGCGCGGCACATCGAAACCCGCATTTTGCCCGGCACGGATAAGGCGGTTATGAAAGCCTTTATTTCCGTTTTACAGGACGACCATTTTACCGTCGTGAGTGCCGACAGGGAACTGGGCTTGATCACTGCGAAAAGACAGTCCGAACATGCCCTGGCAAGTCTGAGTGAACTGGCCGCTCCTGATTCATCCCAAGAACTGAAGCCGGTGCAGAAATTCTTCATAATTGCAGGACTCGCAATTGCGGTCGGTGCACTGTTTGCCATTTTCAGTGGAAGTGATGATGACCAGGATACCCACCACAGCTATCACCATAACGATCACTATACGGTGATTGGTCATGACGACTATGATGGTCGCACGGTGTGGGAGTATCAGGTCACTGCAAATTTCGAATCGCTAAGAGATTCCACGACCCAGGTTCGCCTGAGTGTTCAGGGAACCGAACGACAAGGCGAAGCGATTGAGTCGGCGGGACCTGTCCAGGATGCAGAATTTTATAATGACCTGTTCCAAAAGGTGGAAACAACACTTATGCGCTAGCATGGTTCATTAACTGAAAAGGGACAAAAAAGGGCTGCCATTGTTATTGACAGCCCTTTTTTCAGTTGTGCCGCGGACAGGAATCGAACCTGCACCTCCGTAGGAGACTGGATCCTAAATCCAGCGCGTCTACCAATTCCGCCACCACGGCTTGTCTGTTGAAAAGCAGGCAATGATAGAATTTCTGATAGGTGCTTCCAACTAATTTTAGGGGAATTTCAGGAGCTGTTAAGTGTCTCAATAGAAAAAGGGCTCCGGTTCATTTACCCGAAGCCCTTTTGCGAAAAGAACTGACCTATGATGGAAAGAGAAGTCTGTTTATTTCAACAGAACCAGTTTGCTTGTGCTGGTGTAACCCTTATCCGTATTCATCCGGTAGAAATAAACACCGGAGACCACTTTGGCACCACGATTATCCGTTGCATCCCAGATCGCATGGTAGCGACCGGCTGAATAGTTTCCGGATACCAATGAGCGTACTTCTTGTCCCAGGACATTGAAAATACTGATGCGAACATTGCTATTTTCGGGAACATCAAAGCCGATGGTCGTGCTGGGGTTAAAGGGGTTTGGATAATTCTGTTTCAAGGCGAAATCCGTTGGGAGTGTCGTCTCATCCTCAATATCCGTATAGATCGTGACGAGACCGCCCACACCATGGGATGGTACAGCCAACCCGCCTGCGGCTGCAACAACCAGGTCATTGAAAGAAATTTGGATTTGCTCGTTATCCACCGCAGCCGATGAAACATTAAAAGTAATAGCGACGATGGCACCGGATCCGGCGACAATTTCGCCACCCTGTGTATCCACACCGATCACCATGCTACCGCCATTAACCTCATTGGTTTCAATGGTAAAATTGGCGGCGCGTCCGATACCTGCAACACTCGTCACGGTGAGGTGATCCGGGGAGTCGTGAATGGTAAACTGGAACCCTTTGACAGGTACCACATTGTCCATCGATACTTCGAATGTCATCGGAACACCAGGGCCAGAACTCGTGTTCTCCGGGACGGCAACCTCGACGCCACCGATGGTGACCTGACCATTTTCCCAGATTCCGTCCATGGCGTTACCATCAGGATCCGAGATGACCAATCCCCAGGGAATCTCAGCATTGTTGATCTCATGGAAGCGTAGTCCAACGATGGCATCAGTTAGCGTTGAAGGTACGCCAAAAATGATCTGGGCAATTGGCGCGTTGCCGTCCGGAATGCTTCGTCCGGCGTTGTCAAAGATCAAGATACTGACTGACGTATCACGATTGGTGTATTGAACTGAGAATGCACCATCCCACACGCCGTTGTCGTTGGTATCCGTGAAGGGTTCACCAGCCGTATATTGATTGTCACCTTCACCAAAATCGCTTGTACCGGCGATGCCATCAACACCCACATCCTGAAAGGGTTCGGCAGCCGTGCGACCAGATGCGGCAACGCCAAGGACATTTAGTTGATTCGGTACATCTTTAATACTGAATTGCAGGCCGCCCACTGCGGTTGCATTGTCCAAATTGATCGGCACTGCAATCGTTGCCTGCCCATTGTTCGCTGAAATGCTCACAATGGACACGGTTGCCTGGCCAAAGGCGACAGCCGCCAGGAGCATCATACCCAAGCCTAGGGTCATTACTTTTCGCATATTTCCTCCATCAAAAACCACGCAAAATGCCTGGCAATATTCATCAGTCCTTTAAGGCCCACCAAAACCGATTATCGGCAAGAGACCCTGAGTGTAACTTTTGTGATTCCGTTTGGGTAAAATAACGGCTCCAGTATGCTAAACAATGTCTTTTTATGACGGTATAAAAAGCGTAACTGAAATGTTAATCCCCGTCACGTGACAACCATTTTTCCCTTAGAGTGTTGCCCCATGACACTTTTTGAATTTCTTTCCACTTCCACACGGGCATGGATCGTTACGACCGACTTTCGGTTCGGTTTGTACCGGTGCCGGTCGCGCAACCTGTTGGGGACCTCCTCCGGCAACACCTGTACCAGGGGATTGTGGTAGCGCACCCAATAATCCCATACCGGCTGTACTTGCATGCTGTTGAGAAATATTCCGTGCGCGTGGGCGGCGCTGTGGCGACCGTTCTTCCACCAATCGCGCATGGAAGAACAACCGCAGTGTTTCCCGATCAACCGCATCGAGCATGTTGACGAACATCTCGTAACCTTCGCGCTTATACTCAATCAACGGATCTTTTTGGCCAACCGCCCGGAGATTGATGCCCTCTTTCAATTGATCCATCTCATACAGATGTTCACGCCATTTTTCATCAATAATCCGAAGGTTCACCCACTGCAGCAGCCGCTTGATATTTTCAGGACCAACAATCTCGGCCTTTGCCTGAAACGCCTGATTCACAAGATTGACGACCCCCTCACGTATTAACTCCGGTTTGGTCTGGTCGAAGTCCGCCGGTTTGGCATGGGCGAGTGCCACCATTCCTAAATCATAATTCAAACCATCCCAGTCAACCGGCTCATCCACTTCCCGGCCGGTTGAATGCTTATCTACTACCGCATCAACAAAGTTTTCCACCATTTCGTGGAATTCATTTTCAAGATTAATACCCAGCAAGGCGTGGTTTCTGCGATCATAGACAATCTCACGCTGCTGGTTCATCACATTGTCATATTCCAGCAGATGTTTACGAATACCGAAATTACGCTCTTCAACTTTTTTCTGGGCGCGTTCGACCGCGCGGGTGACCATTCCAGCCTGAATGACCTCGCCCTCCTGAACACCAAGCCGGTCCATAATACTGGCCACTCGGTCTGACTGGAACAGACGCATCAGGTCATCTTCCAGGCTCAGGTAAAATTGCGATTCACCCGGATCACCCTGACGACCGGCACGGCCGCGCAACTGCAGGTCAATCCGGCGCGATTCATGGCGTTCAGTTCCCAGGATTTTCAGTCCACCCACATCGGTCACGCCAGGTCCAAGCTTAATGTCCGTGCCACGACCAGCCATATTGGTTGCGATAGTCACCGCGTGTTTCTGGCCTGCCCGGGCAACAATTTCCGCCTCCCGGCTATGGTGTTTGGCATTCAGAACATTGTGGGGAATTTTCACACGCTTCAACATTCGGGACAAAGTTTCCGAGACATCCACAGAGATCGTTCCCACCAGGACAGGCTGACCTGTTTTATAGGATTCGGCAATATCGTTGATCACCGCATTGTATTTTTCGCGCCTGGTTTTATAAATCTGATCATTGAAATCTGTTCGGGCAACGGATTGGTTGGTAGGAATTTCCACCACATCCAACTTGTAAATATCCCAAAACTCACCACTCTCGGTGACGGCTGTTCCGGTCATACCTGCAAGTTTGGAATACATGCGGAAGTAATTCTGCAGGGTGATGGTTGCCAGGGTCTGGGATTCCGCTTCGATAGCTACCTTTTCCTTCGCCTCCAATGCCTGATGCAGTCCGTCACTGTATCGTCTTCCGGGCAGAATTCGTCCGGTGAACTCGTCCACAATCAAGACTTTGCCATCCTGGACCACATAATCCACATCTTTTTCAAATAGCGAATAGGCTTTTAGGAGCTGGTTGATGTGGTGGATGACATCCGAGCGTTCGCCATGCAGTGTGTAAAGTTCCTCTTTACGCTTCAATTTCTCAGGACCAGAGAGTGATTCATCGGAATCAATATCGTGCAACGCTTCACCCAAATCAGGAATGACAAAGGTCTCCGGTTTTCCCGGTGACAGTGTTTCACGACCCAGCTCAGTTAAATCGACGACATTCTGCTTCTCTTCGATGATGAAGTATAATTGCTCATCAAGTTCCGGCATCTTCTTGTCGCGCAGATAGTCGTTTTCAATGCCCTGCTCCAGTTTTTTTATACCGGCTTCCTGGTAGAGCTTCATCAATTTGGGATGCTTGGGCATCCCGCGCCGGGCTTTTAGAATTTTTTCGCCAGCCGTATACTCCGTATCTGCATTTTTAATTTCAACTTCCGCCTCAGCTAACAAGCGGTTCACCAACTGCATTTGCTTCCGTATCAAGGCATCAACCGATGGACGCAGGTCATTAAATTTTTGAGAAATCTGACTTTCCACCATGCCCGAAATGATCAACGGCGTCCGGGCTTCATCAATCAGCACCGAGTCAACTTCGTCAACGATGGCGTAATAATATCCCCGATGAACCTGCTCCTCCGGAGCTACGGACATATTGTCACGGAGATAATCGAAACCAAATTCGTTATTCGTGCCATAGGTGACATCACAGGCGTACTCGATTTGACGCTGGCCAGGGGTCATGGAATTGAGAATAACGCCCACCGTCAGACCAACATGGCGCAGCAACGCCCCCATCCAGTGTGAATCGCGTTCGGCCAGATAATCGTTAACCGTAACGACGTGCACGCCGCGCCCCGTCAGGGCATTTAAATAAATCGGTAAGGTGGCAACGAGGGTTTTGCCTTCGCCTGTTTTCATTTCCGCGATTTTACCCTGATGCAGGATTATGCCACCAATGAGCTGGACATCGTAGTGGACCATATCCCACTGCGTTTCCTGATCCAGAATGCGGATCGGCTGCCCGAGCATTTGTTGAGCGCCGCGTTTCACAACTGCGAAGGCTTCCGGCATAATTTCGTCCAGGATGCGCTGTTCTAATTCATCCACAGCGGTCTGGATTTCTTTGGCAGTTAATCCCTGAGAATCGAGCTGCGTTTTTAATGCCTCACGCTCGGTAGCGATGCGTTGCTGCCAGGCACGCGTTTTTGCGATGAGGTCAGCCTGAGTCGTATTCTGCAAGAGATCGAATTGTTCATTAATTGCGGTGACGAAGCCGGAAAGTCGTCTGACTTCCCGTTCAGATTTGGTACCGCCTAACAGTTTGGTAAGGAATTGTGTTATCATGGCGCAAAGATAATCCGTCGGGCTTTAGATCGAAATTTTTTATGCACCCTGAATCCTGCTGATTCTTGTTCGATGGAAGCTATAAATGAATTCCACTTCAGGTCCTAATTCCAGTCACAGACGTTAAAAGGCAGGCATTAAAGCCCGCCTTTTTGTAGATCATCAAATCACTTCAAGGTCACTGAAAGTTCAGGTTCCCGATCATGCAATCACGATTCGCCCGGAAGCCAAACCCTCATTCAAAACCGCATCCAGAATGCCATTGATAAAACTGCCGCTGTCATCCGTACTGTAGACTTTGGCAATTTCAATGGCCTCAGAGATGGAAACTTTCGGCGGAATATCCGGAAAGTAGTAGAACTCAGCCATGGCCATTCGCAGCAGGAGTCTGTCAATCAGCGCAATCCGGTCAAAATCCCAGTTTCTGGATTTGTGGATGATGACTTCATCAAACTCCTTGCGGTGAGCGACCACCGAGTAGGTCAGCTTTCGGGCAAAGGGAACCAAATCTTCCTGAAGACCCAAATCGACAATCAAGGTGTCGAGAATTTGATCCACATTGTCATCGAGAATTTCAAAGGCGTAGGTTGCCTTAAGAACAAACTCTCGCGCTTTCCGTCGCTCTTGCATGAACCCTGCTATTTATTTGTTGAGGTGAAAGGAACCCGATTTGTGCATTTGCTTCAGGCGACCCATGTTATGAATCCGCGATTCTGCAATATGGTTTGCAGCGCTCATTGTGGGGATTTTTTGCTCGTCGCTCAGGTGAAAAATTTCCATGAGCATATCATAAATATGATTGACCCTACTGTACGAACGTTTTTCGCTATATCCTTCCAATTCGCCATAAACATTAATGACGCCGCCGGCATTGATGCAGAAGTCAGGCGCGTAAAGGATATTTTTCTCCACGAGAATCTTGCCGTGCTTGTCATACTCGGCCAAAACATTGTTGGCCGCACCCGCAATGATGGGCGTTTTCAACCGGGGAATGGTCTCGTCATTAATGCTGGCTCCCAGCGCGCAAGGTGCGAAAATATCGCATTCCTGGTCATAAATGTCCCCGGGTTCGCAGACCGTGACATTTTTAAAGGTCTGGGTGACCTTGGCCAGTTTTTCCTTGTCGATGTCCGTTACAACCACATGAGCGCCTGCTTTCGCCAAATGCTCCAGTAAATAATACCCAACATGACCCAACCCCTGCAAAGCGACCTTACGCTTTTCAAAACTTTCGTCTCCGAATACTTTCTTGAGCGCGGCTTTCATACCGACGAACACACCGTAGGCTGTAAACGGTGACGGATCGCCACTACCCCCCAGCTCACTTGCCAACCCGACGACATATTCGGTTTCATCATGAACCCATTCCATCATGCGCGGTGTGGTATTCACATCCTCTGCGGTTATATAACGCCCGCCCAGACTATCAACCAGACGACCATAAGCACGAAAAGTTGATTCATTCCCAATTTTTTTCACATCGCCGATAATCACGGCTTTGCCACCGCCCAGGTTCAACCCGGAGATCGCGGATTTATAGGTCATCCCCTCAGAAAGACGCAATACGTCGCGCACCGCGTCAGCTTCGCTCTCGTAGTTCCAGACGCGACACCCACCCAAGGCAGGACCCAGGTTCGTATTGTGGATCGCAATAATGGCCTTTAAGCCAGTTTCCGGATCGTGTGTAAACACCACTTGTTCGTGGCCGTGTAAATCCGGTGAATCAAAAAATCCCATAGTCCAACTCCTATGCGTTTAGTAAGTGTCTGCTGATGACGAGACGCTGTATTTCATTTGTACCTTCGTAAATCTGCGTGATCTTCGCGTCACGCATCATCCTCTCAACTTCAAACTCGCGAATGTACCCATAGCCCCCATGGATCTGAACGGCTTCAGTGGTCACGTACATAGCCGTGTCAGAGGAATACATTTTCGCCATTGATGCTTTAGCGCCGATGGGAATTCCTGCGTCCTTCATCCAGGCGGCTTGCCGAACGAGGAGTCGTGACGCCTCAATCCGGGTCGCCATGTCAGCCAATTTGAAACTCACGCCCTGAAATTCTCCAATTTTTTGACCAAATTGTTCACGCTCATTGGCATACTTAATGGCGCGTTCTAAAGCCCCCTGAGCAATTCCAACCGCCTGGGCGGCAATGCCAATTCGGCCGGCATCCAGCGTGGCAAGGGCAATTTTGAAGCCAATTCCTTCACTCCCAATCAGGTTGGCAGCCGGTACCCGACAGTTCTCAAAATTGAGTTCACAAGTATCCGAACCGCGAATCCCCAATTTATCTTCCTTCTTGCCAACATTGAATCCAGCCAAGCCCTTTTCTACGACAAATGCTGAAATACCACGGTGTCCGGCGGTTTTATCTGTTTTCGCAAAAACCACGACGAAATCTGAGGTTGAACCATTGGTCACCCAATTTTTGGTGCCATTTAAAATGTAATGATCGCCGTCTTTGGTTGCCGTGGTAAGCATCGCTTTGGCGTCGGAACCCGATTGCGGTTCACTAAGGGAATAGGCGCCGAGCTTGTCGCCGGATGCCGTCTGGGGCAGGTATTTTTGCTTTAATTCTTCACTGCCAAACTTGAGAATGGGGTTGGTAAACAACGAATTGTTCACTGACATAATCACACAGGTGGAAGCATCAATGCGTGCGACCTCTTCCAATGCGATCGCGTAGGAAACAGTATCCAGCCCGGTTCCGCCATACTCCTCCGGAACCTGCATCCCCATGAACCCGAGCTCCCCCAGGTGCCTGACAATTTCAGTCGGGAATTCCGCTTTTTCGTCACGCTCCCTCACCCCCGGCTTAATCTCTGTCTCTGCGAATTCGCGAATGGTATCGCGAATCATCATCTGTTCTTCATTCAATTGAAAATTCATGTTCAATTCTCCGCGTTCGATCTTTCAACTTAATACGTAAACAAGAATCACCTTGCGAAATCTTTCGGGGTGATGCCTGTGCTCATGAGCGATAATCGTAAAATCCGATTCCCGTTTTCCTGCCCAAATATCCAGCAGCCACCATCTTTTTGAGCAATGGACAGGGCCGATACTTCGGATCACCGAGACCTTCGTATAACACATTCATGATTGATAAGCAAACATCCAGCCCAATGAAATCGGCCAGGGTCAGTGGTCCCATGGGATGCGCCATACCCAATTTCATGATCTCATCAATCGCCTCTTTCGTGGCGACACCCTCCATCAACGCAAAAATCGCCTCATTAATCATGGGCATCAGAATACGATTGGCGACAAAACCCGGATAATCGTTGGCTTCAACCGGGATTTTCCCCAGTTCCTTCGTCAGAGCCATTATCTCATTAACCGTGGTGTCAGAGGTTGCGTGGCCACGAATAACTTCCACTAATTTCATCACTGGCACGGGATTCATAAAATGCATGCCAATGACCCGATCCGGTCGTTTGGTCTGGCTGGCAATTTCAGTAATGGAAATAGAAGAGGTGTTGCTGGCCAAAATGGCGTCAACCGGCAGCAGCTCGTCCAACTTCCGAAAGAGCGCAAATTTAATGTCGCGGTTTTCCGTCGCTGCTTCCACCACCAGGCTGGCAGTGTCAGCGTCTTCCAACTGCGTTGTCGCGGTAATGCGACCCAAAACGGCAGCCTTGTCCGCTTCGGTAATGATCTCTTTTTTAATCTGGCGGTCGAGGTTTTTCTCAATGGTGGTCAAGGCACGATTCAGAAAATCCTGATTCACGTCCACCATAAACACCTTGAACCCGGTTTGGGCGAAGACATGGGCAATGCCATTCCCCATCGTTCCCCCACCGATTACACAAATCGTCTTATTAATCATGTCAATTTCTCCCCGGAAATCTTTGCTTACAACCGCTCCACCAGCAACGCTGATGCCTCACCACCGCCGATACAAAGTGTCGCCAGTCCGCGTTTGACATCACGCGCTGCCATGGCGTGGAGCAACGTCGTCAAAATCCGTGCCCCGGACGCTCCGATGGGATGACCCAACGACACCGCACCACCATTTACATTCACTTTTTCGTGCGGAATTTTTAACTCGTCCATGGTTACCATGGTCACCACGGAAAACGCTTCGTTGATCTCGTACAGGTCAATGTCATCAACGGTCAGATTGACTTTTTTCAATAGTTTGGAAATGGCAATAGCCGGCGATGTGGTGAACCATTCCGGCGCTTGAGCTGCCGATGCCTGAGCGATTATTTTTGCAATGGGTTTCAGACCTAATTTTTTCACCATCTCACCGCTTGCCAACACCACTGCTGCTGCACCGTCATTAATTTTTGAGGCATTGGCTGCGGTGATGGTGCCGTCTTTTTGGAAGGCTGGCCGGAGGGTGGACATTTTATCAAAATTGCCCCGACCCGGTTCTTCGTCGGTTTTCACCAAAACCGGATCACCCTTGCGCTGAGGAATTTCTACTGGAACGATCTCCGTATCAAACGCGCCAGATTTCTGGGCTGCCAGAGCGCGCTTATAACTTTCCACCGCGAAGGCATCTTGAGCTTCACGGGAATAATGATACTCAGTGGCACAACGCTCACCGGCCAAACCCATGTGCGTGTTGTCGTAGACATTTAAAAGCCCGTCCCGCAAAATTCCGTCCTCGATGGTGCCGTTGCCGAGCCGGTAACCACTTCGAGCCTGGGGAATGTAATAGGGGATGTTGCTCATGCTCTCCATGCCACCGGCGATGATGATTTCAGCGTCACCAACCTGGATCGCCTGTGCCGCCAGCATGACCGCTTTCAACCCAGACCCACAGACTTTATTGATGGTCATACACTCTGTGCCAAACGGCAGGTCAGCGTAGATTGCGGCCTGGCGCGCCGGAGCCTGACCCTCACCAGCGGTAATGACATTTCCCATGATCACTTCATCAACCATTTCAGGTTTAATTCCGGATTGCTCAAGGGCCGCTTTGATGACCACTGCCCCAAGTCTGGGTGCCGGAATGGATGACAACGCTCCCTGAAATGCGCCAACGGCGGTGCGTTTGGCGGCGACGATAAATACCTCGTTAAATCCGGATGGTGTGTTTCCCATGTTCAATTAATCCTTTCCTTCATCTCTCTTTGCGATCCCCGATTGGGTCGTTAATGGTTTTTTTTCGCCATTCCGGTTGTTCCCCTGAGCTCTGCCTGCCCGGGCGAAGCGGAGCGCAGCAGGGTCGAAGGGCAACCGGCGCTTAGAAAATCCTGCCAGTACTTCGACCAGTCTCCATTTTATTGCGCCTCGGCAGGCAAGCCCTGCAAGACACGCAGGTACAACTTTTAAATTCTTGCTTCATTTCACCAGTCGCCGTAATGAAAACAGATCCATATCGGCATTTTCACCGTCCAGCATCACTTGAGCAGCAAGGCGTCCCATTGAGAAACCAAATCCCATGCCATGTCCCGTGTAGCCACCCGCGGCGAAGATATTGTGTTTCCCGGGTATGCTCCCCAGCATGGGAATGCCGTCCCGTGAAAAACCCATGAGTCCAGCCCACTCATAGTCAATGCTGCAACCACGTGTTGTATGAAAATTTTCGTGCAAATAGTCGATGAGCTTGGTCGTGACGCGCTCATCCGGTAATTCATTGAAGTGCTGGGCATCCCCGCCGGGGACTGATTCCCGCATACCACCCATGAGAACCCGGCCATCCGGCAATTGACGGAAATACTCATAGCCGAAATTTGCGTAAATAACCTCGTTCCAGAGTTTTTTCGGAATCGGCGAGGTGACCAATGCGTGTCCCCTCACCGGTAATATTTTGTCCTGAAAAAAATCATCAATCAGTTGACTATAGGCGTTCGTGGACAGCAGCACCAGAAACCCCGAAACCTGACCCTTCGGTGTTTTCACGGTTACGCTATCAAAATCATTGTAAACCAACTCTGTCACCGGCGTGTTTTCAAATATTTTCGCACCGGCAGCGTGCGCCTGCTCTCCGATGCCAGCAACCAACCTGGCCGGATGACAACCCGCATCTTCAGTCGTAAAAAGCCCACCCTGATAAATTTTGGAATCTGAAATTTCCGCCAGGTCAGCGGCTTCACGATATTCAACCTTGAACCCGTCGGCCAGCATCAATGCAGCACTTTCCTGAAGTTCCCGAGCCTCCTCCGGCGTGATGGCAGCATGTAGCGAACCGCATGGATCCAGATTACAGTCAATTTTTGTGTCGCCGATGAAAGCCTTCATCAACTGGATATTCTTATTGGTGAAGTCCCAGAGTCGTCGCGATTTCTCTCGTCCGATGAGTGCCACCGCCCGGGCATAATGCTCAACGGTGCCTGTTAATAAAAATCCGCCGTTGCGACCGGAAGCGCCACTGGCCAGTAATTCCTCTTCCAAAATGACCACATTCGCGCCGGCTTTTCGCATCCAATAGGCTGCGGATGTTCCCGTAATACCACCTCCCACGATGATCACATCGCAGGTAAGTTTTTCTTCCAACTGTGGGTATTGCTGAACCGCGTCATGCAGCCAGTAGACCCGCTGGCGCTCAGATTTTCCGCTTGGTTTCTTTGTCATAAGCTAAAATGATGTCCCGCACCAACCTGTGGCGAACCACATCTGCATCGGTAAAATGGACAAAGGTTATCCCTTCCACAGGTTTCAAAATGCGTGTGCTGTGAACCAGTCCGGACTCTTCCCGGGATGGCAGATCAATTTGGGAAAGATCACCCGTAACGATGACCTTTGAATTCACACCCATGCGTGTCAAAAACATTTTCATTTGGATCGGGGTCGTGTTTTGAGCCTCATCGAGAATGATGAAGGCGTTATCCAGCGTCCTTCCCCGCATATAGGCCAGGGGCACGATTTCAATCGCCTTCTGATCGAGCAACTGTCGTACACGATCTGCCGGAAGCATGTCATACAAGGCATCGTACAGCGGCGTAAGGTAGGGATCGATTTTTTCTTTCAGGTCACCGGGCAAAAATCCCAATCGCTCACCGGATTCTACCGCGGGTCGTGTGAGAATAATTTTTT
Source organism: Fidelibacterota bacterium CG1_02_48_14 (assembly GCA_001872685.1). Lineage (GTDB taxonomy): Bacteria > Fidelibacterota > UBA8477 > UBA8477 > UBA8477 > UBA8477. The sequence goes on from MNWS01000251.1 coordinate 20,912, forward strand.
TTACCTCGCGATTTTTAAATGCTGAAACGGCGAATGCCACAGCGAGATAGGTTTTCCCGGTACCGGCCGGTCCGAGTGCGAAGGTCATATCAGAAACTTTTACGGCATCAAAATAGGCTTCCTGGCCCGGCGTCCGTGGCTTGATGACATCGGATCGGGTGAATAGAATCACCGATCCCAGGCCTGGTTCGCCTACTGATTGCGTGCCCACCCGGGAAAGCTTGATAATGGTTATCACGTCAGCTTTGTCGAGAAATTTTTTGCGTGTCAGGACTGCCAGCATCTCAGCAATCACATTTTCAGCGTTGATAATGTCCTGCTCCGGACCGGTGAGGGTGATGTCATTGCCGCGTACAAATATTTCGACGGGTAATTCCTGTTGGAGAACTTTCAGGTTGGTGTCATTCACACCGAGAAAATCCATGGGATTGAGATCCCTGAGACTGATGGTTTTGTGTTGGGCTTCGTTTATTTGAGTCGATTCCATAATTAAATCAACAGTTGTTGCTCCTGAATATTTGCCCGGGATTCGGACTGAATTTTTTCGCCTGTGGGGCTCATTTTGGGGTTCCCGGGTTGCTTGAAAATACGACGATTGGCAGCATATGCGCGGTTAAGATAGCCAATGATTACTAACTTCAAACCGATAATTATCTGCTCGAATTCCATCGGGTTGGCAAATTTGTCCGCCAGATAAATTTCGGTATGTTGAACAATTACAAAATGATAGTCCGGAAGTGAGCAAAATCATGCTTGCTTTCGCTGCTTACATAAGGCGCTTGTTATTAACAACTTACGACATATGATGTTGTTATTATTGCTGTTATAGTATGGACAGTGATGAAATATTAGCTTTTAGTGAGGGCGATTCAATAGTTGACTGGTATCACATCAGGAACTATCTTCGTTCACAGGATATGGGAGTTCGGGTTGATCGATAAGGTCGTTTTTATGGGGTCCTTCCCTTTGGGATGGTTGACCGGGTCGTCCCCAAATCTCGAATTGAAATACCACAAAACCAAAACCAGGAGGAAAGCATGAACAAGCGATTAACGCTTTTCGTGTGGGCAATTGTGCTGGTACCGCTAATGGCATTTAGCCAGGGTACAATCAAAGGCACGGTTACTGACGCAGCGACAGGGGAAGCCCTGCCAGGTGCAAATGTCATTGTTGACGGACAGCCCTACGGTGGCGCATCCGATTTGTCGGGGGCTTATGCCATTGAAGGTGTCCCTGTTGGAACCTATACCGTCACCGCATCGGTGATCGGCTATGAAAAAGCGAGTCAGACAGTGGCTGTGGCTGCAGGACTTACAGTCACGGTGAATTTCAACCTGAGCCAGGCTGCCATTATGGGATCAGCGCTGGAAGTGCTGGCCTCGCGGGCAACGCGTGAAACACCGGTGGCTTTTACCAATGTTGACAAAAGCCAGATGTCGCTACGTCTTGGGTCGCGTGACATCCCCTTGGTCCTTAACACAACGCCCTCAGTTTACGCTACCGAAGGCGGCGGCGGTGCTGGTGATGCCCGTATCAATGTACGTGGTTTTAATCAACGCAATGTTGCCATTATGATCAATGGCGTGCCAGTCAATGATATGGAAAATGGTTGGGTCTATTGGTCCAACTGGGATGGTGTCGGCGATGCTACCTCCTCCATTCAGGTTCAGCGTGGGCTTAGTGCCGTAAATTTGGCAACACCTTCCGTTGGTGGAACCATGAATATCATCACCGATCCTGCTGCTCAAGGAAAGAGCGCGATGGTGAAAAAGGAAATCGGTTCATGGGGATTCTCAAAATCAACTGTAGCTTTTAGTACAGGTAACATGGATGGCCTGGCAATAAATGGTGCGGTTGTTCGTAAAACGGGCATTGGTTTTTATGATGCCACATGGACAGATGCCTGGGCATATTATTTAGGAGCGGGCTATGCAATGAATTCGAATAATCGGTTCGAATTTTATGCTGTTGGTGCCCCACAAAGACATGGTCAGAATCTTTATAAGCAGAATGTTGCCCGGTATAGTCAACAATATGCCAAAGAGATCTTTGCTGATAGTGTCATAGCGTTAGATGCTGATTCCAATGGCGTTTCAGATGTATTTGAGAAATACAAAGAATTAGGTCGTGCATTCAACCAAACCTCTCATGGCGTTTCAACATCTTACGATGGTTTGCAGTACTGGGATATGTACGGCGAACAAGACGGAATAACCCGCTATTCGCCGACTCTGCTTAACGAAAGAGAAAATTTTTATCACAAACCACAACTCAATCTAAACTGGTACTTGAATCTGTCAGACCAAATGCGGTTGTCCACGATTCTTTACTGGAGTGGTGGTAGCGGTGGCGGTACTGGGACATATGGCAGTGTTGTGACAAATTACAATGAAGGTGGATACCGTGATTGGGACGCTGAAATTGCTCAGAACACTGGTAACATAGACGCAACCTATAGTAATTCACTTTCACGGGCAACTGGGATTTTGCGAAATAGTCGTAACAATCAGTCTACCATTGGGCTGATTTCCAAATTGAATGTTGATGTCAGCAATTCTCTTAAGACTATTGTTGGTGTAGATTGGCGTACGGCCGAGATTAATCACTATTATGATGTTCGCGATCTATTGGGTGGTGATTACTACGTTTTCACGGGTAATGAATTTGATACGACTCAGGCCATGCAAATGAAATTCCTGGGTGACAAGCTCAATTATTACAATACCAACACCGTAAATTGGCTTGGATTTTTTGGACAAGCCGAATTTAAGAGTGGTCCGATTTCAGCCTATGGAACCGCTGGATATTCAACTACCGGTTATACTTATACCGACCACTTCAAGGCTTCAGAGGAAATGATGGTTATCGTAGCAGGAGACACAAGCTATGTCCCTGACCCGAGTAGTAAACCACTTCATTCTGAGAATAAGGGTCTCTCAGGGTATCAGATTAAGGGTGGTGGAATGTATCGCCTGACTGAAGATTTGGGTGTTTTTGCCAACCTTGGTTACATTTCCAAAGCCCCTATCTTTGACAATGCAATCAACGACTATGATGGCTCTGTAAACAAAAATGTGGAAAATGAGCTCTTCAATTCATTTGAAGTTGGTTTGGACGCGAGCGGACTTGGTGGAATAGTGGCTGCCAAAGCAAACTACTACAATACAAAATGGCTCAATCGCTCCAATTTAATCGGCTATACACTTCCTGATGGTTCAGACGCAACCTTATTCCTCGCTGGAATGGATGCCAACCACTCAGGTATAGAAGCCGAAGTTGGGCTACGGCCAATTTCCTTGCTGCGTTTAGATTTTGCAGCAAGCTTTGGTGACTGGAAGTATACTAAGGATGTAACAGGTATTTACAATACCTGGGTTGATACGACCTTCCTCCAAACCGGCACCTACATCGAAACACAAGACACGGCTACCTACTATGTGAAGGATCTCAAAGTCGGAGATTCGCCACAAACGCAATACTCAATTAGTGCAAGTCTGTACCCGACCCAAGGTATGAGCCTGCAGGCTGTGATGCGTTTCTATGCAAATAATTATGCAGATTGGAATCCCTTCACACGGACAACGTTGGAAGAAGACGCAAGCGGTAATCGCGTTCAAAGCTGGATGGCCCCGGATTATAGTGTGGTTGACCTTCATGCATCCTATGATCTACCGATCAATACAAAGGGTATGAAGTTCACCGTTTTTGCACACGTCTTCAATGCTCTCGACAATGTATATGTAATTGATGCTGTTGATAACAGCAAATATAACGCCTTCACAGGTGATGGTAAGAACCATGCTGCTGATGATGCAGAGGTTTATCTTGGCCAACCTCGTCACTTGAACATGGGTGTTACCATGCGTTTCTAAACTTATCCTTTCTTAGGACTTAGGATACAAATACAAAAGCCCCCCGAAATTCGGGGGGCTTTTTTTATGCTGAATTGGGGATTTGCGAATTGACTTCACTTCGTTTGGCGGATTACGACCTTCAAGTAATTCAGTTTCCTGGCAAGCCTTGCGTTTTTGCGGTTAAGATTTCCCCGCTATTTTCATCTGTGTAACCTGTCGCGTCGTAGTGAAGGAACCCTGATTTGTAGCCTGGTCCCACTTTCCATCCAGCCCAGGTTGGCCTTCGACGGTGCTCAGGCGGACAACCCGGGTGTATGTTTTTCTCGGTGTTTATTTCCAGTTTTGTCTTGAGAGGTGTTTTCTGCTTTATTATCAGGTCGCTTCTACCGCGATCTCCGTTGCCCGCTTGGTCACACGCAAAATCGCGATCAACAACAACACAGCACCCATCACTTGTGTAACCGTCAGCCAATGATCAAAGAATACCCAGTCAATGGTTACCGCAGACAAAGGCCAGAACATTTCCAGAATCGTGGATTTGCTGGCATCAACAAATTTCAGCCCAAAATAGTAGATGGATAACGCCACGGTGCCGGAGGAAAAGACGATAGCGATTAAATACAACCATTGCGTGCCGGTAACGTCCGGAAATACCCCCACCAGATCATTATTCAGAACGATATAGAGTCCGCTCACCGCAGCCGTCAATCCCAATCTCAGCGGTGTGATTATACGCGTATCCAGATTTCGCAGACTGTACTTACCCATCACCGTTGACGATCCCCAGGCGAATGCCGCCCCCACAGCCAATAATCCCGCCACAATATTTTTCCCGCCATCAATGAACGTGGGTCGGCCGGTAGGGAATGTCACCAGGTAACCACCAATCAGCGCCACCACCGCCCAGGCTAAAAACCGGGGGCGTAATTTTTCTCTTAGAATGATTCCTGCCAGGAAAATGGCGAAAATCGGTTGGAGTTTTTGTAGCAGAACCACCACCGAAAAATTGATGTACTGGATGTAGCTCAGGGCTTTGGTGTAAAACAGCGTGCCCATGATGCCGCCAAACAACGCTATCCAAAATATGGAAAGCCAGGTCTTATTCGAGAGTGATTGGATCTGTTTACGATTTTGGATGAGCCAGGGCAGGGTAACCAGAAAACCCAGTGCATGCTCGCTAAACACGATCACAATGGAGGGCAGACTATACAGGTTCTGCCGCATGAGCGCATCCACCGACCACAGCAACGCAGCCAGAATGATGGCAAAAGGACCGACTCTTTTCCAGTTGATGGCTTGATGATTATTCACGCCTGCACCCCGATAACCCTTCGCATTTCCGGGACTCTTGAACCGGAATTATTTTAAAAATGTCAACTTCAGTACCGGTCCGGTGGGTATCCCCGCCTGCCAAAGTTGTGCAAAGTAAAGTCCACTGCTCAGTTCGTGATCCGGTTGCCAGGTGACCGACTGTTGACCTTGGGTGATGGACAATTGTGCAATCTGTCGGCCGACAAGATCAAAAATATGAACCCCACCAGCCTGCCCGGCCATTTGACTCAATTTCAACGACACGGACGGATTAAACGGATTCGGGTAGGCTGCCTGAAGTTCATAATGCAATGCCATTGATAGTGGAGACTCCGGTGCGAGATCGGTTGTGGGCATTCGCAACCAACTCAGGAAAGTATCCAGCAGGTTTTCCCGTGTCTGCATCCCCTCAGCCAGGGTATTTGAAACAGCTTCAAATCCAAATGCCAGATAGATCGTCCGATAGAAACTATTCGCCTGGTAAACTCCTGCAGAAGCCTGAAGGAACGGATAATAAAATAGCGACTGACCGATGTTAGTGGGCTCAACCACATCCGTCCCGCTTTGGTTGTGTGCACCGTCAGCGGCAGTCAGCAGAAAGCGAGACTGGCTGGTCATCCCCATATGATCGGGCTGACCAAAGACATAATCCTCGTGAGCATCAAGACTGGTCACCGCCGCCCCCAGGACATTGTTAAAAAATGCCGGAAATTGAAGGAAATCATCGCCCACGTGCTGCCCGGTGAGCAACAACCGGCCGCCATTTTCAAGGTAGGTCTGTAGATTCGTAACCGCTTCGGTAGTCAGGGGTGATTGACGATTTCCGGTGAACCAGACAACGATCGGTTTGGTGGAAAACCAGAGTGAATCCGGTTGACCCTGAGTTGCCACATCCCAGGTTTTAAAGACGACCTCCAGGCTGTCCAATGCTTTCGCGTAGTAGGAAAGAACATCTCCACTGGTGCCGGTGCTGCCATCATTGTCAACCAGTCCGACTTCCGGCGAACCGATCCCAACCGTGATCGTGTACCGCATGGTGTCAGCATTTTCAATGGAGGTGATGGCAATATTCAGTGAAACCACGCTGGTATGGGCGGTATCACTCACAATTAATTCAAACGGCAGATTCCCAATCGCCGTATTCATGAAATCCAGGTCCGGAATAGTGGCGCTGGATGAGGTCACCTGGACTGCCGGTGATTCTGATGAAATTGTAGCCTCGATTCCCGTTGCCAGACCACCGGTGTTGGTGACGTGAATCCACACTTCAAATGTCTCCCCGGGTTCCATAATGTCATCCCCGGTCTCGTCGTACAGATCAAACTCGGATAATGCGAGGTGTGGCACGGTTTCGTGCACCTCGAGATCGGCAGACATGGTGGTATCAGAATCTGAAATATTTCTGATAGCGACTTGCGTATTGCTGCCATCCCAGGCAATCGCTGGTGGAATGGTTTCAAAATCAAAATTCCGATTGTCGGTGGTGCCGGGCCATGGATCGCCGGCACTGGTGCCGTTTCCGAAGGTTCCGTCGGCGGCCGCCATATCCACCAAACGATGTGCCTCATTCGAATTGCCATATTGCGTATTATCAATGTGCCATACCAAAAGTCCGGTGCCAACCAGATGCACATCCGTCCCAATACGCTGACGATTTTCCACCAGGTAGTATTCGCGCCCTACACTTAATCCCAGACCATACCAGCTCGTCCAGGGATCGAGTACACCATTGCGCCAGAGTTTTAATGCATA